>DDXN01000016.1 GCA_002347605.1 Candidatus Dojkabacteria bacterium UBA2259 | reverse complement strand
TGTTCCTGTTTAAGTTGTAGGTTCTGTTCTATTTCTTCTCTATTTTTCTTTGATTTAAGTAAGCCACTACCAGGTAATTCAGCAGTTGGATTGAAGGGTATGACTAAGAAAAAGTTTTTGTCTAAGACATCATTTTGTACAATTAGATTCTGAATAAACTTGGTATATATCTTTAACTGTTTTTTCAGCCCTTCTGTCATAGAGTCGTTCTCTTGGCTGATTAAATAATCAACATAATTAGAGATATCTATTCGTCTTGTTCTAATTAAGATTTGAATATGGAAATTTAGAGAGTTTAAAAGTCCTGCGAAAGCAAATACTTTATTATCTTGTTCGTACTCAGCTAACAGGTCAAAATTGATTGCAGAGGTTTGTATTATTAATGCTACACTTCCACTTTGTGTAATTACTAAATCATCTATAATATCTCGAATTTCGAGATGTTCCTGTGTTGATGATGTTGTTCTTGCTCTTGCGTTTTTATCCATTAACTTTCTGTAATCTTATATGGTAGCTTTCCCATATTTTTAGTTATCACAATTCTTAGGCGAGGTAGGCTTAATGTTACCCCTTCAAATTCAATATTATATACTCCTTCAGGATACATTTTATGTGTAAGAAAGTATCCATTTTTACCGGTTTTGTTTGCATACAGTATTTTGTCGTTATTATCCTTTAAATAGACATTTACATCTGAAATTGGTTTGTTATCTTTTGTGCATAGCCAGATGTTAATATTACCGGGTAGACTATCAACGCTTTTGATTGGGAATTGATATTTAGATACATTCTCTTCACTTATTGTTATGAATTGATCGGCGTCATGGCGTAGGAAAAGATTCTCTTCTGATTCTTTCATACTGGTATCTTCAGTTCTTACCTCTTTCGTATCAAACATATCATCTTGGGAAGAAGAGTCCTTTTTTAAAGGGATTTTTGATCCCCCAATAACTTTAATTTTCTTTTGGGGTGGTTGTACAATTGGTTTTAATCTTTGATTTTTCAACTCAGTATTAAGCCATACTCTTTGAGTAGGTCTTTTAATTGCAGTGAAATAGCTAATTAGGAATTTGTCTGCAGGTTGATCATTAATTGGTACTAAAGCAAAAAATGCTCCGAGTGATGAACACACTACAAATACGGGTATACCAATGATTCCAGGAATTTGTCCTTTAGTTGTGAAGTAGAGGAAAAGTCCACCAATTCCTATCCCAATAGCAAGATAGGTAAATTCTTTGAGTGTGAACTTGGTAAAAAGTTTAAACTCAACATCTAGGACATTTTGTGGTATTGGATGTTGTCTCATGTAATATCTAGTTTACCAGAATTGAGTGTAATAGTGGAGAGAGGAATGCTTACAAGCCATTAAGATGTATTAATTGACTATCTTTGAGAATATCTTTTGGAAGTGATTTGTAGTTGATTACAGTAATGAAAGTTTGTTGTTTGTTAAGTAGATTTCTATCAAATATCTTTTTTGTATTAGAGATATCTAATTCAGAAGCTATATCGTCTAAGAGTAATATGGGGTAGTGGGAGGTTTTTCTAAATACAATATTTTGTGTTTCAAATATTAATTTACCAATCGCAAGTCTTTTTTCTCCTCGTGAGCCAAATTTCCTAATATCTTTCTCTTTAGATATATCCCAATCATCTCTGTGTGGTCCTATGTTTGTGTACCCAGTAGCTATATCTCTTTTTTTACTTTGTTCTAAATTCTGTTCGATACACTCCTTAAGATATTCAATATTATTTAATTTTCTTCTATCAAAATCTATGCATGTTTTGTACTTAACATCATATTCGTTTGTTGAAAGCTCTTTTGTTAGAGATATCCTGTTTTGTAATATATATGCTGATGTTAATGAGAAATGATTACTCCAGAAATTTAATTGTGGATCATTTATAGCGATGACACCATTTTCATAGAATAGTTTAGAGAGTTTTTTTAGATATGCGTTTCTTTGTCTTAATATTTTTTTGAAATCTTTAAGTAAGGTCTCATATTCATAGTCATATTTAAGAATAGTATCATCCAGAAACCCCCTTCTTTGTGATGGGGATATCATTAGTAACTCTATCTTTTCAGGATTGAATATATTTGCAGATCTGTTTTCAAAGAATCTAGAGGATCTAATATTTGTTCCTTCAATTTTAAATATTCTTTTCTCTTTCTCTTTGTAATATACATATGATTTCCCATCTTCAACTGTTTCAATACGCATATGTACCTGAGAATTTTGATCAACATTTACAAATTCATTCATTGATGCCCATGGTGACATACCTGTATTAATTAAATAGAGGGCTTCTAGTACAGAGCTTTTTCCTTGGGCATTGTATCCGTGGAATACTACAAGATTTTTGTTAAATTCAAAACTTTGATTTTTGAATTTCCTGAAGTTTGTTAATATTAATTTCTCTATCATTATGTCTTAAGTATACTTAAAAATGCCTCTTGAGGTATATTTACCTGTCCAATTTGTTTTAATCTCTTCTTCCCCTTCTTTTGTTTTTCTAACAGTTTCAAACGTCTGGTGTAATCTCCACCATAAAGTTTAGCTGTAACATCTTTTCTGTACCCTTTTACATCCTCTCTTGCGATAATCTTTCCTCCTATTGCTGCTTGCAAAGGGATTGGGAACTGTTGTCTTGGAATTTCTAGTTTCATTATCTCAAGTAATTTAGTTGCTTTAGATTGGGCTAACTCTTTTGTTTCTAGAAAACTTAACGCAGGTATTTCCTCATGGTTAACAAGTACCGATACCTTGACTAAATCTACTGGGAAGAAATCAATTAATTCATACTCCATTGATGCATAGCCACTAGATTTATTTTTCAAAAGATCAAAGAAATTGGATACCAAAGAAGCTAGTGGGATATCATACTCCAGTGTTATGTACTGCTCTTTATACTGTATCTCTCCAGAGAAATTGGACATATATTTAGTGTTAACATATACTCCTCTTTTGTATTGACATAGCTCCATAAGGGGACCCATGTATTTATCTGGAGTCATTATTTTTAGTCTTACCCAAGGTTCGAATATCTCTGATATCTCAGATGGGTCTGGTAGCTCTTGTGGTGTTTGGATTTCTAATTTAGTTCCATCTGTTTTTGTTACTTTGTACTCTACAGTTGGTGCTGTTATTATTAAGTCCACATCGTGTTCTCTTTCGAGTCTCTCTTGAATAATCTCCATATGGAGTAATCCTAAAAAACCACATCTGAAACCTGAGCCTAAAAGATTAGATCTTTGATCTGAAAATACCAAAGCAGCATCATTCATACTTAATTTGTTTAATCCTATTTTTAATGGTTCATACTGGTCTGTTGTTACTGGAAAGAATGTTGCATATACATTTGGTTTAGGTGTTTTGTAGCCGGTTAAAGGGGTGGTATCTTTTGAATCTGATACAGTATCTCCAACTGTAAACATGCTTATATTTTTAAAACCTGTTGCAATATATCCTACATCTCCACTATTTAACTCTCCTGTCTCCTCTAGATCTGGTTTAAATATTCCTACCTCTGTTGGTTTGAATGTTTCTCCTTTTTGAAGAATATGCAAATCTATTGATTTGCCAGGTGTATGTATAACTTTTCCATCAACTATTCTTACGGCAACGACAACTCCTCTGTGTTCATCATAGAAGGAGTCAAAGATTAGGGCTTTCAATGGACCGTCAATATTTCCTTTTGGTGGAGGGAATCTTTCTACAATTGCATCTAGTAGTTGCTCTACACCTTCTCCAGTTTTTCCAGATACTTTGAGTATCTCTTCTCTTTTAAAACCAAGAAGTTGAATTAATTCGTCTTCCCTTTCCTTAACATCTATATTTGGTAAATCAATTTTGTTAATTACAGGTATTAGTGTTAAACCTAATTCTAAAGCCTTCTGTGTATTAGAAATGGTTTGTGCCTGTACACCTTGTGAAGCATCTACCAGAAGTAGAGCACCTTCACATGCAGCTAAAGATCTAGATACTTCGTATGAGAAGTCTACATGTCCGGGTGTATCAATGAGATTTAGCTCTATATCATTCCACATCATCCTACAGGCTTGAAGTTTGATTGTAATACCTTTCTCTTGTTCTAAATCTAATCTATCAAGTATTCTAGATTCTCTTTTGTCTCTTGAGATATCTATATGTGCAGCTTCAAGCATTCTATCTGCCAATGTAGATTTTCCATGATCTATATGTGCAATTATTGAGAAATTGCGTATTTTATTTAAACTAATTTTGCCCATAGAATATGGGTAATTATATCTACTTATCAACAGAAAAGATACTTACTACTCAATTTCTCTAATCTTAAGTTCAAAATTTTCACTAAATTGAACATTAGAGAAACTTTCAACAACTAAATATACAATATATTTCTGATTTGGGAGTAACAAGACATTCTGTGTTGTAACATCCCCATTTGAACTTTGTAGTATGTATACCTGATCATTTATGATTATTGAGATATTTGAGTGAGTTGGAAGGGCAGTATTTCCATATATTTCAAGTTTAATCTCTTCGTCCCTATCGTTAAGGATCTCTAACACAGGTTTAGAATATCTATCAGATTCTCTTTTTGTTAGGGTAGTTGTGTATATGTATATACCTTCTTCATTCTGTTGTACTTTCTCCCTATTGAAAATCTGATGTGTTCCTCCAATTATGTTTATGGATAGTTTAGAGTTATCACTTACTCCTAATACATTCCAATCTTTCAATACTTTTGTTATTGGTTCTAAATTGATTACAGTGATTGTAGGAATTATGAAAATCAAAGCCAACAAACCAAATGCGAATGGCTCTAAGATTAAAGTAAAGAATTTTTTAAGTTTTTGATTTTTCATTAGTAATATTTCTTACTATCAGGATATACCCTGCTAATTTCAATTTCAAATGTTTTTAGTGCTCCGAGTCCTGAGAGTAGTGAGAGTGAACCGGATATATATGCAATCCATGTATAGGTATCACCTTCTAGGGAGTTCTTTATGATTAGTCCTGTACATAACCAGAGGAATGCACACCAGACAAATATTTGCAAAAAGGTTGTATCATCCCTTGTTATCCATTGTATCATATTAAATTTTACTATCTTAACAATGGTTTTAGGATTACTCAAACTTGATTGGAAGAGGAATGTTTTTACGATTTGATACAATGTTGGTACAGCAATAACTATTAACATAATTAAATCAGACATAGAGTTAACAAACTGAGTAACCTGTGAATCCTCAAAGTATATTTGAGTTGAGAAAAACCCATTAATATCATTTCCAAGTTCTAATGGGAATCCATATTTTGCGCTTACTAAAAAAATTCCTAAAGCTTTTCCAGCTATCATTAGTATGGCTGGTACTAAAGAATTTTTAAGAGCCCTTTTGAGTAGTTTTGACATTATCTTTGGACAGTTTGTTAAGTTGAACAGCAAGTCTTGATTTCTTTCGACTTGCTCTACCTTTGTTTATGACATTTTTCTTGGCAGCTTTATCAAGGACTTTGTATGCCTGCTTTAATGACTTCTGGGCATCACCTTTTACTCCCTTTGTGATACTTTCTTGAAAGCCTTTTACAGATCTTTTAACTCTTTTTCTAAGTCTGTCATTGTATACAGTTTTTCTCTTTGTACTTCTTAGATCTTTTATAGATGTTTTTAGATTTGGCATTGTGTATGTATAATTAAATGATTGATAACTGTTTCTTATTATATATACTGACAAGAAGTTTGTAAACAGAAAATTTTATTGATACACTATCTTAATATGGTTGGAATAAAAAAAGTACTTTTTACCATTTTTGTTACCTTAATTCCTGCTATTGCAATTACCCTCTCTGTATACCTAATACGCAAGGGTAAGGAGGAGGTGAAAGGGGTTAGTGAAAGTGTCATTGAGGAATGCACTCCGTATATTGTTAATATGATTCCAATTGTTGGACATCCGGGAGAGGAGTATTTCTTCTTTCCAAGAGTGGTGGGATGTGATATAGATGAGGTAGAAATAGAGATAGGGGGTGTAAATTGGCTTGGTGTGACTCAGGAGAAATATATATATGGGGTTCCACAAGTTTCGGATATTGGGACTCATAAAATAGAGATAGTAGTACGGAGTTTAACTGGTAGTTCTAAATTAACAGATTATATTATTGTCCAAGAGAATGAAGAGTAATTGGTATATTACAATTGGGATATTAGGTGTACTTGTAGTTGTTATAGCACTGTTTGTATACAAAGTATCTGGTTCTGAGGATGCTGTGTATGTGGAGGGATGCGTACCATATAATGTGCAGATAAAGAAGGGGGAGGTGGAGGAGAACACTTCTGTTATATCTTGGAAGAGTAAAGAGAAGTGTTCAGGATATATTCTGTATGGTAAAGAGATGAGAGGTTTAGATATGGTTTCCATAGATTTAGAAAATGAGACAGAGAGTAAAGACCACAGTGTAACGTTAAGAGGGCTTCTGAGTTCAAAGAGGTATTACTTTTCAATTGTTTCAAATGGGATTAGTTTTGGTAAAGATGGTTTACCATTACAATTTTCTATCGATTCACTTTAGATTTTTTTCTTAGTATTTTCTCTTCAAAATATTTCTTAGGATTTATTACTCTATTTTTTGCATGTTCGTACTCTCCATACATTCTTGAATTCAGTATTGTTTCTGATATTACATTTCCCTCTGGTCTTGTGTATACTAACCAGCCTGTTAGAAGTATTAACATACCTAGTGATATTCTTACCACGAAGCTATCAAAAATACCTGTCTGTGGAATTTCTTCCTCTTCCTCCGTTATGTTCTCACAATCTTGAGCAACTATCACGTATACCTGAGATCTAAGTGTAGCTGGATCTAGTGGTATTTCAACTGGATTGACTATTATCTCATTCAAATTTTGTCCAGTTATTGTGTTTGAGGTAACAATAGCTGAGAATGCAATGGTTAAGGTACCGTTGCTATCAACACTCCATGGTGTTGATGGTTGCCATACAACTTCTTGGGATTGCCCTATGGTTGTTACTGTAACAATTCCTGTATCTGTAGTAGAAGTCCCGTTTATTGATGAGCTATCTGCTACATATGTGAATCCAAGTGGTAATTTATCTTTTATAGAGGTGATACTATCTGTTACTGTTTTATTATTCTTAACTGAGATTGTGTATATCGCTGTATTACTGCCCTCTGTTCTCTCTAAGCATGATTGTGCTACCGTTTTAGTAGCCAAGAAATTTGATTTGTCATCATCTGTGATTGGTTCCTCTGGTTGCTCTTGCTGTGATGTATCAATGAATTTAACAGAAGTAGTTGCACTCCCTATACTTATATCATTTTGAAAGACCTCTGCTGTTATTTCTAAATCACCAATGTGGCTATTGAGTATATTAAAAGACTCGCTACTAAAATTATTAGGGTCATAGAGATCGAGTTTGGACATAGTAAGAGTACCTTTTTCAGGTTCTGAAGTAATACCATCTACGGCTGTTAATGGTAGGTAGCTACCACTAAAAGAGTACCTTATTTTAATATTACTGCTAATTAACTGACCAACTGATATTGTTATCTGAGATATTTTTGTTTTACCATCTGTCTGTTGCTCTGTTATTGCAGTCATACCAGTTACCATACTGGATACTGCTGTTTGAATATCAACAACTCTTCTACAAACAATAGAGTTAATTGCTTCTCCTTGTGCATCATTTGCAGTAGCAATTATTTCCATAGAGGTTTTACCCTGGAAATCTGAAATCTCTTTTGTAATTTTATTTCCATCGACTTTGTCTGGAGTAGTGCTTTCAGTATTGATCTTGAATGTATAATCAACATAGGTTGATTTATCAAAGGTTGCTTGAGCATTTATTGTGTCTGTTGGCTTAATTCTTCCGGTGATTAGTTTTCCATCTTGATCTTTGAGGATCATGTTCTCACATCTAGTATCAGAAATACTTCTTACAGTACAGCTTTTGTATGAGTCTTTTGGAGTAGTACTGTTTAGTAAGTTATCCGCTATATCGTTAATATCACACTTTGCACTACACGCTTGGTCAGAAGAGACTGTGTTTAAATTGAAAAGAAATGCCCTCTTGGGATCTCCACACTCATTTACTACACTCGGATCAATCATATAGCAACCACAGGTAATGTTGTCTAAATCCTCTTCATCTTGAGCTCGATCTTTAATGAGGAAAAAATATACTAAAGCAGCTATTAGAGCCAGTATTAGTATTACACCAATGGCGATTAAAACTTTTAATATTTTTTTAGTACCTCTGTCCTGTCTCTCCATTTAAGCGTAGCATCTATTCAGATAAAATGTTCATTGTATACATAGAGTTTATGAGAATATGAGTATTAATGTCAACAAGAGTATTTATATTGTTGTACAAAAGAGGGTAAGACCAAGTTTAGGATCTATTCTCCCAACCTTAATTTCATAGTCTAGATTAGACAATTTCTCATATTTGTTTTTAATTTTTCCCCAGTCATATTTGTTACAGGCCTCTATTAATGGTTTTACAGTAAATGGGGGTATTTTTAATATTGAAGCAATTTCACCATATGGATAGTTATTTGTTGTTAGATATTTTGTTAAAGCAATTAATCTCATGTTTCTTGCAATCATAGGGAATATATATTTAGGATCAACCTGTTGATTTAGGATTTTCTCTAGAGTAGTTAATGGTTTGCCATCAACTGAATTGATTTCATCAAGTAGTTTCCATATGTCTTCCTGTAGGGTGTTTTGTATTATTTCATCCAAATCCTTTTGAGTAATACAATCGCTATCTGTTATGAGTAGAAGTTTTTTTATATTATTCTCTAATCTCTGTGTATCATAGTTGGAGTATTGTGAAAGTTTAGTAACTAGAGTAGTATCAATCTTTAAACCATATGTTTTACATCTGTCCTTGGCGTATTTAACAAAGGATGGTTTACTGAGTTTGTTATACTCAACTAACAGATTCCTCGATTTGAAGAATTTAACATACTTAGTTATTGAATTCACTTTCTGGTCTTCCCATAGGATAGTATAGCTATCACTGTCTCTTTCTAGGTATTCTAAGACATAGGGTATTAGGTTCTCTCTATCTTTGTTCCTGTAAAGTCTTTTTAAAAATATTATCCTAGGAGTATTAAACAGTGATTGAGAGGAGAGGATGTCTATGATAGTAGAGCTTTCGGTTTTTTCTCCATCAATAGCTATATATTCGAAAGTTCCCTTTTTAAGTAGCTCTTCAATAGATAATCTGGCGTTACTGAGTGAGAGATATGTTTCGTTTCCTATGTATAGTTTATACATTTCTATTCTGTAACTGGTTGAGTAATTTCTTCAACAACTATCTCTTTTCCAAAAAGGATAGAGATATCTCCTGAGGTATTAGTAGTTAAGTACTCTGGTTTTGTAATGTTGTTTGTATTGAGATATTCAGATAGCATGGCTACAGAGCTTGTGAACTTGTCAGTACTGTTGGAATAAATATATATACCTTCCTTGTCTGTAAGCTTAGTTCCTTGGAATCTAATACTTAGATATTTAAATTTCTTCTGTAGCTCTTGTGTTTTTGTAGTAGCATTCTGTTTTCCTAACCCAATATCATATGTATATATTGAAGGCTTCTCTGAGTATAGTGGGGGGTAGGCTTGGGCTAATTTGAAGTATTCATTTATCTTTGTATATTTTCCTAGCCCCTCTTTTGGTCCAATACCATAGGTGCCGACTTCCACCTTAGAAGTTATTAGAGTATAGTTCCCTATTGTAGGATCTAGCACAAAGGAGTAGGTATTAAAAGTGGAATCTTCACTGTTTAGAGATTTCAATATATTTATGCCTGCTTGAACATCTTCCAAAGAGAATTCAGAAACTGTCAAATTGTTTTGAACAGAACTTAGTAGAGACATTAATTTAGTTGGATTAAGAAGGGTTTCAGTGCTTAGAAGTTTGTCCATAAAGGCATCTATTAATTTCTGTTGTCTTCTTGCTCTAGCATAATCTGATCCCTCCCCATTCTGTTGTGAGTGTCTGGATCTTGCATATTTTAGTGCTGTTTCTCCATCCATTAGTTGTGGTCCAGCGATAAAAGATATTTTTTGATAGCTGTTACCTAATGGATATTTGTAATCGGTAAAGCTATTTTCAACGTTAACATATACTCCTCCAACAGAATCTATTAGATCAACAAAACCTTTAAAATTTATCATTGCATGATACTGGATCTCTAATCCTACAATCTCTTCAACTATCTCTTCTAGGACAACTAATCCGTTCCCTTCCTTTTTTCTTTCATTAATTGAGTATGCAGAATTAATTTTACTAAATGCAACCCTATCTGGATTTACCTGAGCATAGAAATCTCTTGGTATTGATATCATTACAATATCTCTAGTTTGGTGGTTATACGAGGCTACTATAATGACATCTGTATTGAGTAGTTTAGTGTTATCTCTTGTGTCTACTCCAACTAAAAGTACATTGGTATATATCCCTGTACTATCTTTTTTTAATTCGGGGTCTTTCTTTTTCTCGATGAGTTTACCAGGTGAAAAATTAAAACCGATATCTTTGCCTACTTTGTATCCCTTGTATCCGAAATAGAGAGTGGTTCCAATTATTCCTATTAAGATTATTGAAAGAGGATAAAAAATCCAAGATTTTTTCTTCTGTGATTTCTCCTTACCTTTTTTCAACCTAAAAGATTTAACTTTTGGAGAATCATTATCTTTAATGTTTATTGTTACACCCATTGAGCAGAGTTGTGTATTTAATTAAGATATTTCTCTATATTGCTATTATGTTCACTTAACGTTTTCCCATAGTGGATATTTCCTTCTGGGTCATGTATGTAGAAGTAGTATGGATTCGATTGAGGATTTCTTACAGCATTGATAGCCTCTAATCCAGGATTACAGATTGGGGTAATTGGGAGCCCTGGGTTCTTGTAAGTATTGTATGGATTATCTTCTTCTTTGTCAGATTTTGTAATTACATGAGTCCAATCTTTTTTTGCATAAAGAATTGTTGCACATATTTGTAGTAGCCATCCCTCTTTGTATCTTTTGAGAATGATATCTGCAATCATTGGCCTATCTTCAGATGAACGTCCCTCTCTTTCCACCATACTAGCAACGATGATATCTTCGTATGTATCAGCAATTCCAACCTTACTTTTGAAGTTGTTAATCAGTTTTATTAATACGTCTTCTGTACTCTCATCAACAGCAAAAGCGTATTTATCTGGGAAGAGATATCCCTCCAAGTCTGTAAGCGTATATGGGAAACTAAGTGAAGATATGAAAGTGGTATCTGTAGTTAAAAGAAGAAACTGCTCTTTGTTAAATGTTGTATTTGATCCCTTAAGTAGCTCAGTACTTAGTATCTGGGCAATTTCATCTTTTCTTAAGCCCTCTGGTATTGTTACCCAAATATCTAAACCTTTTGATTGTTGTATGGTTTGGGCTATCTCTTTTATATTTAGATTTTTAGGTATCTCATATGTACCAGCCTGTATTTTTTGGGCAAGGTCATTTAATTTTAGATATATTCTAAAATAGTTGGTCCACTTCTCTTTCAGTATTCCAGAAGAAACAAGTTTTTGTATTATTGAATCGGTAGACTCACCAGACAAAATCTGTAATGTAACTTTCTCTGTACTATCTCCATTAGGTTGATTAATAACAGAGTCATAGCTCTTCTTTGCTAGAAATATAACGAGGCCTACGGTAACTAGAGCAAGAAGAAATATTTTAATTATGCTTTTCATTTTCTTTCTGTTTAGAATTTAGAAAATCTTGAAGAAACACTGCTGCCGATATCATATCAATTTTTCCCTTTGTAGATTTACTACTTTGTCCAAGAGATAGTAGCATATTTTGAGCCTGAATTGTAGAATAGCTTTCGTCTTGAAATATTACAGGTATGTTGGTTAATTGAGAGAGTTTCTTTGCGAAAGTATCTATTTTCTCTATTGATTTAATATATGTACTCTTAAACTTTTGGGGTTTACCAAGGAGAATAGTTTTTACTCTGTACTCTTGAGTAATTATCAAAATATCATCAAAGATTTCATCAAGTCCTCTTCTTTTTGTAATCCTTAGTACATCCAGAGGGGTTGCAATAATGCCTTTACTATCAGATATTGCTAATCCTATATTTTTCTCACCGTAATCTATTGCTAGTATGGGTTTTTCTATTTGCATAATTATTCTAGTATTGCTTTTATTCTCTTTATTCCAGCACCAATATTTTCTTGCTGTACTATTTTAAATCTACCTAAAACAGAGGTATTTGATACGTGAGGTCCATTGCATATCTCAATGGAGAAGGGATCGTCTTTTTCTCCTATGTAATATATCTTCACGGTATCCCCATACTTCTCTTGGAATGCTGCAAAAGAAACTAACTTAAGGGCATCTTCTTTAGAGGTTTCTTCATATGTAATGGGTAAGCCTTTCTGTATGACATCATTTATTATATCTTCAATTTCTTTAATTTGTTCTTCAGTTAATTTACTCTCATTTGGGAAATCTAATCTTAATCGATTTGGGGTAATATTGCTTCCTTTCTGGTAGATATGTTCACCTAGAGTCTTTCTAAGTGCAGCTAAAAGTAGATGTGTTGCAGTATGGTATTTTATTGACATTTCCGAATTGTCGGATAATCCACCCTTAAACATTCCCAAAGAGGAAGTTCTCGATTTTTCTTGGTGAAGATTTTTTGCTCTTTCGAACCCTTCAATGTCAGTAACTGCAACTTCTTTTTCTGAAAGTATCTCCTCTGTTACTTCTTTTGGTAATCCATATGTCTCATACATTTGGAATATGTCTTCTCCTGAGATTGAAGTTTCTTTTTCGATTAACGAATCTAATTCTTTTAGACCCTTTTGAAGTGTCATATTAAACTTCTGTTCTTCTTGTTCAAGTATGTTTAATATTTCCTCTCTCTTTTGTTCTAATTTAGGAAATATTTCTTGGAATTGGTTGATACATATATCTCCAATTGTTCTAGTGAAATTACCCTCTATACCCAAGCTTTTCGCATGTCTCATTGCTCTTCTGATTAATCTTCTGAGTACATATCCTTGCATATTGTTTGAGGGAGTAACTCCATCCATTACTATCCATGTGGAGGCTTTAATATGGTCAACTATTATTCTTTGAGATTGGATATTTTGGATATTTGATATCTCAATTATTTTGTTAAGTATTGGTTTGTATATATCTGTTTCATATACAGATTCAACATTTTGAGAAATCATAGCAAGTCTTTCAAGGCCACCACCAAAATCTACATTATGTCTTCCTAATGGAAGATACATACCGTTTTCTAAGAGGTACTCCATAAAGACATTGTTTCCTATCTCTATATATTTTCCACAATTACAGTTAATATGGCAGTTATTTCCACAGGGTTTTTTACCTGTATCAAAAAATATCTCTGAATCAGGTCCACAAGGTCCTCCAGTACTTAATTCCCACCAGTTATTTGCTTTTCCATACTCTTGTATTCTTTCATTATTACCAACTTTGGTATCTATACCGTATCTTGAGAAGATATCTTTCCATGCATCAATTGAGACTGTGTCTTTGGGGATATTACTCTCACCTCCAAATACAGATGCATATATTCTGTTAATGTTGAATTCAAGTACTTCAATGAAAAATTCCATTGTCATTTCTATAGCTTCCTTCTTGAAGTAATCATTTAGAGACCAATTGCCCAACATTTCGAAAGCAGTACAGTGTGAGCAGTCTCCCACTACATCAATATCTACAGTCCTAACACATCTTTGAGAATTCGTTAACCTGTTTCCAAGAGGATGTTTCTCCCCCTTGAGAAAGGGTACTAGGGGGAACATTCCGGCATTCACGAAAAGAACAGATGGGTCATCCTCTGGTATTAACGGAGCGTTTGGTATTTCAATATGATTCTTACTCTTGAAGAAATTTATATATTCATTTCTAAGTTGTGCATACGTGAGATTTCTCATTTCATGATTATATCAGAAGGGCAGAGTAAGTAGAATTATTACTAGCTTTCTTTTTTGTCTTCCTCTTCTAAGTCTTTAATCTGTTCATAGAGACTTGAAAGGTCTTCTGTGGGTTCTGGAGCTTGGAACATAGGTGTAATTTGTTCGTTTGGTAAATCAGGCTCAGGGGCTTGGAATACTTCTTTTGTTAATGTTTGAATTTCGGTTGGAGTAGTTATATCTGGGATGTCTTCAGTCATTGGTATAGATTGTGGGAGAGCAGTGTTTGTTGAACTCTCTGTTGATTTATCTTTCCATATTGCCATTATTACCAATGGAATTACTATTGCTAATGCTATTAAGGCTATACCACCACCGATAATGTATGCAGTTCTTTTTGGTATATCAAGTCCAAAGAGATTAAAGCTATCAGTATCTTCTTGTTGTTCATCTCCTTTTATTGTAAAAGTCCATTCTTTTTCTACCTGACTCCCATTTGAGTCTTTGAAGAATATATATACTTTGTGCAGGCCTGTGCTTAAGGAACTGCTTGGGATGTATATCATTGTGTGTTCAGATTCAGATATCTTGTTTATGACAATCTCCTTAGTTAGATCTTTGTTATCAAGTTTTGTGATGATACTAGACTCATCTATTGTTGTATTTTCAGTAGAAATCAGAGAGGCTTTCACTGTAGGTGTTGTATTACTTATACTATCACTACTTGTTGGAGACACATTTATTATTTGTGGTTGTGGAAGTACAGGCTTGTCATCGGGCTTCTCTTCTTCCTCCTTGATTCTAGAGATTAGTATCTCTTCTGAGATTGCCATCCCTACACCTGCAGGCTCTTGGTCATCCACAGCCTTGAGGATTATTCTGTAGGCACCATCGGGGATATCAGTTAGATCAACATCGTAAGAAGTTCGTGATGACGAAATGTCTTTGTCTATGACTATCCATGCTAATTCATTTGCGGGGTTTTGAGATATATACATTTCATATTTAGCTATTTTGTTGCTATCAAGAGTATCCCAACTTACTTTTATGATATTTTGGTCTGTTATTGTCAATGCCTTCTCGGGTTCAATAATGGTAACAACAGGATTGTCATTTTCCTTAGGGCTTACACTAATGACCCATGATTGGGAAGAGAGATGCTTACTGTATCCGTCATGAATGAAAACATTTCCAAGATAGCTACCCGCAGTATTTGTAGAGCCTCTAAATTTGATAGTTAGTTTACCACCACTACCATCGTCAATTACAACTGCTTTTAACCAATCTTGTCCAATTGTAAATGAGTAAGAGTAATTTATTGTATCTCCATCAATATCCTCTGCTTCAAGTGTGTATTCGTACGTTATCCCTGTTTGTATGCTTTGAGAGGGTGTAGATGATTTGGGAGTTGTTTTGAATTCAGGTTTGCTATTTGCAATTATTGCTTTAACTCCTTGAATATCATATGGACTGCTAATTACACATCCATATGTTTTTTCAGTTATATCAACTAGAGTACCTGTTAGGTTGTATGCCTTTGCAACCAATGGAGTGTACGGAAATGATTCTGTAATTCTTTTTGTCGTTGTCCCTTCGTATGATTTGCTAAAGATTGAGTTCCCAGTACTATCTGAAATATTTACGCTTTTTACCCCATACTCTTGGGAGAGTCCATCTACCTGTATTCTTACCGTTTTATTCACCTCTAAAGAGTAAGGATTAACATTGGGAAAAGTAATTATGCATGGATTAATTTCACTGATTTCAATATCTTCAAAAGCTCTATTCCTAATATCGAAGCTTTTACTTTCTAAAAGACTAAATACAAATACTGGTAGGGTAAGTAAAAGGAGGAATGTAAGTAGTATGCTTCTTTGTCTTTTTTGTATTGGGGCAATTCTTAGCTTCATTAGTATATATTAATCTTTAATTATTACTTACTGCAAGTTTTGCGTTTACTTCAGTTTCGATTCTTAAAAGTACAGAGCTACTATCATAGTTGTTCTCAACTACATCTGTTATTCCCTGTTTTAGTAAATTCTCAACAAACGATTGCTCTCCAAACTGAAAGGATTTCATATATGGAGCCATATACCCAATAGCTTGGGTATACTGATTCTCTTTCAACTCTTGGTTCATAGATACTCGTGAGTATGGCTCTCCAAAAGTTCTAATCTTCGCAGCATTTTGATTTAGTCTTCTTAATTGTTCAGGTTGACTTAGAAACTCTACAAATTTCCATGCCTCCCTTGTATTGTTACTAGAACTGTTTACAGAAGTACCCCAGTAGGAGGAGTAGTAAACCTCCTCGTTATTTGGAAGACGAGGTAGAGGTGCTAATCCGAAATCAATATCTTCGCTCAGTTCAAGTATTTCTAACGCTCTCCAACTTGTACCAAACATCATTGCAAGCTTACCATCAACAAAGTAAGTGAGATCACTTGGTAGATATGTAGCCCAAGTTGGATTTGCTTCACTAACAAAAGAGGTATATGTATCTAAGGCTCTGACTGCTCTTTGCGAGGTGAGTAATACTTGGGTCCTGTCCTCACTTATTATCTGTGCTAGATTCTGGAGGAAGAAGTATGAAAGAGTGTCTGTAGAGTGAGTAATATTGTTCGATGTTCCAATCGCTAGACCAGACTGTACAATTTTTCCTTTTGAGTCTCTTGTTGTTAACTCTCTTGCAGCATCCATAAAGGAATCCCAATTAGATGGAGGGGAGGTATATCCTTTTTCCAAGAGTAAATCTTTGTTGTAAATAACCATTAGGCCGTCAATCTGTAATGGTATGGAGTAGATCTTTCCATCTCTTCCAGTAAAATCATCAATAGCAGTAGGATAGAACTCTTTAGAGTAAGCATCTTTGCTCATTACAGAATCTGGAAGTGGAGAGAGATATCTCTCATATTTTGGTAACCAAGAGTTATTTATCATAACAATGTCAGGTGCTGGCTGAGAAGTTGTTCCAGATTGTTTAAGTCTAGTGTAAAGAAGAGATTCGTAGTTACTAAGCTGTTGAATTGCATAATATATTTTTACATTAGGATTCTCTGCTTCGTATTTCTCTATGAGGGGATGCATTGCCTCTTCTTCTTCCCAAAATCCCCAGAATACAAGCTCAACTTCCTTTTGAGGTTTGAGTATCAAAGCAAACAAAGATACTGCAACTAGGAGTAGAGCAGCAGCTGTAATTGCAAGGATTTTAAGTAACTTCTTCTTTTTTTCATCCATATACATAATATATATTACACAAATTACAGCCTTTCAGCTACTACTACCAATCGTTTAATACCAGCACCCAATGGCCAACAGGTCATAAGAGTAACAGTCTCCTTGTCTCCTTGGGTTTTTAGTATTGAGAAATCATCAGAAGAAACAATTTTTTTGTTTCTAACAACATATTTAAAGACAGTGTCTTCTCTCTTAATCTCAACACTGTCTCCAATATCAACATCTTCAAGTTTTGTGAATATGGTTTCAGGAAGATTAGAGTGTTTCTTAAAGAAACTAATGACTGCACTATGTCCATATATGAATGAGTTACCACCGTCTCCAGGAAGTGGAGTGCCTTTAAAATGAGCTAGACCATATTTAAGGAGTTTGTCATATACCTCTTCGTTCTTACTTTCTACATTTGGTGTAATACGGATGTTTTCTATTCCAACTTCTGATATGGATATATACATCAGCTCTTTGTATTCTTTGTCTACCACTATCTCTTTTGTGCTTTTTGTTGTTGGATCGTATGTAAAAAGTCCTTGGTATTCCAAGCTATCTGCATTTTCAGAAAGATTTGCAAAGTAACTTTTCCCCGGATCATAGTACGCGAATTCATCCTCAACATACTGTCTGTAAGATTCAGGTAAGGGATCTTTCATTTGACCCTGTTGAAATAGCGCCATCTCACCACGTATATATGAATAGAGTAATGGTACAGTCTGACTTAAGATTATTACAATCCCAACTATTCCAAATATCCATGAGAGAGTTTTTTTTGTATCAGATATTTTTTTCTCACTCTGTTTTTTAACATGTATATCTTTTTCCATCTTAGATATATTACCAATTAAAGATTCTAATGTCATTTGTTGGCACTTAACGTATTTGTCTGCTAGAATAGTACCCATATGGACAAAAGAGATTACTATGAAGTTCTTGGTGTAAACAAGGATTCAAAAAAAGAAGATATTAAAAAAGCTTACAGAAAACTTGTTAAGAAGTATCACCCTGATGTGAACAAAGAGGATGGTGCAGAGGAGAAGTTTAAAGAGGTACAAGAGGCTTACGAAGTACTTTCAGATGATACAAAAAGGCAAGCATATGACCAATATGGTCATGCAGGTACACAGGGTTTTGATCCAAGAAGTGGTAATGGAGGTGGATATGAGTATAGCTATGGTGGAGCCCCATTTGATATGGGAGATATATTTAATACATTCTTTGGTGGTTCAAATAATTTTGGTTTTGATTTTGGTTTTGGACAACAAGCTCAAAAACAGAGTTTAGGGGGAGAGAATATTAGGTACAGAATGAAGTTTACTTTTAGAGAAGCAATGGATGGTGGAGAGTTCACGATTAAGGTAAAAAGAAATGTAAAGTGTAGTAAGTGTAATGGTAGTGGAAGTGATACAGGTAAGAGAAAAAGTTGTGACGAATGTAAGGGTACTGGTAGATCAAGAAGGATTCAGAATAGCTTTTTAGGACAGATATCTGTAATGTCACAATGTACAAAATGTGGTGGTATGGGAAGTATTCCAGAACAGGTATGTAGTAAGTGTAATGGTACAGGCTTAGAATCTAAGACAGAGAATGTAAAAATTAGAATACCTGCTGGAGCATATGATGGTATGGTACTAAGATTTAGAGAGGGTGGAAATGCTAGTTTAGATGGTGAGTATGGAGATCTATTTATCGAAGTTGAAGTTGAGCCTTCAGAGAAATTCGATAGGCGAGGGAACGATCTCTACTCTGTTGAAAGTATTCCAATACATACTGCAGTACTAGGAGGAAAGGTTTATATTGAGAGTATTACCAAGGATGTAAAACTCAAAATACCAAGTGGAACTCAACCTGGTACAATTTTTAGAGTGAAGGGAGAGGGTGCTCCAATTCTTGGAAAGGATGGATACAGGGGTGATTTGTATGTGCGAATAGATGTAGATATTCCAAAGAGATTAACAAAAGAGCAGAAGAGACTTTGGGAAGAGCTAGGAGAAGTTTAGCCGTTTGTTCTCTTGATATTTCGATTTCTCGCTACATATGGTATACTTCTGGTGGATTATGTATTAAAGGTATGGTGAGATATATGCTCACCTTTTTTTTAGTATATACATTTTAATTTTTAATATTTTGTACATATGGCAATGACATCAGAGTTAGTAGCTGCCATAAATCAGATAGCAGCAGAAAGGGGAATAGACAAAGAGGAGGTTTTTAAAGCTTTAGAGAGTGCAATATTAAGTGCTGTAAAAAAAGAGAAGTATGGAAAAGTAGATAGGGAGTATGAGGAGATTGATGAGAAACTAGGAAGTAATTTAGCAGTTGAAGTTGACAGAGAGACTGGTGAATTTAAGCTTTTTGCACTTAAGGTTGTTGTAAAAAAAGTTAAAGACATTGAAACAGAGATAGCACTAAGCGAAGCAGAGTTAATTTCTCCAAGTGTAGAAGTTGGTGATTCAGTACAAATAGAGATGCCATCCGATGATTTGGGGAGAATTGCTACACAGACTGCAAAACAGGTGCTTTTACAAAAAATAAGGGAATCAGAAAAAGATGCTGTGATCAGTGAATTTAGTGACAAGGTAGGAGAGGTATATACAGCCTTAATGCAAAGAATGCAAAAAGGAGAGGCTGTGATGGAGATAGGGAAGGCTACTGCATATATGCCACAGGAAGAGCAGATTCCTAATGAATTCTACAGAGTTGGAGAGAGATACAAAGTTTTACTAAAAAGTATCGAAGATTCCGAGATATTGGTATCCAGAGCAGATCCTCAATTTCTGATTGAAATGTTTAAAATAGAGGTCCCTGAAATAGAATCAGGTGTTGTTGAGATAAAGGCCGTTGCAAGAGAGGCCGGTTCAAGAAGTAAGATAGCTGTAGTTTCAAATCAAGATGGAATTGATCCAATTGGGTCTTGTGTAGGACAAAGAGGTATTCGTATTGCAAATATTATGAGTGAACTTGGTGAAGAAAAGATTGATATTATAGAGTGGGATGAGGAGATAGACAGATTTGTTGCAAATGCACTTAGCCCAGCGAAAGTAGACTCTGTTGAGATATCCGATGGTACCGCTACTGTTGTATCCCCATCTGATCAGCTTTCTTTGGCTATTGGTAGAGATGGCCAAAATGTGCGATTAGCCTGGAAGTTAACTGGAATAAAGATTGATATAGTGGGAGCCGAAGGAGAGGTAGAGGAGAAAAAGGAAGTTGAAGAGAAAAAAGGGGAAGTAAAAGAGAAGAAAATAAAAAAAGTAAAAGTAAAAAAAGAAGAGAAAGAAGTTGAAAAAGAAAAGAAAGACCCAGTTGAGGAGTATGCAGATAAAACTCAAGAGGCAGAGGTTGATACTAAAGAAGATAAAAAAGAAGATTAAAATGAGACATTGTAGTGAAAAATGGTTAAACAGAGTAAGAAACAAAAAAGATGTGTTCAAGATAGAGTTCCAATTGTTGCAATATTGGGTCATGTTGATCATGGAAAAACTACAATACTGGATTACATTAGAAAGAGTCATGTACAAAGCTGTGAAGCAGGTGGTATAACTCAAAAAATATCCATTTTTACAATTACTCCAGGGAAAGATCTCTCAAAGAAAATTACTTTTATAGATACTCCTGGGCACGAGGCATTTGATTTAATGAGGTCAAGGGGTGGAAGTATTGCAGATATTGTACTACTTGTTGTAGCTGCAAATGATGGTGTTAAACCACAGACTATTGAATCAATCGAAATAATCAAGAACTCTTCTGCTAAGCCAATAGTTGTTCTTAACAAAATTGATTTACCAGATATTAATCTAGCTAAGATTAAAAGAGATATTACTAATGAGGGGTTACAAGTTGAAGGAATGGGGGGAAGTGTTCCAGTTGTTGAGGTTTCTGGTAAAACAGGTAAAGGAATACCTGAGCTTTTAGATTTAATAAACTTGGTTGCTGATGTTGAAGGATTACAGGATAGAGGTACACTACCAGAGGGTATCGTTGCTAAAGGTTTTGTGTTGGAATCAGTCAAAGACAAAACAAGAGGAAATATCTCCACAATAGTAATAACTAGTGGGGATTTATGTAAAGGTTCATGGTTAGGATATATAAAGGACGAAAATGTGATTATTGAAAAGGTTAAGGGTATTGTTTCAGAAGATGGGCAGAATATCTTGGATCTTTCTTGTGGATGTGGGGGTAAGATACTTGGTATATCAAATTTAATTCCATTAGGTTGTGAGATATTCATTCTTAAGGAGAATAATCCTAAGCTACTTTCATCTTTGTATACTGTAAAGCCTTTTTTAGAGAATTTAAGCATTGTTGAAGATGATGCTTTTGGAGGAATTTTTAATGAGGAGCAGAAAGATGGTGACAAGCAGTTGAATATAATTGTAAAAAGCTCTTCACAAGGCTCTTTAGAAGCATTAAAGAACTCTTTAGAAAAGATAAAAAAGGATGAATACTCAATTCATATTGTTTCTGATGGTGTTGGAGATATCTCAAACAAAGATATAGATATGGCTAAACTTTCTAAGGCAATACTTCTTGGTTTTGAAGTTGGAATTGAGAAAGGAGCGCAAGATATCGCGAAAAAGAATGGGGTATTAGTTAGAACATATTCAATAATATACAAATTAGTAGAGGAGATTGAGGATGCATTGGAGATGCTTTCTACTCCGAAACAGGTGGAAGAAGAGATAGGGAATGCTGTTATTAAAATGATGTTTGTTCTTTCCAATGGTTCTAAGGTGTTAGGCAGTAGAGTAAAAGATGGAATCCTAAAAAGAGATTGTAAATGTTATGTTGTTAGGAATGATGAAATACTTGCTGAGGGGAAAATACTATCACTTAGAAAGGGGAAAGATGTAGTTCATGAGGCAAAGCAGGGTGAAGATTGTGGAGTTATTCTTGATATTGAAGTTGAAGCTAACGAGGGAGATGAACTCTATTGTTACAAGGTTTCTCGTTAATATGTAGTTTGACACTAACCCTATAATGATATAAAATAGGCTTTGTATCATTGGTTCCTATTGTAAAAATAAATATATGATGATAATCTAGAATATATGTCGTTATCAAAAGATGAAAAACAAAAGATAGTTAATACATTCGCCCTTCACGAAGGTGATACTGGTTCCCCAGAGGTTCAAATTGCTATTCTAACTGAAGAGATTGCAAAATTAAGTGAGCATCTTAAAGAGCATAAAAAGGACAATCATTCTAGAAAAGGTTTACTTCAAAAGGTTGGTAAAAGAAGGAGATTAATTCAGTATCTTGCTCAAAACGAACCAGAAAGATACATACCTTTTTCTAAAAAAGTAAAGATATAGTTTGATTTTTTCATAGGACTTTCTTTTTCTCCCTTCTCTTGATATAACTACTAAGTTTAATATGTTGTTATTTAATATTTTATATATATTTTTATGTTGTTTAACCAAAAGAGTTATGAATTTGAAATAGATGGTAGGAAGTGTTCATTTGAAACAGGAAAACTTGCACTAAAGTCAGAGAGTGCAATTATTGCGAGAATGGGAGATACTGTTGTTGAGGTTAATGTTAATACAGCTCCTGCTAAACAGGAGAATGATTACTTTCCAATGTCAGTTGAATATATTGAGAGATTCTATGCATCAGGTAAGATCAATGGTTCAAGATTTGTAAAAATAGAGAGATTCCCAAGTGACGATGCAATACTAAAAGCTAGAATGATAGATAGGGCACTTAGGTCTAGATTTCCTGATGATTACAGAGATGACCTAAACCTCATTGTAACAGTAATGTCATACGATGAAGAGAGTGATCCTGTTATACTAGCGATTAATGCTGCTTCTGTTGCTCTAATGAATTCTCAAGCTCCATTTGATGGACCTATTTCAGGAGTAAGGATGGGGATGGAGAAAGGCGAGATTAAACCTGTATACAAGGGAATGGACGATGTTGATGTAGAAAACAAAATGAATTATATACTTGGTGGTGATGGAAAAGTTTTCACTATGATTGATGCTGCTTGTTGGGAAGTCCCAGAAGAAGAGATCCTCAAAGCAATGGAAATAGGGTTAGAGGAAACGAGGAAATGGATAGATGCACAAAACAAATTTATAGAGCTTTTAGACAAAAAGAATAAAGAGTACAAGTCTTTCAAATTGGATGAAGCTATGTTAAGTGCAATGTCTGATTTTTTGGGAGAGAAAATTACCGAGAATTTACTTGCTGGGGACAAAGAGAAACATGAACAGACAAAAGAAGAGATTTTTAAAAATTTCGAGGGTAAATATACAAAGATTCAGATGAGTGAAGGGTATGAGAAACTACTAAAGAAAGCAATGAGGGAGTATGTTGTTAGTGAGAAGAAAAGAGTAGATGGAAGAGGATTTGATGAAATTAGAGAAATGGATGCAGAGGTAGACCTGTTACCAAGAGTACACGGTTCGGGACTTTTTACTAGGGGTGTAACTCAAGTCTTGTCTATTGCAACATTAGGTACTCTTAAGGATGCAAAGTTAGTAGATGATATGTTAGGAGAGAAAGAGAAGAGGTATATGCACTACTACAATGATTTGCCATTTGCATATGGTGATGTGGATAGGGTGAAACTTTCTCCAAGTAGGAGAGCAATTGGACACGGAATGTTAGCTGAGAAGGCATTAATTCCTGTTATTCCATCTGTAGATGAATTCCCATATACAATATTGGTAATGTCAGAAGTTCAAGGAGAGAATGGATCAAGCTCTATGGCATCTGCATGTGGTTCAACATTAGCATTAATGGCAGCTGGTGTCCCAATCAAAAAGATGGTTGGTGGAATAGCTTGTGGATTGATAACGGAAGAAGGGAATTCATTCCATGTATTAACCGATATGCAGGGTGTTGAGGATTTCTACGGAGATATGGATTTCAAAGTAACAGGTACAAAGGATGGTATTACCGCAGTCCAAATGGATAACAAGATGAGTGGTTTAACTATGGAGATCGTTAAAGATACATTTGAGAAATCAAAGATAGCCAGATTAAAAGTTCTAGAGGTAATGGAGAAAGCAATCACTAAGCCTAAAGGAGAGCTATCTAAGTTTGCTCCTAAGGTAGTAAGAGCTGAAATCCCAGTAGACAAAATAGGGGAATTAATTGGTCCAGGGGGTAAGAATATTAGAGAGTTGACTGAGAGAACAGGGGCAGAGATTGCTGTTGAGGAAAATGGTGCAGTAAATATATATGCAATGGATCAAAAATCTATAGATATGGCACTTGATTATGTAAAAAAATTGGGACTAGTGCCAGTAGTTGGAGAGATATATGATGGAAAGGTAGTAACAATTATGGAGTATGGTGCATTTGTAGATATTGCTCCAGGTATATCTGGTTTAGTACATGTTTCTGAAATTACAGATGAGTTTGTTAAAGATGTAAGGAAATATCTTAAAGAGGGTGATGAGGTTAAGGTAAAGCTTGTTTCAAAGGAAAGAGACGGAAAATTGAAATTAAGTATTAAACAGGTTAATGCTCCAAAGCAGGAAAAAACTGAGTAAGAATAGTAGGGGATAGCTTCTCCTATTTTTTTACTATTTTAGCTATGTAAAACCCCATCATCTCTGAAGATGGAAGTATTCTAATACTCTTTCTAACAGATGGATCATATTCATTCCCACTCCAACGGACAATACCCTGTGTAATATATCTCTTGTAACCTTTGAATTCTTTGCTATTAAATATCTCTATCTCCTCAATTTTGGCATTTTTATGATTTTTTAATAGATATGTTACTATTCCCTCGTTCTCTTCTGGTTCTAATGTACATGTTGAGTATACCAGTGTTCCTCCAGTTTTAAGTGTTCTAAATGCAGATTCGATTAACTCTCTTTGTAATATTGTTGAACCCTTAACTTTCTTTATACTCCAAAACCTTAAAGGCTTTGGACCCCTCATATATATTCTCCCCTCTCCACTACAAGGTGCATCCAAAAGTACCTTATCAAAGTAATCAGGATACTTTCTTCCAAATTCTCTACCATCACTAAGAGTAATTTTTACAGTATCAGCACCAAACTGCTCTACAACATTTCTAAGAGAGTTTGTACGACTAACCTCTATTTCATTAGCAAGAATAGTTGCTTTGTTTTTTGTAATTTCAGCAATATGTGTTGTCTTACTACCAGGAGCTGCACATACATCTAAAATTTTCTCATTTTGGTTTGGATCAAGAACTAACGTAGCTAGAATACTAGAGAGATCTTGTATGTAAAAAAGACCCTCCCTGTACTCCTCTATTTGAGAAATTTCCGCCTTATCCCTGTTATTTACGAAATATGTATTAGGAGCCCAAGGAATTATTTCTAATTCATACCCTCTAGATTTAAGCATTCTAAATGTGTCTTTAACATTACCTTTTAAACTATTTAAACGAATAGTAGTTCTTGCTCTTTGATTAAATAGCCCCAAAACTTTTGATTTAGGTATCATCAATATACTAGCCATCCTTGAAACAAAAATATCATCTTTTGTAAAGTATTCACTCGGATCTCGTGGTTTGTAATCTCTTGGTTTCTTGTAATTATTCCTTGTCCTTTTTCTTCCCATTATATATCTCCCTTCAAATATTTAATTATACTTCCAACCACTAAACCAACACTTTCAGTTCTAAGGATATTACCTTTAAGTTTGATAAAAGAGAAATGTAATTTACTAAATATCTCGATATCTTTACTTCCCCATCCCTTCTCAGGGCCAATTGCAACTACGAAAGGCTTTGTTGTATCAACGTCTTTGATATATTCTCTTAATTCTTTACTATCTACATTCTCAGTTGCAAGACATATTCTGTTTGGTATATTCCCAATCTCCAAAGCATTTAAGTTAATTGGTTTTTCTATTATAGTTGGTTTAATATTCCTTGATTGCTCTGTTGCATCACTAATTATCTTTTTCCATAGGCCATACTCCTTAGTTGCTTTGTTTTTACTTACTGTTGAGTACCCAGACTGCACAGGTACTATTCTGTCTATTCCAATTTCTACGGCTTTCTCTAAAAAGAAATTAAACTTGTTTCTCCCTATTAATGATTGTACTAAAGTGATATCCAAACTATCCTTGATATCCTTCTCTTGGATTTGTTCTAAGATTTCTACTTCAACAGAGTCTTTCTCAATATCAGAAATAACAGCCTGATATATTGCTTCATAGGTCTCTATCTCTACAAAATTCTCAATCTTGAGATGAAGTTGGTTAAGAACAAGCTCACTATCTGAATCAGCAAGATGTACAACATCATTTATACTTAGTTTGTGTTTAACAAAAAATCTGTGCATTCACGATTATATCATCTAACTTGACATATATGAGTAAAGACAATCATAATTGTATATACAGATTAATTTATTAAGTTTTTACAATGAATGAAATCCCAAGTGTGTATTGGATGATACTGATTGGAATTTTTACTGGTTTTGTATGTTATGTCCTCTATCATCTTGCAATGTTACTCAAAGAATCTCGTAGTACAATGAGTGAAGCCCAAAAAACATTCAAGAGTGTAAATGACTTAGTTGCAGATGTAAATGAGATTGTTGATACAGTAAAAGGGACAATATATCAAGTTACAGGTGCAATTCAAAAAGTTTCAGCTATTGTTAATGTAGCATCTGGAATAGTTGCTGGTTTTAAATCAAAAGAGAGAAAAGAGTAAAGTCGTTGATATTGATATTGCTACCTAGTATTATGAATAAATGAATTTAACTCCTTATCAAAAGAAACAGTTAAAATTGGTTTTGGTTTTACTAATAGGTATCCCATTCTCTATCTTTGCTGTTTACAAAGGGGTCCAGTATATTACTATGGCAGGTGCTGACAGTACACCAAAAGAGGTTGTAATTACAAATATATCTACAAACTCGTTTACAGTTACCTGGGTTACAGAAAAGGAAGTTGAAGGTTATGTAGTACCTATTTCCAATGGGGCTGAACAAAGTCCTGTTGCTGACAAAAGAGGAAGTGGGAAAAGGACTTCTCACTATGTTGAGTTAAAGAGTTTAGAGCCAGCCACAGAGTACTCCTTTCTTCTCCTTTCAGATGGAGATAAATACAAAGATGAACAAGGGGAAGAGTACAAATTTTCTACTGCTCCAATTGGTGAAACAATGCCAATTCCTAGCTATGCGATGGGCTCTGTTACTGGTAGTAAGCTTGAGAATACAATTGTATATATAATGTTTACTGACAAGAGTGTCTACCCTCTTTCAGTAGATGTTTCTAGTAGTGGTACCTGGATGATTTCGCTATCTTCTCTTAGAAAAATTTCAGACAAGAGTTTAGTAAGAACTACCGATGAAACTGAACTGGTTGTTATGGCAAAGGAGGGTGTAAGTAGAGGGCTTGTGCTTCAGGGTACTTTTTCAGCGATGTTTGATAGTAAAGGAGAGTTAAATCAACCATTGATACTAGAGGATGTTGAGGCTGGGAAACTGCTTTCATATTTCCCAGATAGTGCAATACCAGATAAGGGTGGGCAAGGAGGAAATGTTGTACCACAGGAGCAACCAGAAGAAGAAGTAGTAGAGGAGGAAGTAGAGCAGCCAGAGGAACCAACATTACCCTATCCTATTACACAAGATATTGTATGGGAAAACCTTGTGAGTGGTAGTGGCTCATTAAATCTTGAGACAGGAGAAGATACCGTAATTATTACAAATCTTACGGACACAAATTTTGTTGTTTCTTGGAGATCTGCAGAAAAAGAAGAGGGGTATATTAAATATGGAACAAGTAAGGAAGAGTTAAACAGTGAGATGAGAGATTCTAGAGATACTGTATCAATCAAAGGGAAATATTACTCCCACTATATCGAGAGTGGGAGATTAGACCCAGAAACTACTTACTATTTTGAAATATATTCAGGGGGTAAGAAGTATGACAACGATGGAGAGAAATATACAGTTGAAACACTATCCTTACTTTCTTCTCCACCTGCACTAGAAACTCGTTCTGGAAAGATAGTAAATGCTCCGGATCCATCTGATTGGGTGTTGATATTCCAAATGATTGATAATGATGAGGCGGGAACAGTTGGTAAGTCACAGTATATATCTACATTACCAGAAGCTGATGGTTCATGGACTTTAGTAGTTGGAGATGCTAGGAGTGAAGATGGTTCAAAGTATTTTTCTTTTTCTAATTCAGATATTCTTTCTGCTTCTTTTCTTGGTACTTATAGCGAAACTTTAGATTTTAATTTATCTGAGAATGATATAGAATTGGATATTAATGAGGTTATTTTGGGAACTGTTGGTAAGGTTACATTGTTAGATGATTATGGGATAGTTAAATTAGAATAGAGTATATCTTTTTATTTGATGGAGAGTATTATTAACAAACTAAAACCAGTGTTTCTACTATTATCAATGTCATTGGTATGTGTTGGTATTGTATGGGTTACTAATCAGTTAAGGAGTTCCTCTAACTATGTATCGGAACAAGAGAGAGTAATGCAATCTCCAGTTATATCAGCGACAGAAGAGACATTTTCCATAGTACAAGATACATCTGAGCCTACAGAGGTTAAGGAGAGTGATGATGAGAGTGTTTTAGGTGTTGGAAGTACACAGGGTTATCAGTGTAGTAATAAAGCAGCAACATATATCAAGTCTCAATCAGTATGCGAAAGAGCAAGCAGTGAGACTGTAATGTTTGGTAATAATATAGCCGAAGTTGTAGGATTAAAAGTTAGTGTGAAGGCAAATATCGTTTTGACAAAAGTAACTGTTCCTCTGGAACTGCTTTCAGGTGTTGAAGTTGCTGACTCTAATAGATTGATTACTAGTAAAACACCTACCCTTAAAGCTGCAGGAGAGCAAATTGATGAGATGTCAGCAAATGTTTTACTTCCACCTGGTAAGCAGATAGATTCCTACAAGGGATGGGAAGCAGACAAACCGTTTCAGTTCGATTTTAAGACTGCTTTTGCAAATTTAGACGAAGATGATTTTTCACAAGAGAGTCAGATACGTGTTGATCGGAAATTATCTAATGAATGTGAAGATTGTAATAACGCGTCTAATGTCAATCCTGATAAAAGCAATAAAATGTCCGAATTTATGCTCGATTCAATCTACAGATATCCTGGTGAGAAGGCTACTGTAGAACAGGAAGAGTTAATAGAAAAGTGTGGAGATAAAGACCAATTCTATACATGGGAAGGGAACTGGGATGCTTGTACACTTGGTGTAGTTGCAAAGAACTTTGAAAGAATAAAGAATTTGCTGAGTGAAGATGCACTCAGCAATTGGTTGGAATGTAATCCTGTTAATCCATTAAGTTGGAATAAAGAGGAGTGCATTGCAATTGAAGATGTTGTTATCATTATGGCTTCTCCATTTGGTGCTGATACTGATTGTGTAGATGGGGTATGTACAAATGCATATATGAATAGAAGAAATACTACCTTACTAGAACCAGGTGCTGATTTAGGTGGAAAGCATTACTATGTTACTCCTTGTAAAGCCTTCATATCTGGTTTTGGTAAAGAAATGGAAGTAAAATGTGCTTGGGATATGTCACATCTATTTAAGGAGAGAAAAGTAAATGAGTTTGATGATGCTCCAGGTGTTGATTCTACGCCTAGTGATAGTGCATATAATCAATTCTTACTTGAGCAAGTTCAAGGACAGAGGGGTGAAGATAGTCTTGTTAATCTTTAACTAAGTTAATTTTATTTATATTTAATTATTATGGGAATAGCTAAGAAAATATATGAGATTCTGTTAAGAGGGAGGGAGATATTTTCAAGAAAGACTTTTAAAGTAATCTTTTTTTCTCTTCTTGTAACATTATTCTTCTTTGGAACTTTAAATATATTTGCTCAAGCAACGGATGGTGAACTATATGCAGAGGGTTCGACGGAAGAGGATCAAGATGAAGGGATAATTATATCTCCAGCCTGGGAGGAAACGAAAATGTTTCATAATTATGCGAATGATTTACCTGCTGAGCAAATTGGTGAGGACAACCAAAATACTAGACTTGGTGGAGAGATATTAAATAGTGCATTTACAGTACTAACGATTTTAGCTCCAGAACTAACAGGAGTGTCCTCGGACGAAGCTCAAGCCTCGTTGCCATATGATTTGAGAAGGGGACTTGTTGGGATGGTTGAGGATGCAGGTGTAAATGCCTATGCTATGTATCCAGTAATAGATGTGCCAGAGCATTTAGCACAACAGTGGGTTCCTGGATACAAAGAGGGTTCGGTATCAACGTATGCAGGAGAAACAGGTTATGAGGCACTAACGGCAACAGGGATTGATAAGATATGGGGAAGTGTTTTAAATGTTTCTTATGTCTTCTTTATCATCGTAATGATAATAGGTGGTTTTATGATTATGTTTAGACATAAATTAGGTGGTCAAGCAATGGTTACATTAGGATCGGTGCTACCTAAGGTTATTATTGCGTTAATAATTGCAACATTTAGTTTCGCAATAGCTGGAATAATTATAGATTTGGGAGGTATATTAATCTCTCTTATAGCTGGGATATTTATTGATTCAGGTTTAGACAAAACCCATGAATTTTATAATATTGGGACATTTTCAGGGCTAATGAATGGATCTACTGGTGGTGTTTGGGGTGGTGAGGGCACACTTTTCTATTCCTTAAAGAAATTATATTGGAACAAGGAATTTTTTGTTGCGGGTTCTCAATCAGAGGGGATATTCAAAATAATTAAGACAATATGGAGTATTGCTAAATGGAGCATTGCTGCACTTCCTTCTTTTAATGCAAAAGTTGCTACAGGTGTAATTGGTTTGCTAGGATATGTTGCTATAATAGGTGTTATTCTATTTGGAGCTATAAAGGTACTCATTACTCTTTACAAAGCATATTTCTCGTTATTGATTAGTGTGATACTTGGACCCCTTCAAATCACCTTAGGTGCAATACCGGGAAACGATAGTATGCAAAAAAATTGGTTCCTATCAATATTAAGGAACGTATTAGTATTTCCAGTTGTATTTTTCCTAATCAACCTTCCAAATGTGTTGGAAGCGATTACTGAGGGGGAATTTGGATTACCACAAAGACTTACCGGTACGAAGTCAGCTACTGCAGAAGATATTAATATGGGATTAATCTTTATAGTATTCATGAGAATATTTGTTCTCTACTATGCTGCTCAAGCTCCTAAGTTCCTTGAATCATTCTTACCACCTACCACATCTAAGAGTTCTCTAGAGGGTATGGCTGGTGCTAAAGCAACTATGGCAAGAATACCTCTTGTTGGAAAATTCTTTAAAGAGAAGAGATAACATAAAGGGATGATATAGAAAAAATAATGGCTAATAGTAACAAGACTGACAATTATGATGTAGTAGGAGGAATATTTGATTTTATATTTAAAGAATCAAGTAAGCCTCCTCAAAAAAGGAGACCAGTATATCCATCTGGGAATCTTTCCGGTATGCCTGCTGATGACAAGTTAATTGCTGCTGACCTATTAGCAGCTTTAGCCGCCCCTGGAGTTTTTGTTTCTAATACCGCTTTAGAAGAATTCAAAGGTGCTTTGGATATTGAACTTCTGAACCTTAATATGGATGAAAATGGTGGTATAAAAGTTAAGGCTACGGGTATTAAAGATTTAATAAAGGATCCAGTTAAATTTGTTGAGTCATCATACCAAAGGGCAAAATCAAATAGGAGAAAAGGGCGAGCCTTATTCTTAGGTGGTGCCCTTACAGATTTTGTAGCAAATGCTTGGGCACATAAGTATGGAAACAAAGAGGCACAGAAGGCAGTCTTGGCAGGTACAGTTGCTAATCAAAAAGCAGAATCATATATAGTAAGTAGAGCTCTTGGGCAATATCAGAGAGGAAGTCCAGTAGTTACTGATCTTGATTTTATGTCTCAAAGATCTTTTGATTTACTTGGAAGGAAAACCTTTAAAGATCAGTGGGGAAATATTAGCCAAGAAGACAAGAATAGGTTTGCGAACTTACTTTCAAGTAACAGTAAAAAGGCAGATATTGAAAAGTACTTAGTTTCTAAATATGGAGTAGAACAAGCAAAGAATTTCTCAAGAGCAGCATCAGGAGGGTATAAAAGCGGTATAACCTTTGGAATACAAAGAGGTGATCTGACCATGGACGAAGTAAGGGCGAGGGCAAAAAAAGATCCGAAGTCAGTATATAAACGGGAAACATTTGAAGAAGGTAGCAAATTAGATATTTCAGATCCCAATCTCTATAGAAACCTTGAGAGAAACAACCTTGTTGAACTGATACAAACCTCTGATGGACCCGAAAAGGAAATGTACGAACGAGTTCTGTTCCTTTTAGAAGCTAATAAACCAGAATTAAAGAAAAAATTAAACTTGCTAAAAGAGGAGCTAAGAACAACAACTGATCACAGCAGAAAGAGTCTTCTAGAAGAAGAATTAAAGGATACTAAGGCTCTACTTGGAGTACTCGACACAAAAAGTATTGCAGGCCTACTTGGACAGGGAGAAGGGTATATTAATTCCATAAGAAATGTAGTAATTGGGAAGGGTGTTAATCCAATAAAGAGCATATTAGATCAGTCATTCTTTGATAAAAGGAAAAATACACATTTAAACCCACTTAAAGAAAGTAGTATTGGAGGGGGCTTAGAAAAGATTGAGTTTCTTTCTGCAAAATCTAGTGGAAGTGGATTACTAAATAAATTCAATAAGACAGGAGAAACACTCTACTATACCAATCCGAGAACTTGGGTAAGGACTCTTGTAACAGGTGAAGGCTTCGCATGGATTGCTAATAATAAAATAAATTCTGCAATAAAAATATTTGGTGATGTTGAAGGATTCAAAGAGGTATCCGACTATGCTAAAACATTTTTAGAGATTACTTCCTTTGATGATCTGAATAAGGGAATTACAACGCTAATGAATAGAATTAAGCTTACAAACGCGAATAAAAAGCTTTCTCCAGAGCAATTAAAAAGTATAGAGAACCTTTTGAATAGTACCGCATCTTTCAGGAAGCTTGCACATCGTTTCTCACGTTTAAAAAGATGGGCAACAGAGAAACAGAAGATATTTTTAGATGCTACCGAGAATCTAAGAAAGAAGATTGTTAAGATGTTAGAAAAGAGCAAGCTTTTTCAAAAACTATTTGAAAAGTTAGGAACGAGTGCGACCTCAACTTTACTTAAAGAATTTATTGCAAAAGGTTCAATTAAGGCACTCGTAAAATCTTTTGTTACAGCGATTGCCACTGCCATTGGAATCCCAACCACTGGACCTGGTTCATTGCTCATTGCTTTTGCAACTCAAATTGTTGTTGAAATCGCTTGGAGAGTTGGGAAATTCTTAGTAAAAGCACAAGTGGCAATAGCCAAGTTCCAGATTAATTTATACAAGCTTCTATTACTTGGATTCGTTGGAATAATTATACTAATATTCTCAATGGGTAGTGGGTCATATAATAAATATAACAGACTAAATACCTCCTATGCTAATGTAATACCGGGACAAGTTGAAAAATGTGAAGAATATGAGGAAGTAATAGACCCAATAGACCCAACTGATCCAACAAACCCATTTGATCCTCCTGTTTTACCATATGAATACCCATCAGGAGGAGATATACAACAAATTTTTGCAAGTGCGAGAGATTACGTATCTCGAACATATCGACCTGTCAGTACTCAGTTAAAACTAGTGAATTGTCCAGGAGGTGAGATGTGTGAGTCTATTGGTTGGGCTTGGTGTTACAGTTCCACATCAATATATTGTAAAGGACCAGAATTAGCATCTGTACTTGGTAATCCAAATTATCTTTATGACCTATTTGTCCATGAGTTACTTCACCAAATACAAGGTAGCTGTGGTGGAAATACAAATATGCATGAATGGGGAGCAGATTATCTTTCAAATAATGGAGGACGATACATGTTTACTACTCTAAGTGGATGTAAACGTGCAACACAGATTGGGTCGTCTTCTTGTACACCACAACAAATTGTTGATGCAGCACTATGTTGGGATACAAGTACCCAGTGTTATATAGATATCTTGGATCAAATAATTAATAGATTTTGTCAATAACTATGAACAAAAAACACAGGAATTTAATAATAATAGGGTTAATTCTACTATCAATATTGATAGTATTAATCCTAGTTTCAAATCAAAAAGATTTGGATAGTGAATATTCAACTAAAAAAGAAAACATACAAAGCCCTTATGTGATACAAGATTTGGAAATGACAATTGATTTACAAGATAATTCAAGTAATGTACCTGATAAAGGTAAAATATTAAAAGTCTTGGGATTTAATACTAAAGTTCTGAATCCTATGATTAGCAATTTCTATACTGACCAAAAAGAGTGGGATTTTTCTCAAGAGATGTCTTTTCAATTTGATACCAAAGATTTCTTTTTTTACTCGCCCTCGACTGGGATATTCTCTTTGTCATCTGAAAAAGGAGTAAAATTTGATTTAGAGATCTCTTCCGAAGAAACATTAACGACTTTTATTCAAGAGTATCTTGGGGTACAAAGGGTAATAATACTAGAACAGAATAATTCTCAAGATACCATTGAGTATATGGGAAGATATATATTGAAAGATATTGAGATTGGATCTTCATATCTTGATGGTTATTCCTTCTCATTTGTTACAGATAAAGATGGGAATGTTTTAAATTTAAGTATACTTTTACTTGCAGAGGAAAATATTGAGAAGTACGAATATCTACCTCTTTCGAGTATTGAGACTCTCATATCCAGCAATTATTATCCAAAAATGATTGGTAGGAATGAAATAGAGGAGAGGTTCTATGAACAGCCCTCTCCTTATGAGTTAACAGAATTATATGTTACTGAGATAGAGATGTTGTATCTTTTTAACGATTATGAGAACGGATTTATTCTCCCGACATACAAATTAACTGGCGAAGGAAGAATTGTTGCTGAGAAAGGGAAATTTTGGTCTAATGTTGATATATTCATCTGTGCTGTAGACCCAGAATATTTAATTGAAAGGGAAGATAGTACAAATGAGGACACATATCAGAATGATCCTTCTCCATACCACACACCAGAGTAACTTTAATTTAATAAAGTTAAAATTTCTTTTTGTAAGTACTGAAGATACTGCCTTTTGTGATACAATTACAGTATGAAACTCTCTAAATTTCTTACATTATGTTTTCTAGGAATCTTCTTTCTTCTACTCTCTAATCACAATTCATATGCTTTAGAGATAGTAAAAAGAGAAGATATTAATATTGATGAAACACTCTCTGAACAATCAGATATATACTCTCTACCACAAAAGATATATATATCCCAATTAAAAGGATTTAACCCAGATTTAAATGATAACCCAGCAGAATGGATTCAGTTTCTCTACTACTTTAGTATTACAAGACTATCTTTAAATGATATACCATATAACTATTTAATAGATAAAAGCGGAAATATCTATGAAGGAGCAGGAGGAGGTATGGGTGTTAATCCTGGTTTACAAGGAGGTGAAAATACTCTTTTAATAGGGATAATGGATGACAGTACAGCACTCTCTCCCAGAGCAGCATCCTCATTGGCATCCTTTGTCCAAGAGCTATCATATAACTATGGAATAAAAGAAGGGAATTGGGAACTTGTCGACCTATCACTTGTAAGAAATGAAAATGCACTCTCCTATCTCACATATACTGTATCTAGCAATATATTACGTAATTCCATATCCACATCTTTAAGTAATGTAGAGTGGTCAAGTACCGAACACTTGTCATACAAAGGCAGTATTGTATCTGTTGAGTACGAAAAAGAGGTTGAGATAGGGAAGAGATTAGATGTTAAGGTCAAAATTAAAAACGAGAATGATTTCATATGGTTTGGAGATCTAACATACATATACATATCTACGGTTGATTCAGTAGAAAGCCCTTATGCAATTAATTTAGAATGGGAAAGCTTTAGTAAACCTACACATATTAAAAATATGTATATTAAGCCAGGGGGAACAGGAGAGATTACCTTCCAACTAGCAGCAAAAAGTAGACCTAATGCCTACAAAGAGAGTTTCTATTTTATGAAATCAGCTGACAATATTATTGAAGGTAGTCAATTTGATGTTGAATTTACTATTACAAAAGGCAGTAACAAAGTAGTTGAACTTGTGTCTCCACAGTACGGTTTTGTTAATATTAGAGATTGTAGATGGTACAGCTGTAAAATCCTTGAAGTTGCCAATCAAGGAGATGTCTTTATTACAACAGACAAGCAGGATGGTTGGTATGAAATTCTTTTTAACAATGGAGCTAAGGGTTGGGTATATCAAAAATATGCTAAAGAGATTTAAATCTGATCTCTAGTTCATATATTTTTTGTCATATAGTCTTTTTTCTCTGTATCTTAATTGAGAGTTAGAATATAATGGCTACTGTGGTATCTCAAGACATAATATTTGGAAAACTGAATGATCAACAAAAGATAGCTGTCCAAAGTACAGAGGGTCCCCTTTTAGTATTTGCAGGAGCTGGATCTGGTAAAACTAGAGTAATAACCAATCGTATAGCATATTTGATTACTGGAAAGAATGTACTACCTAATAATATCTTAGCTGTAACATTTACGAAAAAAGCTGCTGGAGAGATGCAAGAGAGAGTTATTGCCCTTCTTAAAGAGCTTGAAGTGGATAGTAAGAATATTCCATTAATTGGTACATTCCATTCCATAGGAGCCCTTTTTTTAAGACAAAATGCCAAAGATATAGGGCTTTCACCCAACTTCTCAATATATGATTCTGATGATTCAGACAATTTAGTTAAAGATTTACTAATAGAACAAAATATCGATGTAAAACAGATAAGACCTAAAGCTATATCTAGTTTCATATCTTCTGCTAAAAACGAATTAGTATCTCCTGAGAGATTCTCTCAGTACTATGGTGGATATATTGAGGACATAGTTGCAGATATATATCCTTTGTATCAGAAACAACTTATGGCTCAAAACGCAGTTGATTTTGGAGACTTAATATATCTAACTGTAAAACTACTCTCAGAGAACAGCAAGATACTTTCCTGGTATCAAGATATGTATAGATATATGTTAATTGATGAATATCAAGATACTAATACTGCTCAATATATGTTTGCTAAATTACTCTCCCAGAAGTATCAAAATATATGTGTAGTAGGAGATGATGATCAGGGCATATATGGATGGAGGGGTGCTGATATTAAAAATATTCAATCATTTGAAAAGGATTTCAAGAACGTTAAGGTGGTTAAATTAGAACAGAACTATAGATCAACTGGGAACGTGATTTCTGCTGCAATGTCTGTAATTAAACAAAATGCCTTGAGAGTAGACAAAAAGCTATGGACAGAGAAAGATTCAGGATACTCGATTACTGTGTATCAAGCACATGATCAAGACGATGAGGCTAACTATGTAGTAGATGAAATAAACAGGTTGAGAAGAAATGGTAATATGTTAACAGAAATAGCGGTACTTTACAGAACAAACTATCAATCAAGAGCAATTGAAGAAGCTATGCTCAAGGGTGGTCTTCCATACAAATTGGTTGGTGGTTTTAGATTCTACGAAAGAAAAGAGATTAAGGATATTCTGAGCTACATGAGATTTCTTTTTAATTTAAAAGATGATCTTAGTTTGTCTAGGATATTAAATGTTCCAAACAGAAAGATGGGATCTAAGTCTGTTGCTAACCTACATTCAATAGCAAAAGAGTGTGGATGCTCGGTAGGAGAGTTAATTGTAGGTATGTATGAGATGGAAACTTCCTCAAGTAGGGTATTAGATATATCTTTGGTAGTATACGAAAAGATACTTTCAAAAAAAGAGGAGATGAATAAATTTGAATCTCTAGTGGATTTGTTTGGGAGAATATTCTTTGATGGACAGGGTCTAGATGTTCTTACCACTATTGATTTAATACTTCGTAGGACAAAGTATGTTGAATGGATTGATGATGGGTCTGAGGAAGCAGAGTACAAAAAGGAGAATATTGAAGAGCTTAAAAATGTAGCTAGTAGCTATACACTTAAGTACAAGGAAAAATCTCTTGATATGTTTTTACAAGAGATTAATCTCATAGAGCAGGAGCAAAGTAAAAACCAAGATGGAAGTGGAAACTATGTTAACCTAATGACTCTTCACTCATCAAAAGGTTTAGAGTTTAACCAAGTATTCATAGTTGGTGTTGAGGAGGGTATACTTCCACACTCCAGATCTTTTACAGACGAAGATGAGCTAGAAGAGGAAAGGAGATTGTGTTATGTTGGTATTACAAGAGCAAAAGAGAAACTGTATATCACTTTCACTGAAAAAAGATTAAGTAGGGAGGGTTACAGTACTCAGATACCATCTAGGTTTCTGGGAGAAATACCTCAGGATATTTGTGATTACTACAGTTGGCAGAATTAATTACTAACCTCTCTTAGATATTTTGCATGACATGCTGGCCATTGACTTGCCCTTGTTGATTCCCCAGCTCTGTATTTGTTAATAGTATTCTTAATTTGTGCATATCCATCAAAGATATTCTCATTAAATTGATGTTTCCACCAATATGGGCTCCATTGAAACAGCCCTTTGTAGCTTCCCTTGTCTGCTTCTGCATTGCATCCTGATTCACAGTACATAACAAATTTGAGCCACTCTTTTTCTTTTTTGGTATATGGTCCAGAATCAACAACAGAGTACCAGAAAGGACAGTTATACCCTCTTTTCACAATATTAAGTAACAGATAGTCAGATGTTCCCATTGCGACAATTTGTTTAACAGGTTCTACCTGTATACTTTCACCAAGCACTTCGCTTTTAACAAGGTAGCCATCTTCATATGTACGTAACAATCTCTGCTTTTTAATTCCTACTACTCCCTTTTGAACAATGTGTTTCTCTCCTTTGAAATACTCTCTACTCTCAACGATTTCCTCTTTAAAAGGTATATCGAGAAATCGTTCGACAACTATTTGATCTGTTCTAACTATTCTAATAACACTACCATCAACAACATAGGGGGTATTAATGTCTACATAATCATTTCTTTCAACTTCGATATTGTTTTTCCTAAGTATTTCATTTACATCTGTAAGGGTTGTAAGGATACTGTATAACTGATTTTCCTTAACAACATATATTAACTTAGGTCCAAATGAAATTCTCTCTTTTGTTGTATCAGGGGTATACAGAGATCCTTTTACATCTGTGTTGGAGAAATTATCCTCTGTTTGAGCAAATACTATCTCTTTTGACTGATATATGACGAGACCAGAGAAAATACTCAAGGGTAGGAGTACAAATAGAAGAGTTTTAAACATAGTAAATGTATTGTTTTTATGACAGATTTGAGTATCCATACCAATCCCATATACTATATGAGAGTATTCAGAGTATAGCATGATTGCCAAAACATGTGTAAAATAGAAAGTATGAAGAAAATATTATCAAGTTTTTTGCTAGTTTCCATTGTTGTAATATCTAGTGTCTTACTCTCAGGATGTACAATATCTGATGAGAAGATAAATGAATATAACAGAATGGTATCAGAGGCAGACATTTTGATAGAGGGGAGAGAGTATACATTAGCTATTGAGAAGTTAAGTACTGCTACAGAATTAATTCCTTCTAAAGTGGATGCTCTAAAAAGAATAGTAGATATTTTCATACTAAAAAATAGGCTAGAAGAGGCTACAAAGATAATAGATGACTCAGGAATGCAATTAAGTGAAACGGATAGGGCTGATTTGTATATTTCTGTTGGGGATGCATATTATGTGGTTGAGAACTACGAAAAGGCATTGCTTAACTATCAATTAGCAAAAGGATTGTCTGCTCAAAAACAAAGAGCTCTTTTGGGTATTGCAAAGACATACTTACAAAAGGGTAAAATTGAAGAGGCGAAGTCTACACTTAAATCAAACTTCGATGGAGATATATTAATTGAATCTAAGCTTCTACTTTCATATATTGAAGCACTTACTGATTCACAGGAAGCCAAACAAACAATCGAAGATATTGAACCGGGAGACACTTGGAGAGATGCATATACTAAGTGGAATGGGATTTTAGATAGCCTAACTACTGATGAATTGTATAACGGGAGTAAATTAGGTAAAGAGTATTTAGATAGTGGATACCCATATCTTGCAATTTCATTGCTCCAGCCCAACCTCGAAAAGATGGGAGAGTATGCTGATGGGATATATATTCTTGGCAAAGCATATTACGACTATGGTGAATATCAAAAGAGTATTGATGTTTTAGAGGAAAACACGTCCCTAAGTGATCTTAATCAGTATATATACTGGGTACTAGCAAGAGATTATAATTTTTTGGGTGACGCAAACACATCTATGTCTTACTATGACAGCGCAATAGCATATGGTGCGAAAGAGGCACAAGAGATCTTGTATACTGAGTATCTTGATATATTGGTTGAAGACAATCTAACAGAGAAAGCTTTAGAGGTAATGAAAAGTGCTGAAAGAATATTTGCCAAAGAGTGGATATCAATCTATTACATGGATATCTACTCACTAAGGGAGGATAACGAGAAATTTATCTACTATATGAACAAAGTCTCTTACGACAAGTTGAGTGAAACAGAGAAACCTGAATATCTTTTTTCAAAGGGGAAATATTTAATAAAAACTTCTAAGCTCGATGAGGCACAATTAACTTTAGATGTTTTCTGGGAGTTAGATCAGTATGATCCAAGGTATAATCTTTTGGTTGGACAGTTAAATTTCGAGAAAGGGGAATTAGAGGAAGCAAGAGTATATGCTAAAAAAGCTATAGAGTATGATTTAGAGGGTATCGTATCTAATGATGCTCAAACCCTATTGGCTCAGATAGATTAGTCTGATATAATCCACACTGGTATATTCCTAAGTTCCCATTAGGTGTTTAATTTTATGATTGATAAATATGCAAACCTATGATGTTAAGATGCCTTTGGAGCAAATAAGAAATATTGGTATTATTGCTCACATTGATGCAGGTAAAACTACTACAACTGAAAGACTTTTGTATTTCACTGGACAGATTCACAAAATGGGTGAGGTTCATGAGGGTGCAGCAACAACTGACTTTATGGAACAGGAACAAGAAAGAGGTATTACTATCCAATCTGCCGCCGTTACATGTTTCTGGGATTTTGATGGTAAGAGATATCGAATAAATATCATTGATACCCCAGGGCACGTTGATTTTACTGCAGAGGTTGAGAGATCTTTAAGGGTACTAGATGGTGCAGTCGTTATTTTCGATGGAAGAAAGGGTGTAGAGCCTCAGTCTGAAACCGTTTGGAGACAAGCTAATAAATACAAAGTTCCAAGGATATGTTTCTTGAATAAAATAAATCTCATAGGTGGAGATTTTGACAAAAGTTTCTCTACTATTAAACAGAGATTAAGTAACAAAGCAGTAGCTATAACAATCCCAATTGGTAGAGAGAGTGAATTACATGGTTATGTAGACTTAATACAAAACAAAGCTTTTTCATATGATCCCTCAAGTCCAACATCAGAAACAAAAGAGATCCCTATACCTGGGGAGCTAAAAAGTAAAGCTGTGGAACAAAGAGCAACTCTAATAGAAACCCTTGTGGAAATGGATGATAAATTAATGGAGAAATTTTTTGCTGGGGAAGAGATTACTGTTGATGAATTAAAGATGGCTTTAAGAAAGGGAACACTTGAAAGTAAAGTATTTCCAGTATTAGGTGGAGATTCAAGAACCGTTATGGCTAAAATAATACTTGACTACATTGCTTTGTGTTTACCATCACCTTTAGATGTACCACCTGTACAGGGTGATCACCCAAAGACGGGAGCAGAGATTGAAAGAAAACCTGAAATGGATGAACCATTTTCTGGGTTGGTATTTAAGATTGTAAACGATCCCCATATTGGTAACCTATCATATTTTAGAGTTTACTCAGGAACTGTTAATTCGGGTTCCTATGTATACAACTCTACAAAAGATATTAGAGAAAGAATCAGTAGGCTTGTATTAATGCATGCCGATGATAGAGAGGAAGTAGATACGCTAAGAGCTGGGGACATTGGTGCAATTGTTGGCCTAAAGGCCTCTGTTACAGGAGATACTCTTTGTGATGAATCAAATCCAATAATACTGGAGCAGATTGTATTCGCAGAGCCAGTTGTATCTCAAGCAATAGAACCAGCAACTAAATCTGATGAGGAGAAAATGTCTGAAGCATTAAACAGGTTAGTAAGAGAAGATCCAACATTTAAGGTTGAGAGTAATGTAGAAACTGGTCAGACCATTATTTCTGGTATGGGTGAATTACACTTAGAGATAATGGTGGACAGAATGAAGAGAGAGTTCAATGTCGTTGCAAATGTTGGTAAACCTCAGGTAGCATACAGAGAAACTGTTAAGGGTATATGTGAACAATCAGAGGGGAGATATATCAAACAGTCTGGTGGTAAGGGTCAGTATGGTCACTGTTGGTTAAAGATTGAACCTAATGAAAAGGGTAAGGGCTTTGAATTTGTAGATGCAATTAAAGGAGGTTCAATCCCAAGAGAGTATATCCCTGCAGTTAAAAAGGGTGTTGAGGAATCTCTAAAGGCTGGTGTTGTTGCTGGATACCCTGTTGTGGATATCAAGGTTACCGTTTTTGATGGTTCATACCATGAGGTTGACTCATCTGAAGCGGCATTTAAAATTGCTGCCTCAATGGCTTTTAAAGATGGATGTAAGAGAGCGAACCCAATACTTCTAGAACCAATTATGGATGTTTCAGTTGAGGTTCCACAACAGCATATGGGTGATGTTACAGGATCTTTAAGTAGCAAAAGAGGTCAAATACAGGGTACTGAAGATATTGGGAATGGTATTACTGTGATAAATGCATTAGTTCCTCTTTCTGAGCTGTTTGGGTATACAAGTGAGTTAAGATCTTTAACTAGTGGAAGAGGGAGTGCAAATATTGAACCTTCTCACTATGCAGAGGTACCAAGAAATATTGCTGAGGAGATAGCGGGGGTAAAGAAATAACGGGGATGGATTTAAGAGTATCCCATATATATCAAAATACACCTTAAAGACTTGCATATCTTGAATCTTTTTGATAATATTCAACGCAGACTCGCTTAATGTCGTTTAGTGAGTGTCGCAATGTTTAAAATTATATATAAATTAATTAAATATATTCTATGGCAGACTTTACAAGAACAAAGCCACATATGAATATCGGAACCTTAGGTCATATAGATCACGGTAAGACAACATTGGTTCGTGGTATTCTTAATGCTTTTTCTTCAGATGAAGAGAGAGCAAAAATGACTGATAAGTTGGATAAAGATCCAGAGTCAAGAGCAAAATCTATTACTGTTGCAGTAGCTCATGTTGAGTTCGAAACAGAGACAAGACACTACGCATTAGTAGATTGCCCAGGTCACAAAGACTACATTAAAAATATGATCACAGGTGCAGCTCAAATGGATGGCGCAATATTGGTTGTATCTTCTGATGATGGTGCTATGCCTCAAACAAAGGAACATATACTTTTAGCAAAGCAGGTTGGTGTTCCAAAGATGGTTGTATATATCAATAAGTTTGGGAGTGCAGATGATGAGATTTTGGAATTAATCAAAGCTGATGTATCAGATCTCTTAGCAAAGTATGGATATGATGCGAATGCTCCAGTAATAATTGGAAATGCATTAAGTGCTCAAAAAGGTGAGGAAGAGGGATTAGCATCCGCTAAAGAGCTTATGAAAGCTGTTGATGAATACATTGAAATTCCTGAAAGAGATATTGAGAAACCATTCTTGATGCCAATTGAAGATGTATTCTCTATTGAAGGAAGAGGTACAGTTGTAACAGGAAGAATTGAAAGAGGTACACTCAAATTAAATGGTGAGGTAGAAATACTTGGTATGGGAAGAAAACCTCAAAAGACTGCAGCAACGGGTATTGAGATGTTCAACAAATCAATGAAAGATTGTCAGGCAGGAGATAACGTTGGAATATTACTAAGAGGTCTAAAAAGAACTGACGTTGAGAGGGGTCAAACTCTTTCTGCACCTGGCTCAGTACAGACTCATACAGAATTTAAAGCTGAAGTTTATGTACTAAGTAAAGAGGAAGGTGGAAGACATACTCCTTTTGTCACTGGGTATAAACCACAGTTTTATGTAAGGACAGCTGATGTGACTGGTGAAGTAACATTAGCAGAGGGAACTGAAATGGTTGCTCCTGGAGATAATACAGAGTTTACAGTCAAGCTTATGGCTCCAGTAGTAATTGAAAAAGGTCAAAGTTTTGCAATAAGAGAGGGTGGTCAAACAGTAGGTAAGGGAATAGTAACAGAAGTTCTTAAGTAAGAGAGTAAAACAGGGAGGTAATACTCCCTGTTACTTTAAAATTTAATTTAGCTCTTTAAGATAGAATGAGTGATACAGGTCCAAAAATTAGAGTGAAGTTAAAAGGGTACGATGCTGTTGTCTTAGACAAGTCCTCTAAAAGTATAATAGAGACTGCAATAAGTACAGGAGCGAAGGTGGCTGGTCCAATTCCACTACCAACAAGAAAAAGGAAGGTAGCCGTAAATAGATCTCCATTCATCTACAAGAGTTCAATTGAACACTTTGAAATAGGTACTCATAAAAGAGTAATAGATATTATCGATCCAACTCCCAAGACAATAGATGCATTGCAGCATCTTCAAATGCCTGCTGGTGTAGGTATCGAGATTCAATAAATAATTGATATATGAAAGCAATACTAGGAATAAAAAAAGGGATGACAAGAATTTTCGACAAAGACAGGGCAATACCTGTTACTTTTGTTGATGTCGCAGGATGTAGAATTGCTAATGTTAAGGTAGGGAAAATTGAATTAGGTTTAGGAAATAAAAAGAAGAGTACCAAGTCACAGAGTGGTCAGTACAAAGATTTAGGGTATACACCAATGTACAAATGGGTTATTAACGGAGAGTTACCAGAGGGGTTAAAGATAGGGAGTGATTTAGTTGCAGAGACATTTAACGAGGGAGATATTGTAACCATAAGTGGAGTATCCAAGGGTAAGGGTTTTGCAGGAGTAGTTAAAAGGCATGGGTTTAAAGGTGGACAAAGGACACACGGTCAGTCAGATAGGTTAAGAGCTCCGGGGGCTATTGGTGCAGGAACAGATCCTGGTAGGGTTTTTAAAGGTACTCGAATGGGAGGAAGAATGGGTTCTGAGAAGGTGACAGTTAAGAATAAGAGAGTAGTAGGAATTAAAGATACATACCTTTTAATTAGTGGTCCCATACCTGGTTCTAATGGTGATTTAGTAAAAATATATATTGAAGAGTAATCATGGAAGAGAAAGTAAAGAAAGTAAAAACGCAAGAAGTAAAGTTAAATCCAAAAATATGGAAAGTACCATTTAATGGTGATTTAGTAGCACAAGTTCTTTATGTATTCCAAAGTAATGAAAGGAAGGGGACATCTTCCGTAAAGGGTAGAGGTGAAGTCTCTGGAGGTGGTAGGAAACCATGGAAGCAGAAGGGTACAGGTAGGGCAAGACACGGCTCTATTCGTTCTCCACTTTGGGTAGGTGGTGGTGTTGCATTTGGTCCAAACAATAGAAATTGGAGCAGGAGTATAAACAAGGGTATGGTGAGAAAGGCAATGTGTATTGTCCTTTCTGAAAGGAACAAAAACAATTCTGTAAAAATCCTTAACACAGATTCCAAACAGGAGTTAAAGGCTATCAGAGATAAAGTTCTTAAGGATGTATCAAGTAGAACCCTGTTAATATCTGATAATCAACAGATTAGATTAGCTCTAAGAAATAACAAGGATGTAAGTGTACATACTCCAATGAGAGTAAATGTCAAACATGTTGTAAGTTGTAAGCAGATATTAATAGATAAAGAGGCAATTAATATTTTAGAAAATAGATTAACACATGGAAAGTAAGGAGATAGTGTTAAAACCAGTAGTATCAGAGAAAAGTTACTCTCTTGCAAACGAGAGTAACAAGTATGTTTTCTTTGTTGATAGTGGTATTAACAAAATAGAAGTTAAACAAGCAGTAGAGAAAAAGTACAAGGTAAAGGTAATAGGTGTAAATATAACAGTAAGACCTGGTAAAAGAATTAGAGATTGGAAAAGTAATAAGTCATTTAGGAAGGGTGATAAAAGGAAAGCTGTGGTTACACTTAAAAAGGGAGATAAAATTGATGAATTTTTAAATATTAAATAATGGGAGTAAGAGAATTTAAAGCAACAACCTCGAGTCGTAGAGGAACAAGATTAGAAGATAGATCCATGTTGGAAAAAACAGATGGACCTAGGAAGCTATCTGTTTCTAAGAGTCAGAAATCAGGTAGAAATAATCAAGGGAAGATTACTATTAGACATAGAGGTGGTGGCTTTAAGAGAAGAGTTAGAAAGATTGATTTTAAGAGAGACAAATTTGGAGTAAGTGCAAAGGTATTAGGTTTGTATTTTGATCCAAATAGAAGCGCACATTTAGCACTTTTACAGTATGCAGATGGTGAAAAAAGATATATAATTGCACCTCGAGGAATTAAAGCTGAGGATGTATTGATATCTGG
>DDXN01000018.1 GCA_002347605.1 Candidatus Dojkabacteria bacterium UBA2259 | reverse complement strand
AATGTTCCTTCAAAATACCAACTTGACCCTACAGAGCCCTTAATTTCAAAACCATCATCAACCGTATCTCCAGTAGCTATATTCTCTAAAACTAATTTTTCACCTTTCTCGGAGAGCACTTCACCCCCATCAGGTTTCTCCTCACACATAGAAGTTAACTGCTCACACAGTTCATACTTGCAACATAGATCTTCGTTCTTGAGAAAATATGCAGTACCAACTAGAAATATAGATAATACAAATAGGGTAAGTATTATTAAGATATTTCTCATTATGGTATACATAAAAATAATATACTATACACTCTAGTATACCCTGTGTAGTGTAAATTACAATAGTCATAAAAGATTATCTGTTTTTTGTTGTTTTTTTTCTTTTAGAATATCTCTTGTAGTTGATCTCACAATTTCCTCTCTATCATAAACGACTTTCTTGATACCATTGAAGGCATCAGAATTGAATCCTGTATATCATTCATTACTTTCATCTATTAACTTCAACATCTTTGTCTGTCAATCTCTCCATTGCTTTATTCAAATTGTCATTAGATAGTTCCAAATCAAAATTTTTTCCATTACTATATTAAGTTATATTTAATATCCGTATTATACGATGAAGTATTGCATTTACAACGTAATTAGTAGGTAGATACATCAACCTGGATATTTAAATTTATTAATGGGAAAATACAATATGAATTACACAATTGAGATTAACAATCGTCCATGGAGGGCAATTAAGAATAGAACGAAGGAAATAGAGGTAAGAACTAATACCCAATTTGATGAGTTTGATTATGGCATACTCAAACAAGAGGATACCCTTACTTTAATAAATAATGATACACAAGAGTTATTTGGTGTAAAAATTTTAAGAGTTACACATTACAATACAATTAGAGAACTTCTTGAAAAAGAGGGAACTAAAAAGACACTATCAAGTGGCAAAGATTTAGAAGGAGGTATCATGTCAATTAACTCACTCAAGGGGTATAAAGAGGGAATAGATAAGAACGGAGTATGGGCATTAAAAATTCAGCTAATAGAAGAGTTAAAATAGAAAATGAACAAGATGAAACAGTTTTGCAACTAATCACAGGAAAGCTACTATCCCTTGTCCATATATTAAAACGTTAAAATATAGAATCTTAAATCTAATTCTTATTTTTTCTCCATTTTTCTAACCCAGCTGAATACTGATTATATATATCCTGGAAGTCATCTCTTTTTGTTATATTCATAATCTTTCTTACATAATCAATAGTTGCTTGCCTAAATGCGATCCTAAGTTTTGAAAGTTCATCAACAGTAATATCTTCGATTATGTTTTGTGCACTAATAATATCGTATTCCTTACCCTCAAAATTGATATGTTTTAAGGACTTTTTATACAGTTCGTTAGAAAACGAGTTAATACAAGCAACAAAAGCAATAGCATTTGATCCAAAAATTTTATTTAATTCACGCTGTTCCACTTCGTTTAATTTTGATCTTGGATTATACTTAAAATGTAGACCCCCAAGCTCCCCAACTCGAACAGGATATTCAGTAAGATTATGGCCGAATCTATTTGTAAGTGCAGACCATTTTATTTCCGCATCAATTAATAAGGAGAGGGGGACATCACCAATTTTAACACTACTTGGATCAAGGTTTATCTTAATATTTCCCCTTGAATGACCATTAAATTCGATATCTTCTGCATTTTCGTTATCTTTTTGTCCAATTTCAGAAAAAAGTGTTTTATCTTCTTTACTTCCAGAATAACCATTTGTAAGTAAAGCAAAAATAGTTCGAGAAGTTCTACCATTACCATCTACGTATGGGTGTATAGTTAAAATTGACATTCCAAGAACTGTAGCACATTTTTCTGGAGAATCTTCTTTAACAGCTTCTTCAAATGCTTCTTTCATAAGTGGAACTCTATCTTTTGGGTCTGGTGGTACATAACCATTCATCATTAATCCATAACCATCCATAGTGTGTTGCCCTGGTATATTACGAAAATACCCATTTAGTCTGTTCAGGAATACAGAAAAGTCTTCAAAAGATAGTGTCTCAAAATGTTTCTTAATAGACTCAGGGGTACCATCGGTTTGACTACGGATTTCTTCGAGTACTAGTGGAATCTGAAGTTGTTCTTGCAGTTCTTGAGATTGTGATTGAGAAATTTGGATATTTTCAACTGTTGGTTGTATTTCAGGACCAATTGACTGATCATTCATACTCAAATATTCTAAACTAAACAGGATACTTTTACAAACAAAGTGAGTCGCCTGGGACTCGAACCCAGCACCTACTGCTTAAAAGGCAGTTGCTCTAACCTGATGAGCTAGCGACCCAATAGAAATGATTATACCCCTCTATTACATATTTTTACAACCCTAAACATACAAATCCTTAATTGGAGAAAAAGATCTCCTATGAATAGGACATATACCATATCTCTTAATAGCCTCAATATGCATCTTAGTACCATATCCAACATGTTTTTCAAAACCATACTCAGGATACTTCAAAGCCATCTCCCTCATATACCTATCCCTTGTTACTTTAGCAAGTATAGAGGCAGCTGATATGGAGTAATGTAATAGATCCCCCTCTTTAATTTTTAACATCTCATATCCCAATATACTCTCTACATTAATACCATCAACAATTAAATACTCTGCTCTTTTTCCTAACATCTTTTCTACCTGTGCCAATGCTCCCTGCATTGCTTTTTTTACAGCATCCTGAATACCAATTAAATCAATCTCTTTTTCACTAACCATACACACACCCCATGCTAATGAGTTCTCAAGTAAAAACTCGAAGGTAGACTCTCTCTGTTTTAATGTCATCTTCTTACTATCCCTTACTAATGGAGAGATTAAGGTACTCTTATCAATTACAACAGCTCCCGCACTAACAGGACCCGCTAGTGGACCCCTTCCAGCCTCATCTATACCAACAACATACTTGATACCCTTTCTCCATAATTTCTTTTCTAATTCAATATCAGGAAATATCATAAATATTGTAAAAACCTAATTAAATATGTATCATACTACTATGAAACAAATAGTAATATCTATGTATATTTTACTCTCATTTCTCTTTCTATCATACTCTCCAGCATATGCCCAAGAGAATGTAATAGATAAAACAGAGCAATCCCAAGAAACAACGACATTAAAAGAGGCAGTTGATGATATTAGTACATTAAAGGAAACACTGGATACAGAGGAGGACAAAAGTGTTAAGCTTAATTTCTTTCAAATATTAGTAGCAATATTTGCCCCACTTACACTTATTACTATTGCCTATCTCCTTATTAAGAAGTTAAAATTGTAATACACTTTTTAATAGTGTATATTTAATATAACTAAATTATCAAAATAATAATAATGAGTTCATCAGACGATTTCTTTAAAGGATTACTCTTTGGTGCTGTTTTGGGTGCAACAGCAGGTATTCTTTTTGCTCCTAAATCAGGTGTACAAACAAGAGCAGATATTAAAAAACTCGCATTAGATATGGGTGATAGTGCTCAAGATCTCTATCTTTCTGCAAAAAAGAAAGTTGAGAAAAAGATTAGAGATATAAAAGCTGTTGGGAAAAAACTAGACTTCGATGTATACAAGAAACTTGTATCAGAGGTAATTGATGAAATTAAAAATGATTCAGATGTTACATCAGATACTGCTAAAAAAATTGGACTACAACTAAACGAGGATTGGAATGATATTAAGTCTGCTATAGTTTAGTATTGTTTTTTGCCATATTAAATATTATCATCTACCGATTGCGAGAGTAGTTCAATTGGTAGAATGTCTCCTTCCCAAGGAGAAGGTCGCGGGTTCGAGTCCCGTCTCTCGCTTTTGAAAACAAATTATGAATTTCCTTGTTATTTAAAATATGTGATGATATAACCAGAGCAATAAACGCCTGCACCAGATTTATTCTGATAGTGCAGGCTCTTATTTTCACTCAAAATGCCTAAAACCCAAAGAATAAAACTTTTTATGCTGTATAATAACTCATGATTATCCACGCATTTAGATTAAAACCTGGAGATGATATCAAGATTAAACTTGATAACTATGTAAAAAGAAAGAAAATTAAAGCTGGAGTTATTCTTTCTGCAGTTGGTAATATCGGTAAAGCCACTATCAGACTTGCTAATGAAAATATTATAAAAAGCTATGAAGATGAATGGGGATTTGAAATCGTATCAATTACAGGAACAATCTCTACTTCTAAAAATCACTTGCACATATCGTTTTCTGACAAAGATGGACTAACATATGGAGGACATCTTAAAAAAGGGTGTATTGTTAGAATTACAGCAGAAATAATAATTGGAGAGATCCCTCAACTAGAGTTTCAAAGAGAATATGATAGTGAAACTGGTTTTGATGAATTAGTGGTAAACAAAATATAATAATTATTGATTAAATCCTACCCCTCTGTTACAATCATGTTACAATTGCTGGTGTAGCTCAGTTGGCAGAGCATTCCCTTCGTAAGGGATAGGTCGACGGTTCGACTCCGCCCACCAGCTTTTAAACATATAAAGATGGAAACACCAAAATATACAATTACAAACCTAATACTAAATTACATAGTTAAGTATGAATTAGCTATTCAATCAATTAAACAAACTGTAATACCAAGCCCCCTACTTGCGGAGGTAAGAGAGAAGTTAAGGGCAGAAGAAATAGATAAATTAGGAGAGCTAATTGCATACCCAATTGGATACAGTAAAGCGCTAACAGTACAAAGAGGACAGGTAATGCCTTCTCAAAAAACAAAATTAAAAATATTTACAAACTTTAAAAATACTCAAGACTTCATTGATACATACACAGCAAAAAGTAACCTTAAACCATCAATTGAGCTGTGTACACATCTTAACAAGATATTAATGAAAGATATTGTCGAACCATGGGATCAAGGTAGACTAAAAACATTTTCAGAAAAACCCTTTGACCTGTATGACACCTGGTATAAATTAAGAGACTATTACCCTAACATAGATTCTAGATATCACTTTAATGATATATTTGATTGGATAACTAATTCATCTGTTGGTACACACAAATTAATACAGTTAAGTATATTACTGTATGAAAGTATAGATAAAGCACCTTTTTATGGAGGAAATCAAATAACTGCAATATCAACTATGAAAGTTATTAGTAAAATATATGGACTTAATCCACACAATATCATCCCTTACGCGAAAGCCTTCTTTACAATAAGTGAAGATATTGAATCTGCCTTTAAGATATCAAAAGGAAAAAGAGATATAACTATGTTTGTTGAAGCGATCCTGTATTCACTCTCTCTTACAGCAATAGAGGCATCAAAACTTCTAACAGAAGAGTATGACAAAAAATTAAATATCAGAAAGAGTATCGGGAATGACATTAACCCAAGACAGATAAAAATAATAGAGTATTTAAACTCCAACCCAAGAGTTACAAGACAACAGTATACCAAGATGATGGGAATCTCCTTTATGACCTCCTACAGAGATTTACAGGAGTTACTGGACAAAGAGTATATATCTCAGAAAGGAAAAGGACGTGGTACCTACTATATCATTCCTGACCAAGATACGCATGAACAAGACAGAGTTGAAAAAGAGATAAAGATATTTGGGTAAATTGCGATAATAAAATATAACTGATATCATTTTTACATAGTGAACACATCTAAATACGACATAATCATTGGACTGGAAATACATATACAGAGTAAAACAAATACAAAAATGTTTTGCTCTTGCTCTACTAACTACTTCGAAAAAGAACCAAATACCCATGTGTGTCCTACATGCTTAGGATTACCAGGAGCACTACCAGTACCAAATAGAAGAGCAATAGAGTTGTGTATTTTACTTGGACTTGCAACTAATTGTGATATCGACAGCGAGATACACTTTGACAGAAAACATTACTTCTATCCTGACCTACCAAAAGGCTATCAAATTAGTCAATACAAAAGAGCAATATGCTCTGATGGATACATAGATATAAAGGATGAAGATGGTAAAAAATACACCATTGAAATAGAAAGAATACATCAAGAAGAAGATGTAGCTAAATCAACACATCATAAACAAGGAGATAGTGAATACTCCTTAATTGATTACAACAAATCTGGAGTACCACTAATTGAAATAGTAAGTAAACCAAATATCAAAAGCGCATACCAAGCTCGAGAATACGCTAGCTCTATTAGACAGCTAGTTAGATACTTAAATATCTCAGACGGCGATATGGAGAAAGGCCAAATGAGATGTGAACCAAATATATCTGTACAAGAGAAAGGAAAATGGGAGTACAGAGATGGAAAGATACTTCCACTTGGTGATTACAAACTAAATCCTAAATCAGAAGTTAAAAATATTGGCTCAATATCTGCTGTAGAAAAATCAATCCTGTATGAAGTCGAAAGAATGGTAAAAGAGCTAGAAGAAGGTAAAGAATTAATACAACAAACAAGAGGTTGGAACGCAGATAAGGGTATTACAGAGTTCCAAAGATCTAAAGAAACAGCAGATGATTACAGATATATGCCAGAACCTGATATACCAATTATTGAAATTAAAGATGAAGATATTGAAAGAATTAGTAAAGAAATAGTTGAGCTACCATCTGAGAAAAAAGAGAGATATATTAGCTCCTACTCTCTTTCAGATTATGATTCTACTGTACTAACTGCTGACAAAAACATATCTACTTACTTTGAAGATCTACTCTCCCTACTTTCAAAAAGTATGGATACTGTAAAAGCTGCAAAAGCGGCCTCCAATTGGATAACAGGTACTGTATTTTCAATAGCTAATGATAGAAAGATTGAAGTAAACGAAAAGAATATTCCAAAAGCATCATTAGCATATTTAATTCTTGAGTTTGAGAAAAAGGTATTAACAAAGAACAAAGCAGAATCACTTCTAAAAGAGTCCATAGAACAGAAAAAAGATTTAAAGGAATTAGTTCAAATTAGTTTGTCAGAGAGTAAACAGAATACAGATAATTTAGATAGTATTGTAGATGAGGTAATTAATAATAATCCGAAAGCAGTAAATGATTACAAATCAGGTAAGCAGTCTACTATTGGTTTTCTGGTTGGACAGGTTATGCAAAAAACAAAGGGTAGTGCAGATCCAAATAAAGCAAAAGATATATTAATACAGAAATTAAATGGATAAACAAACATTATTACATATAGCACAGCTATCTAGAATATCTCTTACAGACGAGGAGTTAGAAAAATTTACACCTCAGATGCAAACAATATTAGATAGTGCTAAAGAGTTACAAAAGATTGATACTAAGGGTGTTAATCCAATGAAAAGACATGTACCCTTCTCCGCACTAAGAGATGACATACCATCAAACTCTTTAACCCAAGAGGAGGTACTGCGGAATGCCAAATACAAAGAGAATGGTTATGTAAAGATATATGGTAAGATATTTGGAGCTATAGAGGAAAGTTAATCCTTTTGTATAAATACTCCTTTTTTAGTAGAATATACAGTTAATTTAGCCGAGATGGTGAAACTGGCAGACACGCTTGCCTTAGGAGCAAGTGGGATTAATATCCCTTGGAGGTTCGAGTCCTCTTCTCGGCATATATATTTATTATTTTTGAATATGGGTATCAAATTTGTATCACCATTTCAATCTATACTCTTACAAAAAAGACTCTGTGTAGGATGTACAGCATCTCTAGACAAGGCTAAAAGATTAGGTAAGCTATCACAAAGAAGAGAATTACTAGAATGTAAATGTAAAAGAAGATATGTGTATAATAAAGAGTTGAATGAATACCAACGTGCTACATTACAAGAAGAGCAACAGTTCTTAAGAGAGCTTAACAAAAAACCTTTAGTATAGTAGAATCACTAGATGTGTGCCGCTATCGTCTAGTGGACTAGGACGACAGGTTTTCATCCTGTAAACCGGGGTTCGATTCCCCGTAGCGGTAAATATTAATTTAATGCCCCAATTTAATGTACGAACCACCAAAAGAAGAGTTAAATAATCAGAGAAAAGCTACAAAAGTAATTGGAGCAATTGGAAAAGGAATTTACTCCCTTATTGAAACAATATTAGTGGCACTAGTACTTGCAATTGTCCTCTACCTCTTCATTATGACACCCCATGAGGTAGTTGGAAACTCTATGCACCCTACATACAAAAATGGTGAGTTTCTAATGGCAAATAAAATAACATACAAAGTATCTCAACCTAAAAGAGGAGATGTAGTAATATTTAAATTCTCCGATACACAAGACTTCATAAAAAGAATAATAGGTATTCCAGGAGACGAATTAATGATTAAAGATGGGAAGATATATATCAATAACCAACTTTTAGATGAATCTAAATATCTTAATGCCTCAGTAATAACTAATGGAGGCTCATATATGCATGAAGGGCAAACAATTACAGTACCAGATAACAAATATTTTGTATGTGGTGATAATAGAACAAACAGTTCAGACTCTAGAGAGTTTGGACCAATTGAAAAAGACAGAATAAAGGGAAAAGCATGGATTGTATATTTCCCATTTACAGAATTTAGGATAGTACAACATGAAACATACAGCATTGGACTCTAGCTGTGAAACATGGTAAATTATCAGTATGAAAATTTTTGTAATTGCTAATCAAAAAGGAGGAGTAGGAAAAACAACAACTACTCTTAATCTAGGTGCAGCAATAGCTCGAAAAGGCAAAAAAATCTTACTCATTGACCTAGATCCACAAGCAAATCTCTCGTCTGGTATAGGATTTACTCAACAATTTGACAAACAAAGTTGGGATACTAATCAACAAGCACCATACAAAAACATCTATGATGTAATGGTAAATAAAGTCCCCCTCCAATCTGTATTTGTTTCTACTTCAACACCAAATCTTTTTCTAGTACCCTCCCATCTTTCACTCGCTGGTGCTGAAATAGAAATGGTAAATATGATATCTAGAGAAACACTTCTTAGAAAAGCATTAGAGGAAATTAAAGAGAATTTCGATGCAATCATAATAGACTGTCCACCCTCTCTTGGACTACTAACTATAAATGCGCTAAGTGCAGCTGAGGAGCTCCTTATCCCCATACAGTGTGAATACTTCGCGTTAGAGGGTCTGGGTCAGTTAATTAATACAATGAAATTAATTAAAGGACTTAACTCCTCATTATCCCTTGGCGGAGTAATTCTTACTATGTATGACAGTAGAACAAAACTCTCATCAAATGTTGTAACAGATGTAAGAGAGTTCTTTAAAGAAACTGCCTTTGAAACAATAGTACCTAGAAATGTCAGACTCTCGGAAGCACCCTCATATGGTAAAACAATATTTCAATATGACAACAAATCTACAGGCGCTATTGCATATAATAACTTAGCAAGAGAATTTATAAAAAGATTTCTTTAAATTGTAAATATAATAATGTGGAAGAAAATAGACTAGGAAAAGGATTAGCTGCCCTAATTGACTCAAATGAAATAGATAATTCATCTAGCTCATATAAAGAGAAATTTGATATTACTAAAATTTTGCCTAACCCATTCCAACCAAGAATGCATATTGAACCTGATGAGTTAATTGGATTGGCTGATTCAATTAGAGAGAGTGGTGTTATACAACCATTAATTGTAACAAAGGACAAAAACTCAGATAAATATCTCATTATAGCTGGTGAAAGAAGATTTAGAGCAGCACAACTGGCTGGTCTAAAATATGTTCCAATTGTAATTAAGGAATCCTCACCTCAACAAATGCTTGAGTTAGCATTGATTGAAAACATCCAGAGACAAGATCTTAACCCAATTGAAGAAGCATACGCTTTTACACAACTTCAAGATGAATTTGGATTACCCCAAGAAGAGATAGCTATTAAAGTAGGACTCAACAGAGTAACAATTTCAAACAAGATGAGACTACTTAAACTCCCAGATNNACAGATATTGTAATAAAAAGAGGATTAAGTGTAAGACAAACAGAGTCTTTGGTTCGAAAGATAAACTATGGGAAGAGTGCAAAATACAAAACTATTCAAACAGAGTATCCAGATTTACTTAGATACGGTGAAATGCTTACAGAAAAGATAGGGTACAGCACTAGCGTAAGAAGACTAAGTAAGGGTGGAAGGATAATAATTAGATTCTTAAATAAAAACGATTTAGAAGAATTATTGAAAAAACTTGGAATTGAAAACTTTGATGTTTAAGACACCTCTTGTCTTAACTTCTCATACATAAGTACACCTGCACTAACACTCACATTCAAAGATCCGATTCCCTCTCTCATAGGTATAGAGACCCTTTCGTCAACTCTTTCAAGCATACCAGTTGATATACCAGTATCTTCTGAACCTAGCACAAATGCACATGGACCTTTCAAATCAGTATCAAAGTAACTCTTACCATCCATATGTACACCAAATATCTTTATACAATTTTTCTTTAACTCCTTAATTGCGGTAAATAGATTCATCTCAACAATAGGGATTCTTTCAGCTGCACCCATTGAGATACGAATAGTCTCATCAGTTACCAAACTAACATCACTAGGATGGGTAATTAATCCATTAACACCAACAGCAAAAGCTGTTCTCATAATAGCTGCGATATTCTGAATATATTTAATGTCATCTAATATTAGGAAGAACGGAATTTTATGTTCTTTGTAAATACTCTTTAATAGTTGATCTAACTCCCATTCATTTTGGGAAAACATCATACCAACCATACTCTCAGAAGATGATGCTCTGAGTCTTCTAGAAAGTGTTTTTTTAGAAACCCTGATAATTGGAATACCTTTTTCACCAGCTATCTGTACAATTTCTTTAGTCTTTTCATCCCTATACGCACTACTTGCCAAATATATACGCTCAAAATCCCTACCCTCTTTAAGTAGTTCAAGCAACGCATTCTTACTCTCTATTTGGATAAATCTTTGTTTACTCATCTGGCTTAAAGAGATTCTACCACATCTACATAGTACTGACCTCTCTTAAAGCCACTCATTCTTCTGAATTTCACAAATCCCTCTTTCTTTGCATGAATAGAGTAGTCCTTAGAAGAGTAAGTATTTTTCCCAGGATGATACACAGAGCCTCTCTGCTTAAGAATTATGTTTCCTGATTGTACAACCTCACCCTCATATTTCTTTACACCAAGTCTCTTACCAGCAACATGGCCTCCCATTGCAACACTACCTGCTCCAACAACATGTGACATTTCTCTGTTTTATTTAATTTAACTACCTCTTTTCGAGTATGAAAATATTCCTTGCAATAATACTATTTATCCTCTTCCATTTCAAGTCCCCTTGAGTATATTTTCTGTTTAGTATATCCCATTTTTTACCGACAAGTTGAGATATATTAAAAGTTAGCCATCCCTTTTTACTCTTGTAGGAAGGAACAATCAGTACGACCTTAAACCCTCTTCTGGATATTTCGTTTATCACAGAAAAGAGTGAGACATACAGATTCCTTACAGAAGTTAACAACTCCTCTGCATCCCTTTCACTTACTACCCTTCTTTGAGGTGGTCCCATAAAAGGCTCACAAACAACTGCGTTTATACCTGTATTTTTTAAATCTTTAACTACCCTTCTTTCAATATTATTAATATCTAATTGAAAAACATTATACTTAATATTATTTGTCATTCCCTCTTTCGATAACCACCCAATATTGTTGTTAACACTCTCTATGGCTCCTAAGTCAATATCTGAACCCAATATATCAAAACCTAATACCGCTGCTTCCATTAATATTGTTCCACTACCACAGAATGGATCCCATATGATACCCTCTTTCAAACCGGTAAGATTACACATTACTCTTGCTAATTTCTGAGGTAATACACCCATATCAAAATCTATACTAGGCCTTTGTATATCTCTTTTAACAAAAGATTCAATATCCTGAATTCCAAGTGTAGCACCATACATTTTTCCATTACCACCTTCGAAAATACAAAGCTCAAATCCATTCTCAAGTAAATGATTATTACTAATTTGTGCAGCATTTAACTCTTTCTTTTTAGGTAAAAGAAACCTTGTAGATATACCCTCGCTTCTAAACCCCCTTTTTATCTCATTTGAAAGCCTCTCAATATCCTTTGTTTGAATATCACTCTCTCCTAATACAGATATACCATATACCACTTTCTTCCTCTCTAGATATGGAGTGAGAAAGGAGTCTAAATCATCTATAATCTGACCATATCGAATAAAACCTGCTAATCTAGAAAAAATTCGATTAAGGATATCTTTAGTAAGTGTATTACTCTCAATGAGTAATATTGTATTACTTACTCTCTTTATACTATCCTTTGGATAATTATATGCCTCAAATACTGCACTAAGCTCTGCAAGGGAGATATCAAAGAAATTACCACATTCAAAAAAATATCGCATTAGACTATTTTCTTAACCAATACTCTACTAATTAAAGCCCTGTAACCCATACTTCTCCTGTATCTAGATTTAGCTTTGTATTTGAATACATCTACCTTTTTATCTTTTTTCTGGGATGTAATCTCAAGTACAACCTTACTATCTTTAACTAATGGGTCTCCTAATTTAGTATCTTTACCATCAAAGAAAAGTAAAACATCTGTAACCTCTATCTTGTCCCCTTTCTTCCCCTCTAGTTTGTTTACTTCATACTCCTTACCCTCATACACCTTAAGTTGTGTACCAGAAATTTTGATTATTGCGAATTTTTCTTTTTTCTCAGTTTTGTCCATAACGAAAGGATTTTAATTTATTAATTAGTAATTGTCAATTAAATTCTTAATATTCCTATGCCTTCCACCTCTGTTTATTATACTTTGAACCACACCTAATGAAAAGAGTGTCATTACAGTAATGGTACCTCCTGCACTTACTAAAGGAAGTGGAATACCTGTAGCAGGTAAAACACCTAGATTAGTTCCAATATTAACAAATATTTCCAAAAGGAGCTTCATAGTTACACCAATCAAGATCATTGAGTAAAAAGAGTTGTTTGCATTATCTACAGATACAACTAATCCTCTTACAATTACTATTCCAAAAAGGGTAAGTAAAAAGAGAGATCCAACTAATCCGAACTCTTCTGCAAAGGATGCAAATATGAAATCGGTTTGATGTTCAGGAAGAAAATCTCTCTTACTTTGAGTACCATTTCCGAAACCTTTACCCCATATCTGCCCAGATCCAATGGCAATCCTTGCCTGATTCACATTAAAACCGATATCTTGTGTACTTTCTTTCGGATTTAAAAATGCCTCTATTCTCTCTTTTTGGTAATCTCTTAATACATTTTTGTAAAGTATTACAGAGCTTGAACCAATCAAAATACCAACAACAAAACTAAGTACAATTAACAATCTCCAACTGTTTCTGTAATAGAAGGCAAAGATTCCAATAATTAGAGCTACTAAGGATAGTAAAAGATATATCCATTTGTCACTGTAGCTAATCAAAAAGAATGTAGATGACAGTAGGCCAACAATTACTAATGCGATACTATTCCTTAGCTGGTTACTAAGTCCTGTAAATGCAACAAGAAACCATAACAGGAGAATTAGCAGAGACATACTACCTGCTGGTTCAAAGTATACTAGTAGGACTATTGGTATAACTGCAATGAAGGATATTAAAAAAAGTAACCACTGATTGTATCTTCCTTTAAATGCGAATATAGCGGCAGTGGTAAGTATTACTGTAACTTTTGCAATCTCTGAAGGTTGAATCTGTATACCACCAATTACTAGCCATCTTTGAACATAGTTAATAACTGGACCAAACAGAAACACTGCAACCAAAAGAAGTAGTGTAAATACATATATCGGAACTATTACTTGAACATATTTAAAAAGAGAAATGTCGATAATTGAGATTAGAAAATAGAGAAGAAAGCCAATAAATATGAAAAAGATCTGCTTGTAAACAATTGATACGTCTCCAAACGAGCCATTACTTTCAATGGTAGTGGATAGTAAAGAGATTATACCTATAAAGGAGATTAGAACAGCTGGAATTAGTATCAATGGGTCTATTTTTAATCTCCTTGCCTTTCCATTACCTAATTTCATTCTCTATCTATCTCAATTAATTTATTCTTACTCCTTAACCCATGAGATATCTTAACAGAAGATTTAGGAATATGAAAATATGATGACAAAACACCTATTAATTCTAAATTAGCACTATTATGAAATGGTTTACTTTTTAGAGATATACGATACACATCATCTATTTTTTTAATGAGAACTTCTTTTGAAGAAGTTTTTACAGTAACCTTGATAACCACCTTACTTCTTCTTCTTACTTTTAAACATCTTCCTCATAAAAGCAGGCTTGTCTAATGGATCTTCAAATTCATCACTCATGTTAATATCAATCTTTTGAGCACCTTTGTATACGCCATCTTCTGTAGATTCAGGTTGTACTTCATCTTCAACAGCATCAAATAGTTTCTCTTCTTCGTCCACCTTCTCTTTCTCCTGTTCATCTTCATCAAGAGAAAAGGTTGGAGAAGGAGTTTGTATTTCATTAAAGCCAAAGGAGTCATCTTCATCACCTTTTTGTTGTTTTGTAAATACCTGTTTGTTCTCATCAAAACCAGTAGCAACAATTGTGATAACTATCTCTTCACCAAGTGAAGGATCAATTTGAGCACCAAATTTAATATTTGCAGAAGGATCAACTGCCTCTTGGATTAATTCAGATACCATACTAATCTCAGGAAGGGTTAAATCAGAACCAACAATATTGTAAAGTACTCCTGTAGCACCCTCTATTGACATATCCAAAAGTGGACTTGTTGTTGCAGCACGAGCAGCTAACTCAGCCCTCTTTTCACCACTAGCTCTCCCAATTCCCATCAAAGCTGTACCTGCATTTTGCATTACTGATTTTGCATCATTAAAGTCAGCATTAATATATCCTGTCTGACTTATCAATGTAGATATACTATTTACTCCTTCAGCAAGTACCGAATCAACCAATTTCATTGCTTCAATAAAGGACATATTTCCATCAGTTATCTCAAGTAACCTTTGATTAGGAACTATAATTAATGTATCAACCTTGTCTCTTAGATTATTAATACCCTCTTCGGCTATCTCTCTTCTCCTGTTTCCTTCAAAATCAAATGGCCTTGTAACAACAGCAACTGTTAATGCCCCCATATTCTTTGCAACACCAGCAATAATTGGAGCAGCACCAGTACCAGTTCCACCACCCATACCTGCAGTTATAAAGACCATATCTGCACCCTCTAGATGCTCCTGAATCTGATCTAAACTCTCCTCAGCTGATTGTGCACCTAACTCTTGATTACCACCTACTCCAAGACCTTTAGTGAGGTTTTCACCTAATTGAAGAGTAACAGGTGCTTTAGAAAGCTTCAGAGTTTGAGCATCAGTATTAAACGCCATAAACTCAACTCCTGGAATATCGTAATCAGTCATCATGGTATTTATGGCATTACATCCAGCACCACCTACACCAATTACTTTAATTTTTGCAACAGGGTCTACATTTGTTGTAACTAACATATCTTTACCTTAAACTAATATATTATATCTGGGCAGTTTACGGAATTAAAGATTTAAACCATTCTACTACTCTATTCTTAAAAGTACCACTACTTTTAGATTTAGTAGCTTCAACATCAACTTCATCATCTAATGCATGTTTAATTAATCCTTGTACACATGCAAAAGATGGATCAGATATCTCTTCAACCATACCACTTAAACCAGAAGGATACCCAATTCTAGTAGCTACACCAAATACACCTTGAGTAAATTTGGATAGATCTTTTAATAGAGAAGAGCCACCCGTTATCACAACACCAGCTGGCATATTAATTTTAAATCCAGCTTTCTCAACACTCTCTCTTGCCACTTCAAATATCTCTTCACATCTAGCCTCTATTATATTTTTAAGCATCTCTTTAGAAACTTTTCTACCAGGAATATCTAAAACAGAAAGATCAATCTCATCACCTTTTTTAAGCTTAGGCTCTTCCTCCTCAATTTTCCTTAGTAGTGCTGGTGTAGAATCATTAGAAAGCTTTTTTGCTTTTGTCTTGTTCTCAATTAAATCATTCATATGGACTTTAATCTTCTCAGCATCTTCTAATGAAACCTGTAAACCAATAGCTATATCACTGGTAATATTTATACCTCCCAAAGGAATTGTTCCACTATATATCACAGACCCTTCCTCAAATATGGAAATACTTGTTGTACCTGCACCGATATCTAGAAGTGTTACACCTAACTCCTTCTCGGTATCTGTTATGACAGAGAGGGCTGATGCCCAACCTGTAAATACAACATCAAATACATTCAAGCCTAACTGCTCAACACACTTTTTAAGATTCTGCCAATAGGAATTAGGAGCTGTAATTATATGTGTCTCAACCTCTAATCTAGTACCAGACATCCCTATTGGATATTTAATACCACCCTGACTATCAACAACAAACTCCCTTGGTATGATATGGATAGGATTAAGATTATCTGGTAGAGAGAGTGTTCTAGCATTTTCAATAGCTCTGTATGTATCGTCTATCGTAATCTCTGCACCAGCTACAGCAACAACACCCTTGTTGTTCAGACTTGTAACTAACTCACCATTAATGGATACATACACATCAGAAACTGTAACACCCGCCATTCTCTCAGCAGCCATTACACTCTCAGATATTGCGTTTGTTGCATCATCAATATTAACTACTACCCCCTTTTTAATACCCTTACTAGGATATGAACATACTCCAATTACCGATGGTGCTTGGTTATCTTCTACTGAAGATATTACTGTGGTGATCTTTGAGGAACCCACATCTATAGCTGTTATTGTTTTTCGTGCCATATGATTTAAGGCAGTCAAATATTACTTAACTTAAACTTGTCGTATATATAATATAATCAAAAAATATGTACTTAGCAAGAAGTTATACAATTCTCACAAAGTATTGCCTATTTGTCAAATTAAATACTACCTTACTTCATTACCGGTCTTTCAAACCTAAGATCTAAACTCTTAAATTTCATTATATCCATATCAATCTTTTGCCCTACAAGATACATTCTCGCTAACTGTTCCTCTAACTCATATGAAATATCAAACAGAAATGTGTGCCCCTCTAAATCAGAAAAAATTGCTATACCATCATTTATCTGTATCCCAACTATTTGGTAGTTAAATACAGAGAGAACTTTCTGAATACGGTATATCTCCATATAGAATATTAACTTACCATTATTTTCTAAGATACTTTCAGATGTAATTGTAACTAACTCTGTCTCATTTCCTGTACACTCCTGTTTGCACTCACTACATATTTGCGCTATCTCCTCTCCCGTATCTGCAAAAAGTAGGCATACATCAGATGAATACCCAATATACAAGGGAGTGAACTCTTTAATAGTAATTCTCAATTTTGATGGCAATACTTTTTTAACCTGTACTTCTCTTACATACCCATTACCCTCTAATATGCTTTTTTGTATATCAATGGGTTTAATTAAAAATATGTTTCTACCAATATACTCTGACAAATATGAATCTAATTCCTCTGTAGAAACATTTCTCAATTCAGAATCAATATACTCAAAACTTCTAACATTCCATAATCCAAAAACAAACGAGAGAAAGAGTAAAAGCAAAAATATTATTACAGGTAAAATCTTTTTAAGAAAAACTACGAAAGGCACTCTTCTTATCCTGTTAATAACTGCTTCATTCCTTTGTATTGATTTCCTCATATACAAAGTCTATCCTACTATAGAGAATTTTTAAAGAACTTTTCAAGGATATTAAATATCTGATAATATAGCATAGTACAAATGATAGACTTAATACTCACAAAAATTTTACAGTTCTTTATTAATTTAGGTTATCCCGGTCTTTTTATATCCTCCTTAGGGGTCTTTCCAACAGAAATAGTAATGTCAGTACTTGCAACAAAGGGTTTCAATTTATATAAAATAGCCCTAGTAGTAGGAATTGGGGAAGTTCTTGGGGCATATCCTGTATACCTTTTAGGGTTCATATTTACTGGGAAGAAAATATATAAATGGATAGATAAAAATGGTAAATATTTAAAAATAAATAAGGAAAACTTTGAAAAAAATAAGGATAAGCTTAAAGCAAAAAGTTATTGGTATGTCCTCTTTACAAGATTTGTACCTTGGGTAAGAGTTGTAGTAGGCGTAGCAGGAGGATTTTTAAGAATGAATATTTTTCTTTTCTCTCTTGCAGTATTTGTAGGTACATACATCTATTCCTTTCTAATTGCATATTTTAGTTTCAAAGTTGGTACCATTGATGTTATTAAAAAATATCTTCGTATCTTTGATAAATGGATTGTGATAATAGTAATTGGATACTTAGTAATATCTCTAATAGTAAAAAATAGGAAAAAGATTTCTAAATGGATATCATTACTTAAGAAGAAATAACTCTCTCTTTCTCATTTAATTTAGAAGATAGAGCACTATTCGCATTCCCAACAATAACAGCTCTGTTACTCTCTACAAATTTCTCAAATCTCTCTCGTAGATACATTTTCTCACCAATATTGTTAACTATTTGAGATCGCAATACTAGATTTTCATCTTGAGGATGTTTACAGAAATCTGGCCATGTTTTTCCAATTGCACATATATCATAAGCCTCATTATGAAAAAATCTGTTTCCCTTGTCATACGCTTGTATAACAGATTCTAAATAACCGTAACCCTCTTCCAAATAATCTTTGTAAGAAGCAATCGTTAATGTTTGTAGTAAGTCAGAATTAGTATATGCCTCTTTCCCAAATTCTTGCAAAAGAGTTTCAACTGATAGCTCACAGTCGTCATCTATGTTTTCCTCAAATAGCTGTGTCATAAGTTGATGAGTAAAAAGCGAGAGACGGGGGTCGAACCCGCGACCTACACATTGGCAATGTGTCGTTCTAGCCAACTGAACTACTCTCGCACATATGCCGAGACCCAGGTTCGAACTGGGGACCCTCTGTTCTTCAGACAGATGCTCTACCAACTGAGCTATCTCGGCAAAGTATACAGAAAAATGATATCAAATATCTCCACTCTAATCAATATTAAACCCTTACTATTTCTCAAGAACAATTGTTCCCCTTCTTTTGTAAAGCATAGAAGTTTTCCCATATCTAACAAACGCACCTACTAGCATAAGGAATATGCCTAAAATTACTCCTATGCTATTCATACTAATAGCAGTCTGTGGGATATCATCAGAGTTAAGAGTATATGACCCAGAAGCAGGGTCAGAAGTTAAGATATTTTGCGATGGAGTAGCATCTTTCATAATAACGGACATAAAGGGTTCATCATATCCAGAATATTGGAAATCCAAAACAATCTTTGTATTAACATCTGTTGATATTACATCAAACTCTAATCTCTCAAACACATCTGGTTGAGTACCTGTTCTGTATAGAGGGGTAGATCCACCAGGTAGTGTAATACCTGTTAGCATTACAATGCCATTTGTGTTGTCTGTACTACTTTCATCCTCCGGCCACTGTTCAAAAAGAGAGTTGTTTCTTGAAGCTTTTCTTAATTGAATAACTTCTGGATCAAACTTTAATACTGCTCTAGCTTTGGTAATTTCGTATCCACCTGAATCTATTAATACATCTACTATTAATCCCTCATCTGTATCTTTTACTATCCCACCTGAAGGGTAAAGTGAAAAGGATGGATTAGTAGCATATACCTTTAGAAAGGGTAAACATATTATTATTAATGTAAAAAGTACTGCCTCTATCTTTTTTTTCATCATATAAGTAGAATATATCACATGTACTTAATATAGCATATACAAAATATGGAGATACTTAAAGTGGTACTACTAGGAATAGAACAGGGTGTTACAGAATTACTCCCAATATCAAGCAGTGCACATCTAATCTTAACTTCACAGTTACTTGATTTTAAAATGGATACCTACCTACTCTCTGTACTACACCTTGGAACAACAGTTGCATTAATTATCTACTTTTGGAATCTCCTTTTTAAAAATATCTTCAAGAAAGAGAAGCTCTCTTTCTTGGTAAAAATAGTAATTTCCAGTATACCAGCAGGAATAGTAGGCTTCCTCTTTGAGTCATTTATTGAAGACAAGCTAAGAGGGAATCTAATAATAGCAATATCTTTAATAGTTTGGGGAATTGGAATGATATTACTTGAGAAAAAGAAAGAAATTGCGGAACAAGATATTCAAACAGTAACCTGGAAACAATCCCTCTATATGGGAATAGGTCAAATACTAGCTTTAATCCCAGGGGGTTCAAGGTCTGGCATTACTACCACCGTTGGGATGTTAACTGGACTAAATAAATACACAGCAATTCAGTATTCCTTTCTTTTAGGATTACCCCTGTTATTTCTTGCTCCAATGTATGAGATTATTAAAGAGTATCCACAGAGATCTCTAAATCTTTTAGATATTCTGGGAATAATAGTTGCTGGGATAGTAACATATGTTGCTTTACTTCTTCTAAAAAGATTTAGTAAAAAGAAATGGTTAACTGTTTTTGGGATATACAGAATACTACTTGGCTGTATTGTAATACTTCTTCTGATTCTTTAAATAACATTTCTCAAATCTACACCTGTCATAGTATCGGGGATATCTAAACCCATCAATCCTAAACATGTTGGTCCAACATCGGCAAGTAAGCCTGTTGTTTGTGCTCTTGTTCCAGTTCCAACCTTTATCAATTTTGTCCCAGGCAAAGGAGTAATATCTTTGATATCTGAGAGGATCATAAGGGGAACTGGGTTGTTTGTATGTGCGATATCAATTTCTTTTGTTACTCTGTTTACCATTGTCTCACAGTTACCATGATCTGCTGTAATTACTATAGCTCCACCCATAGAAAGGGTAACTTTTGCTATATCTGCAGCAAGAGTATCAACAATCTCATTCCCTTCTACCGTTGCATAGTAGTCTCCTGTGTGTCCCAACATATCTGGATTAGCAAAATTAATTAGTATAAATTTGTAATTAAAAGCACTCATTGCCTTTATTCTTTTTACTACTTCATCTCTAATTATTGGAGAACTCATCTGAGGCAAGGTTGCATAGTTTTCCACTCTTGGAGATGGGATGTTAAAGAAATCTTCACCTGCATGTGGTGCCTCAATACCACCATTAAAAAAGTATGTTACATGCATATGTTTCTCTGTTTCGGAGATATGTAACTGTCTAAAACCCTTTGAAGAAATATACTCTGCCATTGGCATCTTTATCTCTCTTGGAGGAAATATAACGTGAGCATTAATACCCTGCTCATAACCTGTCATAGTAACAAGATAGAGGTTCTCGGGATAGTTTCTTCTAACAAAATTAGGGAACTCTTTTGATATGAATGCCTTACTTAGCTCTCTAGCACGATCCTCTCTGAAGTTCCAGAATAACAAAACATCATTACTTTTAATTGGTCCAATTGGGGTTCCTGTATCATCTATACATGCTCTTGGCTTAAAAAATTCATCTGTTTCATTATTTGAATAGGCTTTCTGTAGTGCAATCATAGGATCTCTAAAACCCTCTTGCGAAAGACCAACCATAGCATCGTAAGCAAGTTTTATTCTCTCCCATCTGTTGTCCCTATCCATTCCAAAAAACCTTCCCTGCATCGATGCAATTCTCCCAATACCAAGCTCCCTTGTCTTCGCATTTAATTTGTTTAAATAGAAATATCCCTCTTTTGGAGGAGTGTCTCTTCCATCAAACATAATATGTATGAAAGGATTAATACCATTTACTTTGCACAGATCAAGTAAAGAAAAAAGATGCTTAATATGGCCATGTACACCAGCTGCACTTAACACTCCCACTAAATGCATATTTGAACCCCTTAACTTTAACTCCTTAAAAGCATCCCTTAAAACAGAATTAGTATCCAGCTCATGTGCAGATATTGCATCATTAATTCTTGGAAGAGATTGGTATACAACCTGTCCTGCACCTAAGTTCAAATGTCCGACCTCAGAGTTTCCAGCCTCTTCAGCTGGTAATCCAACATATGAACCAGAGGCATTAATCAGGGTTGATCTACCATACGTCCAAGCAGTATCCAAAAAGGGTGTTTTAGCACCCAGTACAGCATTGCCCTCAGGATCTGGATGTACTCCAAATCCATCTAAGATTAAAAGTACTACAAAGTTTTTTACCTCTTTTTTAATGCTATTTTTCAACTCTTCACTATTCTTTTTTGCGTATAGACCAAACATATGGACAGATGTTTTTTAATTAGTAATAGTATAATATACAAGAATGGGAAACATTAGTAAAAGAGAAATAGAACAACTTAATCAAAAATTATCGAATATAGAGAGCTCTTTGCAGATTAATTCAAAAAAGGAAATACTAAAATCCCTTGAGAAGCAAAGTAGTGAAAAAGATTTTTGGGAAAACAAAAAAAATGCTCAAGATGTATTAACACAGATATCTGATATTAGGGGAGAGATAGAAAAGGTAGCCAAACTATCAGAGAACCTTTCTACCTTACGCTCCCTACTTGACGAAAGCAAAGAGAGTGAACAAGATGTCTTCCTTGAGGATTTCGAGAATATAAAGAGAGAAATCTCTCAATTTGAATCACTGTCATTCCTTTGTGGTAAATATGACACATGCAATGCAACAATTTCCATACATGCTGGGCAGGGAGGAACAGAAGCACAAGATTGGGCAGAGATGCTTTTTAGAATGTATACAATGTATATTGAAAAAAAAGGATGGAAATACAATGTCACAAATATATTGAAAGGTAGTGAAGTTGGTATTGCAACTGTTACTTTTAATGTAATTGGTAAATATGCATATGGAATGTTAAAGAAAGAGCATGGTACTCACAGACTCGTGCGACTATCTCCATTTAATGCACAAAATCTTAGACAGACATCCTTCGCTGGAGTTGAGGTTATACCGATATTAGAGGAATTAGATAGAAGTATTGAAATACCAGACGCAGATATTGAGTTTAAAGCAACAAAAGCAGGTGGACCTGGGGGTCAAAATGTTAACAAGACATCAACTGCAGTTCAGATTACTCATATCCCTACTGGTATTGTCGTACACTGCTCGCAGGAGAGAAGCCAATTACAAAACAGAGAGAGGGCAATGTTAATCCTTAAGGGTAAACTATGGAAAATATTAGAGGAGAATAGACTAAAAGAAATAAGTGATATTAAAGGTGATTACAAGATTGCTGGATGGGGTAATCAGATTAGAAATTACATACTACATCCATACAAATTAGTAAAAGATTTAAGAACAGGTTTAGAAAGTTCCAATCCCCAAAGTGTATTGGATGGTAATATTGACGAATTCCTTGAAGCGCAACTAAGAATACAGTAATATATATCTGTAACTTAAACTGTACTAACTGCTCATGGTAATATTTGATACCGTAACAAAAAAATACAAAGAAGATATTACTGCTCTTGAAGATGTTTCATTTAGAATAGATCCTGGAGAGTTCTGCTTTGTCGTTGGACCTTCAGGGGCTGGTAAATCTACAATAATGAAACTCTTAATTAGAGAGGAAGTACCTACATCAGGTAGTATCTTTTTTAATGAGATTGAGGTACCCAAATTAAATAGAAGATTACTTCCCGCATATAGACAGAAGTTAGGAATAGTATTCCAAGATATTAAGCTACTAAGTACAAAAACATTAGAAGAAAATATTGCTTTTGCTCTTGAAATACTAGATAAAAGTCATAAAGAGATTAAAGATACTACGGATTATCTTTTAGATCTTGTTGGTTTAAGAAACAGAAAAATGCTCTTTCCTGCGGAATTATCTGGTGGTGAACAACAAAGAGGTGCTATTGCAAGAGCTTTGGCAAACAAGCCAGACCTCTTTATTGCTGACGAACCGACAGGTAACTTAGATTCACAAAGTGCTTTCCAAATTCTGGATATCCTAAAAACAATAAACAAGAATGGTACAACAGTAATGGTCATATCTCATAATCTGGACTTAATAAATGAATCCACAAGCAGGATAATTAATATTAAAGATGGTAAATTAAACTCAGACACAGGAGCAAAGAGTTTTAAGAGCAAAGAAAAGGAGATCCCCGAAAAAGAGATCCCAAAGAAAAAGGAAGTTGAACTATCAAAGGAATTCGAAAAACTAAAAGAACCTCTTAGAGATAAATTAAAGAAATTTGCAATTAAAACTCCTGAGATCTTACTTAATATCACTACATCTGATCTAAAAGGGATGGAATTAAGTAAAAAAGAGAACAAAGAGTTAGCAAATTTTGTTAAAAAATATTTAAGTAAAAAGAAAAATGAATAGTACAAGAGTATTCACAGTTACTGGGAAAAATATTAAAAGAAACAAGTGGTTAACTGTATCAACTATACTTGTTGCTGCTATAGTATTTACACTTACATCTATTTTCATATCAACATCAATAATCATATCTAAAACAGTTGATTACTATGAACAAAGAGCTCAGGTAATTGTTTTCTTTAAGAAAGGAACAGAGGAGAGCGAGATATTCAAATTTAGAGATCAGATAAATAATCCAAAATTAGTAGAAGAGCTACTATACATATCCCAGGAAGATGCGCTAGAGGTATATAAAGAGGATTTTGCTGATAATCCTGATTTAATATCTACTGTTACTGCAGATTCTCTTCCACCAAGTCTAGAAATTAGAGCAAATAGTATTGATTCACTACTCGCAATTATTGAAGATATTAATACTGCAAAGGAAACAAATCCAAATATAGATGAGGTTATGTATTTTAAAGATGTGGTAAATAATATAAAGACACTCTCTAACATTATCAATATAGGAGGAACTGCCCTAATCACAGCTATGATTATTGTTACAATTGCTCTAATAAGAGTAACCATAGGTTTTAATATTAAAGTGCACCAGGAAGAGATAGAGATAATGCATCTGGTTGGAAGTTCAGATAAATTCATTCGTACTCCATTTATTCTAGAGGGGACTTTCTACGGACTAACAGGTGCTTTTCTTGCTACATTAATTATATTAATACCTTGGTACTCGGCAAATATATACTCCAGTGGAACAGAATTCTCTACTTGGATAACAGAGATGTTTAAAGATATTAATCTCTCCTATGTACTTAAACCTAATATTACCTTTATCCCAATATATGTATTTGTACATCTCCTTTCTGGTTCTTTAATCGGTTTGTTTAGTAGTTTAACTGCTGTTAAGAAATATCTTAAAGATCAAATATGAAAAAACTTGTTCTAACACTAACAACTGTAATATTTTTTGTCTTAATATTGCTTCCTTTGGGTAGTACTCTAAAGGCTACTGAAGCCTGTCCAGAGAGTATGTCTCCACAAGAAAGGTATGTGTGTTTACAAAAAGAGTTAAACAAATTAGAAAGTACACAGGGTTCTTTACAGAAAAAACTTAAAAATGAAGATTATCAACAACTCTCTTTAAATGAAAAACTCCAATATATTACAACTCAGATATCGCAGACAGAAAAAATAATTGAAACATTAGGTATAGAGATAGCAGCACAAGACATTGAAATTAGTTTGTTAGCAGAAGAGATCACCGTTAAAGAAGATGGAATAAGTTTGTTAAATCAAGAGATTAATATTTTAGAAGAGACAGTAAATGAGAGAGTAACTGAATCATACAAATATTCACATGTTAGACCTTTTGAATATATTTTTGATGTAAAAAACCTAGACTCTGTAATCAGAAAAGTTAAATATTTAATAGAGACTAGGATAAATGACAAAAATTCTCTAAAAGAGTATTCCCTAAAGATGGATTCCCTTAAAGATGAAGAGCTCTTACTAGCAGGTAAGAAAGCAGAGTTACAAAAGAAGAGAAATGAAATTGAAACTGAAAAACAGAGATTAGTTGAAGAGAAAATCTATCTTGATCAGCAGAAAATTGAAAAAAACTCCTTACTCGCCGAATCTAAAAGAAGAGAGGATGCATATAGGAGAGAGTTGGCAGAAACAACTGCAATGATTTCGGATATGGATGAAAAGATCTCTGATTTAGTTATTGCACTATTCAATTCAGGTGGTCTTGGTAATGGAACTGAGATTGCTGCTGGGAAAACAATAGGCTATCAGGGACATACTGGTTGTTCATTTGGTTCACATTTACATTTCGAAATTAGAGATAAATATAATGTAAAACAGGATCCATCAAAATACCTCAATGGAGGAACATACTGGTCATTGATTTCTTCCAAAACATATCGTGCACCCATAGATGGTGGAAGAATTACCCAAGTGTATAAAACATATTCTCACAGAGCTTGGGATATGGTTAGTACAACCAGGGGTCTTCAGGATGGCTCTACATACACCGTACCCACTGGGATATGTACTAATGTTGACAACTATATAAAAAGTACTGGAAGAAACTGGGCATATCTAACTGGCGAAGGAGCCCCAATATACGCTATTGCTGAAGGGAAAGTCTATTATGGTTTGTATTCAACTAACCTTGCTGCATATCCATGCAAATACGCATTAGTTGTACATAAAGATGGAAATAAATCTTTCTATTTACATCTTAAGTAACCCCTTTGCTATTCATAAATATTTCTGATAAACTCTCTGTAGTTAACTATAAGATTATTTTAATTTTTAATTCTTAGCCAGATGGCAAAAATAAAAATCAAGAAAAAAGACACCTCTCCAAAAGCCCCAAAAAAGACAATTAAGATAAAGAAACCTAATATAAAATTTAGTAAACCAAATTTCAAAAAGATAATCGCTAGTAAAGGATTCAAAACTTTTGTAATTGTACTGGGAGCCATAGCAGTATTCATTTTAGTAGACCTCTTTGTTCAATATCTAAATAATGGATACAGTGTAGCTGTAGTAAATGGTACTAGGATATCAACAAATGAATATCATAAAAGATTAGAATCTTCTTACGGTCCAACAATTGCATCTCAGCTAATTGATGAAACTCTAATTGAATTAGAAGCAAAGAAAGCAGGATATACCATATCAAAAGAAGAAATAGATGTTAGATTAAATGAAATAATTGAAAGCATTGGTGGAGATGAAGCTTACCAAGCTGCGCTGGCTGCAAACAATATTACTGAGAGTGATTTAATAACACAACTTAAACTAGATCTTTTAGCAAGAAAGATAATTGAACCAACACTAGAGTACACAGAAGATGATGTTAAAGCATTCTTTGATCAGTATAGCAAAGTAATATTCCCTAATGAGTCTGAAGTACTTGAAGAGGGAGAAAAATTAGATTACGAGCTTTACAAAGAGAAAACTTTGGATATATATATCCAGCAACAGGTAGAAAACGGAAAGTATACTTGGTTAGAATCTCTAAGAAGTGATTACAAAATACAAGACAATTCAACTGCTAAACCTACATATGGGATATTAAGTGCAACAATTAACATATTCAAAAATATATTAAACGAAGCTAACAGTAATGAAACTGAGGATATCCAAACAGAGGAGTAATTAGGAATTTGTAAGAAATAAAGGGGGAGGTATATACCTCCCCTTCTTTTTTACATTTCTGTATCAGCTGGTTCTACCAGTCCATATCCACCTTTAACTCTTCTGTAAAGCATAGAGATTTTACCAGTACTCTTGTTTCTAAACAGAAATTGATCAAACCCAAGTAACTCCATCTTCTCTATAGCCTCTCCCTCCTCTAGTGGAGTCATATCTTCAATTGTTTTTCTTGTTACAATAGTTGGCACATAATCTGCGTATGTATCTTTCTCTTCCTCTTGGATATCTTTAAACTGTGCATCTGCCTCTAATACCTTCCAGGGTGTAATACCCTCCCAATACGCCTTCTTCTCTATATACCTATTCAATCTCCTTGCTAATGTATCAGATGCCCTATCTATATTTGCATACATATTCTCTCCATTTTCCTCAACTCTAACAATACTCTTTGGTAAATGAACAGTAATATCTACTCTGAAATCATCCTTAACACCTTTTCTAGGAATATACTGTTTTAGTGCAACATCTATTCCTGTTGCTTCACTCCAGAGATGTTCATACTTCCCTATCTTCTCTAATACATATTTTTTTAAAGCCTGTGTAGGTTTCATTCCTACAAAACTAATCTGTATCTCCTTTATTGTCATACAACAGATATATTAATTTATATATATTTTATTCTACTCTATTCCTGTTTGAAAAAAAATCTTTACATTTACAATCCTAATGTATACAATGGACCCATAATATATTATATTATGATTTATGATAGAGAGAGAAAAAGAAGTGACAATAGATAGTAAGGAGCAAGTTTTAGAGGTATATAGAGAGCTATTTACTCCAGCATTACCAAGTGGCCTACTTTCTTATGATATGACAAGTTCCTGTTTCTATTTAGAAAGAAAAACTAAAAATATTCAAGATACAGACCCAAGATTTTTCCTAACAGATTCTGGTGTAGTAGGAGTTCTCGGAATAAAAAACGCTAGTATATGGAATATTCAAGAGAATGAAGAAAGTATTCTTGCATATGGACCTCTTCTTATTGAAATTGAGTATAGATCCCATATAAATAGGGATACCCTTATGCCATATGTTGTTAAAACAATAGATACGGATAATGGTTCATACTGTTTAGAAATACTTCCATACAAAAATAAACAGGCTTCGAGATTTATCAGACATCATTTAGATGAAAAACTAAAGTCCCTACATACTTCTTTACAATAGATATTAATTAAGGAATAATTAATCATTAATATTAGAAATAGACAAATATGGAACCCTCTTCAAATATAGATTGGTTAGTAGATCCTCAAGCCCATGAAACTGTATTTACACCACAGCAAATTCTAGATAGATATCCATATCAGTTTGCTAGTAAACATATTGATAATGACAATCTTAATAAACCTGCAATTGTATTTGAACAGTGGTCAGAAGCGATAGAGTCTCACAATGAGAAAGATAGATTCGTTTTTGTAGGGGATACAATATATACCTTAACAAGTGATTCAGTAAATGTATGGCGTTTAGCACTGGGATATGACAGAATAGTTGATGCAATACACAGTAGCGCAACTGTTGCAAAGGTAAGAAACAAAGAGTTAGACAAACCTAGTACTTATCCAATAGAGATACAGGAGTATGGTTTAAGCCTAAATCTCAACTATATCCCCCCTACTGTAGAGAATTCGAAATACATAATAGAGACATTGGATAGAAGAAAGAGTTATTAGTTGCAAGAACAAGAGTGTGGGATATATAATTACTCATTCCGCGATAGCTCAATCGGTAGAGCGAACGGCTGTTAACCGTTTGGTTCCAGGTTCGAGTCCTGGTCGCGGAGTTTTGCATTTTCTTGCCATATATTTTTTCAACTAGTATTATTTCCATATGGATAGAACATATAACACTCTCTTTTCACTTATCTCAGTAGATGGAAAAATCTCCACCAGTAGTGTAAATGAAAGAGATGTAGACAAAGATTTTCTAAAGATTGATGGTGTAAAAAAAGGGTTATCTCAATATTATGATATAGAAAAAACAACTGAAAACTTCTCCCTTAATTCTGGTTTTGTAATGGCTAAGATTGGAGTTAATACAGACCACTCTCCTATTCATTGTCCTAATGTAAACTTTATATTCTGAAAAACAAAACACTCTTGATTTCCTCATTACATATGAGATACTAAATATATATGAATTATGCATTAAGAAATATTGTATTAATTGCTCTAATCATTTTCTTAATTGGATTTGGATACTACTATCTTTTCGCAAGACAACCAGGACAATATATACCAGATGCCTGGAACCATCTTGATTGTATATATCCCGTATCAATAGCCTCAGATGCCCTTGAACCAACCTTAAAAAGGGGAGCTATGCTCTCTCTTAACAGATGTATTGAAAACAGAGAGACATTAGATATTGGATATGTTGTTACCTTTAACATAGAGGGTATTGTACGTATTGGAATAATTAAAGACAAAAATATTACAAATGGAGAATTAACCTATGTAATAACTACACACAATGATGGAAGCGCTGAGTATTCAATATCTCCTCAAGATGTAACTGGATATACAGATATCCAGTAACATATCATACATACCCTTTTCATTTGTAACATATTACGTATATACTAGAGGGTAATGTTCGAGCAACAGTACATACAAGACAGGTTACTTGATACTGAATACATACTCACCCAGAACAGTCTAAATACCCCCAAAAGAGAAGAAACTCATGGTAACAGAATATCCCCATCTCAAATAGAGAATCTTTCATACCTCTATGACCAATATCTTAAATCTCCAAATGAAAAAGATTTTTTTCATAATGTATTACTTGAAAAACCACTTGAGAGAGAAAAAGAGTTATTAAGTGCAAAATGGTCTATATATGGTACCCAGTTCCATCAACTACAGTACTTTACTCAGCTATTTGAAAGAGTAAAATATTTAAATAGATACCCCTCTTACAATGATTTTATGTATACCTTCCCATACAGAGAGAGTGATTACTATGATGGACTACTTAAGTTACTAGATTTCACTGATTTAAAAAATAGTGAAGATGTATCCCAAGCATACTGGAATGAGTGGAGAATGAATGGACAGGATTTTACCCCTAAAAGACGCTCTCGCTATATGATCACTCCCTCTACTATTCGTTTGATGTGGGAGAATGGTGTAATACCGTTATCTGATCTTACCCAGTTTAATATTAACAAAAAAAATATAGACAGAGAGAAACTTAATCCTGAGCAAACAGTATTAATAAATGAGGTATTTACAATAACAAATATATTCTTCAATGATTTAAATTTACAGGTAGGCTCATACATAGATGAGATATGCATACCAAAGGAGTTTCCAAACAAACCAATACATATTATTGATTACAAAACTGGTAAGCAATTTAAACAACCAGAGTACAAAGAGAGGGTACAGATATTTCTAATGATGACAGGTGTTTTAGCTAATATATTAGATCGGGTTAAAACTGTTAAGTTTAATTACTCTGATTGGGATATTGTACATAATACAATAGATTTACCTTTTTTTAGTAAAAGAGAATTATTAAATCCATTGCGAAGTAGTATATATTTTGATGATATTATTCAGAGTAGTGATATATACAACAATTGTTTTAAATTCTCATACATAGATCCATTAACACAAAGATGTATTGATATAGATACGAAAGACATAGGGTTAGGTACACCTGAGGATATACATGATATGTTAATGTATTTAGATAGGATTAATAACTTTTATTCTAAATACAAGAGTATTTTAAGACCTAAGATAAGTGGTAAGCTATCTTCATACTCTCTTCCAGTATTTCCAATAAAAAACTTTGATAGAGATAATGGTTTTAGTAGGCATATACAGTTAGGATTAATTTAAAGATTCTTTTTTTTCTCTCTCTTAAAATATGCTAATATCTAGTAATAAAATTATTGTTTTAAAAAATGAAACCAAAAACTAATATCTTTCAGCTATTGATTGGTGCTCTTGTATTCATTGCTCTACCAATTCTCTTTTTCTTTCAATACGACCTATTATCAAAAGAATTCCTCTATACATATCTCTTAATTGCTATCCCTATTTCAATATATCTAGTAATCTCACTATTAAAAAACCCTAAAGAGAAAGCACACCCATATACTACAGCCCTTAGACTATCATATTTTACTATCATTCTAGCTATGGTAGTGCTTGTACCATTTACACTTACAGATATATTAATTACAGCTATCTTAGTAGTAATACCATTCATAATCCCCTTCATTAGTAAAAAGCTTACATATCAGATGCTTACACTAAATAATAAGGTACCTTTAAGTACACAAGAGAATGATTGGTTTAAAAATATTGAAATAAGTAATACACCCCCTAAAAATATTAAACTCTTAAGAGCATTTATATTCATCGCCATATCAGGTGGTGCAATACTTGCCCACTCTTCTACATTTGGTATATCTGATAATTTTGTTTTACTTGTATTAAAGATTCTTTTCTCAATTACTCTTTTCTATCTAGTTCTAGCAGTAAGTACTGAGATACAGAAAGGTAGATATATAAATAGAAATAAGAATAAATAAATGTTTACATTATATAAACAGTTGACTTCTTATTTAATTATTTTAAACTTATAGAGTATTAATTGCCAAAAGGATGCTACTAAGAGGCTTCCTATGAATATTATAATGTTTATACTTGTACCAATTATCAATTCCCCGATTGCAACTCCAAGTTGGATACATATAGTATAGATACCCTATTCAAAAATACATACCTCTGAATGAGATATAATGGTATTACTATCCTCTACCTCTTTCCATATATCACACATATCATACTTCTCCTCTGAACATGTACCTGATATATCTTTCGTACAATAATAAGTATCACCTGTTTTTGTACAATACTCAGGAATATCCTCTACATATTCACAATTCCCCATACAATCACTAGACCCACTACAAATATCTCCATAATCTGAAAAAGGTACAACACATTTAAAATATTCACCTCCCATTTGATCTGATTGCCCACCAACAGACCCCCTCCCCCCGTCCATCTTACACTCTATCTCTAACTCTACCCTCTTAACTATTGGTATCCACGTCCTTAACTCAGATGAATAATCACAAAACCATCCATCTCCAAAAGAAGAATCATCACAATCTATTCTAGTACTAGGAACAAATATATACAGAATAATATTGTAAACAACAATTAAACCAATAATAATAAATAATACCTTTAAAAATACTTTCTTCTTACTCTTCTCTTTCATAAATAAAAATATAAAATTATTCTACTATCTAAATAGTACAACATAATTAATAAAAATAAAAAATATCCAAACAAATAGATATTTAGAATACAAAAATTAACAAAGAAATATATAACAATATCCCCTTACTACTCTTTTTACACTATTCTTGTTTTATTATAAGTAGTCGCTCGCTATGTCCAAAAAGTTTTCTTTCAAATCCTTTGCAGTTGGAACAGCTGATTCATAAGTAGGAGTCTTTGATAACTGTACAATAGTCCGGGCTGCAGTAAAAAAATCCTTTACTACCTGACCAGAAGAAAAAGAATCCCTATAGCTAGAATCATTCACAAGATCTTCGTCTGAGAATACATCAAACACCTCATCTCCACCTGCCTCAATACCTTGTAAGTACTCTAAACACCCTTCTGAAGGGTTACCATCATCATCAACGCTATAACGCTCAATCACCCTTATACAATTCCATAAATACTGACCATTCTCATGAACCTCAGTAGGAAATGCAAAGTAAACAATTCTAGTTAGAAGATCCTCTTCAACAGAGTGAATACCATAAATAGTACCATTAGTTAAGATTTTCATTAAACCAAAATTACCCTTTGACTCTGTTAAGAATTTCTCTAATTCGGTTAAACCATTCATACTTTCCTCTTTACAGCTATATGAAATAGAAGAAATAATAGCACTTAAAGAATCCATACTTACTACAACATCCTCTTCAGCAAGGAGTGCCTTTTCAGTACCCAAAGCGGTAAAGCTAGAAATTTCACTCTTGGATGAAACTTCCTTTGTACCACCTGTCCCAATTGATTCACAATATGGAGCCATAAATTTAGAAGTAAAAAATTATATTTAAAACAACTTTCATATCCCCTTACTACTCTTTTTACACTATCATAGTTTTATTACAAACAGCCTCTATGTCCAGAAATTCTTTTTTCAAATCCTTAGCAGTTGGAACAGCTGATTCATAAGTAGGAGTCTTTGATAACTGTACAATAGTCTCAGCCGAAGCAAAAAAATCCTTTACTACCTGACCAGAAGAAAAAGAATCACTTGGGATAGGTATCTTAAGAAGATATCTGTTTGAAAATGTATCAAACACATCATCTCCACCTGCCTCAATACCCTCCAAGTAGTCTAAACACCCTTCTGGAGGGACATCATCAATATTAGAACTATAACGCTCCATATACCTTATACAATTCCATAAATACTGACCATTCTCGTTAATCTTAGTAGGAAATGCAAAGTAAACAATTCTAGTTAGAAGATCCTCTTCAACAGAGTGAATACCATAAATAGTACCATTAGTTAAGATTTCCATTAAACTAAAATTACCCTTTGACTCTGTAAAGAATTTCTCTAATTCGGTTAAACCATTCATATTCTCCTCTTTGCAACGATTTGAAATAGAAGAAACAACAGAAATTAAAGAATCCATACTTACTACAACATCTTCTTCAGCAAGTAGTGTCTTTTCTTTACCTTGAGGACAAAAATTAGGAATCTCACTTTTGCAAGAAATCTCTCTTGCATGATCTTTCTTAACTGATTCACAATATGGAGCCATAAA
>DDXN01000013.1 GCA_002347605.1 Candidatus Dojkabacteria bacterium UBA2259 | reverse complement strand
CCATATGGTAATCAATGTGAAGCTTCTAATTTTTTTAACCTTTTTATCTTTCTAATACCATGGGTTATATATAAATTAGTAATTAAATATATTAAAACCAAGAAAATTGATTGGATAACAATTTCTTTGATATCTGTTTTAGTTTTATTTATGCTCTGGTATTTTATTCCACTACCAGATTGGTTCTCAAGATTTACAGCTTTATACTTAACATTACCTCAGAGATTATTTATAGGTTTTGGAATTGTAAACTATCTACTAATAATAAATATACTCTCAAATAAGGATTTACATTTAGATTTAAAAAGTAAGAAAGAAATAATTATAGCCTTATTGTTGGTAATTGCGACTGGTATTACTTTCTATCTAACCGGAAAGTATTTATATAATTTAAATCCTCAATCATTTTTAATTCCAACATTTCTTTCACCTCAATTAAAAATATTAGGTGTAACAGGATTAACATCATTAATTGTTATTTTAATTTTGGTAGGTAAAAAAATTGGAATAGCGATTTTATTAATTTATGCTTTTCTCTCAACCTTTGCGGTAAATCCAATATATAGAGGACTTGATATTATTATTCACACTGAAATGGCTACTTACATGAGAACAATAAACGATGGAAATCAAAATCGTTGGATAGTATATGGAGATTATCATTATGCACAATACCTTCTTGCCAACAATGGAAGAATATTAAATGGAATACATATGTACCCTCAATTCAAAATATGGTCTATCATAGATTCACAAGGTGAATATAAAGATATATACAACAGATATGCTCATGTCTTTTTCTCTGATTATTCTAATGGTGACGAATTGGTTGTACTTAAACAAACAGATTCTATTGAGGTTAACATTAGTCCCTGTGATGAAAAGCTAAAAATGCTTGATGTAAAGTATGTCCTTTCAACTGAAGACTTACAAGATACCTCTTGTTTGAGTATTCAAAAAACATTTGGTAAAGCCACAATCTATAAAATAATAAATTGATTTTTAAATCTTCAATTTAAAATATTCATACCCATATGAAAAATTGGGATTAAAAAACGGATCTCTTCCACCCATACATTCAATATATTTAGGCCATTTCTTTTTTAATTTCTCTGCATTACTCTCATCACTCTCTAAATCTCTTTTATACTCTTCATCAAACCTAGTAATAGATTCGTAATGAATAAGTTCTGCATAAGGAGTATATACATTATACAACCCCTTCTCAAATAACCTAATACCAAAATCTACATCCTGATAAGCAGGATCAAACTGAATATCAAAACCACCCATATCTAAAAACACATCCCTCTTTACCATTAAACAAGCCCCTGTTAATGCTAAATAATTCCTTACATTTACTAAAGCCCCATTATACCCATAACTATTACCATGTACTAACCTATGAGAATGAGCAGCACAACCCCCTGCACCCACTATAACACCAGCATGTTGAATAGTACCATCAGAATAATATAACTTAGCTCCTACACTACCTACCTCTGGTAATTGACACCACTCTAACATAGATTCTAACCAACCATCATTTAAAACCTTAATATCATTGTTTAATATTAACATATACTCCCCATCTATCACCTTAGCTGCCCAGTTATACAATTTCCCAAAATGAAAAGGATTATCATAATCTAATACCCTTATATTCTTTTCTCTACTAATATTCTTTAAATATTCTAAAGTCTCTTTCTCTTGTGACCTATTGTTAACAATAACAATCTCATAATTACTATACTTAGTATGCTCTCTAATACTCTCAATAGCCCTTCCCAAATACTCAACCTTGTCCTTAGTAGGAATAACTATACTAACCTTAGGATTACCAACAATATCAAACTTAACTCTCCAACTACCCTCAAAAGCCCCCTCTATTACCTCTCCCCTTAACTTCCTCCTCTCTAAATACCTCTCTAAAACCCTCTTCTGATTCTCATATGCCCAATCCTTAGACCCACTATTGGTTAATGCCGTAGAACCAAGATAAACTCTCCAATGATAAAGGATCTTAGGAATATGAACTACATTCCAACTACCCCTAGTTACATACCTAAGAACCAAATCCCAATCCTGAGCTCCCTCTGTACCCTTAACTAACCCACCTAACTCCTTAAGTCCATCTTCTCTGTAGCATGTAATATGAGTAGTATACATCTGTGATGTTAATGTATGAGGAGACCAATCAGGCCAAAAAGAAGGATCAAATCTCTTACCCCTATCATCTATCTTATCAAAATCACTATACAGAAATTCTACCTGAGGATTTTCATTAATACTTTTAGCTAACTCTAACAAACAATTTATAGATATCTCATCATCACAATCCATAAATACTAAATACTCTCCAGTAGCAAGTGATACTGCATTATTACTATTCTCAATAATATTAATACCCTCTACATCTATAGTAGAATATTTTACCTTCTTAGAATATTTTCTCTGGAAACTCTTTAAATACTCTCTACTCTCTTTTACCCTCTTACTAGAACCATCAGATATACAAATCTCCCAATTATCATAGACCTGATTAGTGATGGAATCTAACGCCTTAGAAAGCATACCTACCGACTTATTCCATATAGGAAATATTATTGAGAACTTCGGTTTAACCTTAAGTTTAGCCAAATCGTCATTCATACTCTCCACATTAAGATACTTGCTCTCAATATCAGCCATCCACTCCCTATACGATATCCTCATTCTCTTTGAACTATCCCCTCGACTTACAACAGACACATATATCTTTTTAATAGCTCTTTTAAGTGTAGGAACCAATCCCTTCTTTCTCACTAAATTCTTAAACTGAGAAAAATATATTGGGCTTCTTCGAATAACTCTAAGAAAGATGTCCACTAAATTCATATATGCAGATATTAAAATGTTTTACTATACCTATCAACAATCTCTTTAGGACTCCCTATCTCATAACTCCTATCCTCTTTTAACCAGAGTACTCTATCCGAATATTTATTAACCGAATTTAATGCATGAGATACATAAAGTATAGATTTCTTACCCTTCATATTATCGAAATACTCATAACACTTCTTTTGAAACTCACCATCTCCAACCGCTAATACCTCATCCAATACTAAAATATCCGATTTTACCTTTATAGCAATTGAGAAAGCTAATCTAACAGCCATACCAGAAGAAAAATTCTTTGTAGGTACATTTGCAAAATCCTTTAACTCAGCAAAATGAAATATCTCATCAATATATTCATTCAATTCTGCTTTTGTTAACCCCAAGATAGTACCATTAAGATACACATTTTCTTTAGCAGTTAATTCTGGATTAAATCCAACCCCTAATTCTAAAAATGGAACTAATTTACCATTTATTTTTACAGCTCCCTGATCAGGAACATATATTCCAGACACTATTTTTAACAATGTAGATTTACCAGTACCATTAGATCCAATTACACTAAAAAACTCTCCTTTCCTAATATCAAAAGATAGATCTCTTAATGCTTGAAACTCTCTAAACTCTTTTTTTCTAAAAGGATTAATAAATCTCTCTTGCAAAGTATTAGCATGCCCATTTAGGGGAATTTTAAAAGTCTTACTTACATTTTTTACGCTAATTGCATACTCTTCCATATTTAAAAATGCTCAGCTATCTTTACTATCTTTTTGTTAAAATACAATCTTCCAACAATCACTAATATAACGGAGATAATCAAAGAAAGTAAAACAAATTTCCAATGATTTACCTCTCCAAGTATTAATGCATCTCTAACTGCCTGAATATATATTGCAATAGGGTTGTATTTGACTATAAATTGATACCTCTGTGGAATTGCAGTAATTGGAAAGAATACAGCAGAAGCATAGAACATTAATTGTAAAACCAATTCTGAAATATGGGTAAGATCTCTAACATAAACTAACCATATACTAGTAAAAAAGGATATTCCATACATAGCCAGAAACATTGTAAAACATATTAAAAAAATATATCCTACACCAAGAGTAGTTATACTAATACCCAGTATTAAAGCAATTATTGAAATAATCAAAAAGTTAATACCAAAGTTAATCAATGCCATTGTTAATGCACTGATAACTACAATCTCTCTTTTGAAATTTATCTTAATCATTAAACCAGCTCTCTCCATTATTGAATTCATTCCCCATGTAATACCCTCGTTAAAAAAGGTATATATGATTAATCCTGATAGAAGATATACTGCATACTGCTTAGGGGTAAGATTCCCAGCTGCCCCAGCAAAGTGAGAGAAGATTGAGAAAAGTATTAAAAACATAAAAAACGGTTTAAGAAGTACCCACAAGAAACCCAATATAGAGCCTCTGTATCTCATCTTGAAGATAGTCTTAACAAATTGTTTGTATAAATCTAGCTCATTTCCTCTCATCTTCTTTCTTTAAAAACTGTAATAATGTTATCTCATTCGAGTATAGCATTTTCCATATAAACCAATTACCAAGATACCAAATTGTTTCTCTAATTGCTACCCCCAACCCTAATCTTCCTTTCATACTCCTAAATCTATTACACATATTCATAATATTTCTTCTCCTTACACTCAACTTACGAGAAGATGCCATATGATCATGGTATACACGACTCTTCCCACAATAGAATATCTTGTATCCTAAATCTCTAATCCTAAGTGACAGATCTATATCCTCATAATAAAGAAACATATTTGGATTAAATCCCCCTGTTTTCTCAAACACCTCTCTTTTAACTAAGAACGCTCCTCCCATAATTGCATCAACCTCCTCTATTACATCATATTTCACATTATCCTCTTGTTTATCATATCTATCATATGCTAAATAGTGTCTATCTATCTCAATGCCTGCTGAATTAATAATATATCTATTTTCTTTCTTTTTTGAATACAAAACTTTTGGTCCTACAGCCCCTATCTTTGGGTCATTTTCTAAGGTATCAACTAATTTCTTTAAGGAATCACTTGGTACTGAAACATCATTATTTAAAAAAAGATATGCATCATATTCAGGATATTTAGACACTCCTAAATTATTACCCCTACCAAAACCTAAATTATTTGAACTTTGAACTATCTTTACTGATGGAAATTCTTTCTCTAAATACTGCACACTTAAATCAGTAGATGCATTATCAACTACAACGATATCGAAATCTTTGTACTGAGTATTAACCACAGATGTAAGATTTTTCTTAAGTAAGCTTATACCATTGTAGTTGACTATAACTATTAAAATTCTCATCATAAGATTATACACACTTGGATAGGAAAAAACTAACCAAAAGATTAAAGAATATGCTATATTAATATATATAACTTAATATATTACTCTGATGTTAAAAATAAGATATATGATAGTATCCCTCCTTTTCCTGTTCTTACTCTTTCTAACCCCAACCCATGCAGCACAATTTGAAACAGGAGACTTTACCCTAGATAACCAATCTATTGTAGAAGATGACCTATATATCTCAGGAGAAACTATTAAGATAAATGGTATTGTAGACGGAGACCTAATCGTATTTGGACAAAACATTATGGTTGATGGAACTGTAACAGGAGACACATACCTCTTTGGAACAACAATCTCAGTATCTGGAAATATCTATGGTACTTCAATATTTGCAGGATCTAACATAAGTATCACAGGAACCTATGGAAAAAACATATACATAGGTGCAATGATGGTTAATATTGATGCAAGTGTATCAAACGACATATTTGCCCTAGCTGGAACATTTAACCTAAGCGGTACAGTGGCAGATGATGTTAGGGTAGGTGCTGGACAAGTTGTATCAGATGCCTCTGTCGGTGGAGACTTCTTAGTAGAAACCAGTGGCAATACAATCGATGAAAACGACATACAAGGAGAATTAATAACAGAGAGTAGTAAGCTATGGCCAAAACAGAGAAAAGAAACTATTAAATTCTCAACAGAGGATTTCCTAGGATTTAATATCGGTCTGTCAATCATAAACTTTTTGGGAATGTACATAGTAGGTATCCTCATAATACTTTCTGCACCTGTTAAAACATTACAAATAGAAAAGAAAATTGTATCCTCATGGAAGGATCTCCTAAAAAGCCTTGGTATAGGGATAGTAGTACTATTTGCAGCACCACTACCCATATTCATTCTCATTGTTACATTCGTTGGAGCCCCACTAGCATTCCTACTAATAGGAATACTACTCTTCCTCTCCTTCTTTGGAACAGTATGGACAGAGTCGGCCATTGGACACAAGATATTACAACTTACAAAACAGAAAGATAATGGAAGATTCATATCCCTACTCATAGGTAGATTAATATCTGTAACATTAAGACTAATTCCTTTCATAAGTGGTATATACTCTCTAGCACTAATAGCTATTACTATTGGCTCTGCTGTAAGAATTAAGTATGACGCTATCGTAATATCAAAAGACAGTAACAAGAAATAATGGAATAAAAAAGGGAGGCTTAGCCTCCCTCCCATTTACCTTAAACTACCCTTTACTTGTCTAACATCTCATCAATAATTGCTTTAAATGATTCGTATGGATACGCACCAGCAATTAACTTCCCCTCTACATTACCATCCTTATCCAATACCCCTATGACAAAACCTGGAGTACCCTGTACACCAGCTTTACCACCATCTGCAATATCAGCATCTATCTGATCCTGATATCTCTTTGCACTCATACATGTATTGTATTTATTCATATCTATTCCCAAATCTTTTGCAACAGTTGCTAACTCATCTGTAGATGTCTTCGAAAAAGCATTGGTATAGAATTTAAAGTATTTTTCTGCACCCCCAATCTCATTAACACACAACCCTGCATTAGCCGAATCTATAGCTATCTGTCCATGAAAATCTAATGGCATATTTCTCACAACATATATTATCTTTCCAGTATCTACATAATCCTTCAAAATAGTAGGCTTAGTCTCAGTAGCATGTCTTGCACAGTAAGGACATTGAAAATCAGTATATTCAACCAATGCAACCTTTGCCTTTTTAATATTTCCTAAATATGGACTCTTACCAATTGTAGTTGTAGCTTCTGGAAACTCTTGCTGTGCTACAGGAGTAGGAGTACCAGTAGTAGTATCAGTAGTAACACCCTTAGCACTTTCCCTATTTGTCAAAAATATTGCTCCCGCTATTATGAGCCCAGCTATAATAATAGCTCCAGGGATTGCTACAGTATCCAGGTTTATAACAATCTCATCACTCTTTTTCCCTTCTTTCATAACCTTTTTCTCAATTTTCTTTTTTGCTCTTGGCATATATATATTATTTAAATATTAATTATGGGCAATATATGGAAGATAATATTTTAAATACAATAATATGTCAATAAAATGATAGAATTATGAAATGCATATAGACATAAAACAAAAAAGACAGAAAAGAAAAAGAATACTACTCACTATCTTCCTACTCCTTGTTCTAGGCCTTACCATTTACTTACTACTCTCTAAAAAAACACCTAAACAAGATGTACAACCTACACCCCAATTTGAAGAAGAGATAGAAGAGCCAAAACCAGAGGAAGAGATACCACAAGGACCTCTCTTTGAAGAGCTATTCCCAATAATAGATGAACAACAAGCGTATGTAGTTGTTCCAACTAGAATAGATTCTAGTAACCCTCCAACATTAATAATATACAGTCATGGTTCTAACACTACTGTTACACAGAATATGGAAGATCAATTTATGAAAGATTTACAACAGTACGCAGTACTCTTTACTTCCCATAACTATATATTCAGTGCATCTAACCAACACGGTGTTAACTGGGGAAGTAAATCTGCAATACAAGATACAATCAATATTAAAAATTGGGTAGCAGAAAATTACAACATACAACCAAAGATATTCTTAATTGGTTTTAGTATGGGTGGTTTACCAACTATGAATTTTGCTACAACATATCCTGAAATTATCCAAAAGATAGCCTTACTTGCTCCAACTGTAAAATCATCTGAATGGAATCAAACAAGAGCAGATAAGCTGTCAGATATGGATATTAAACTATGGCATGGAAACAGGGATGTAAATGTCCCTTACTCTTACTCTGTCTCATTTGTAAAAAAACTAAGTGGATATGGTATACCTATTGAATTTATTACATTAGAAGGTAAAACTCATTTCGATATCGATACAGAATACTCTCAAGAAATACTAGAGTTTTTTAATTCCTAAACTACTAAAGTTTAAACTCTTTTGCTACCCTCTCTCCCTCCTGTGGTGTTAATCTCCTCGTTTCGTCAAGCTGCATTTTACCAATACTTGTAAGAGCCTCTTCCCAACCACCCTCTCCATTGTTATGTGGCACCAGATGTATATGGGCGTGTGGAACCATTCTTCCAAAAGATAATGTATCTACATACTTGTATCCTAAATCCTTGCTGAAATGTTCACATACTTTTTTTACAGCTTTGGCATACCCTTGTATATTTTCAACATCCCATACAAATCTGTAATGCTTTTTAGGTATTACTAGAGTATGACCCCTTGTGAATTTAGAAATATCTAAAAAGGCTAAAAACTCATCATCCTCATATATCTTGTATGAAGGAATCTCTCCTTTAACAATCTTACAAAATATACAATCATCCATATGTTTACAAATGATAAATTATTATTCTACTCCAATATGTAAGTTTTTCTGTATTTGTTTTTAAGTAATCTAAACTAACAAACCCTATATCCTCTAAACCATCCTCCTTTACATGGACGTCATTTCCATCTAAATCAAATACATATACAAAACCAACATGTACTAAGTTAACAGGATTCTCGTCTTCAATATATATTAACCCCAAATATGTTTTCTTTAATACATTACTTCCAAGCGCCACCTCTTCGTGTAATTCTCTTTCTAGTGCAGTTTCTAAGATATCATTTCCCTTAGATAGATCAAACTTCTCAATATGTCCTCCTAAAGGCAATGGACACAAAGAGTTTAATCTCTCTTCATTCTTCTTTACCTGTCTATGTAAAAAATACTTGTCTTTGTATCTTAGTATAACCTGTGCAATGACCTGTTTGTATGATGGATCATTCTCTAAATCCTTTCTGGCTCTAAACTCCCCTTTCTCTTTAAAAAGGGTAAGATATTTCTCTTTTTCGGAAGTCATTAACCCATTCCATTTCTCACTCTCAAACAAAACATTCTCTTTTATACACAATATTTTTTCGTCCATAATATTTACTCTACAATTACAATTGCAGTTGCAGGACACATATCGTGTGCCTCCCTTGCCTTACTCTCTAACTCCTTTGGAATATTCTTCTCTTTAAACTCATCTTTAACATTAACTGTTCCATCTTCTTTCATTTCAAATACCTCTGGACAGATTGCAACGCATGAACCACATGATACACACTTACTATGATCTATTGAGACTTTCATTTATTTATCTCCTCAAATTATATATCTCCCATTTTTTCAGAAATGAAGATATATTGCAACTGTTGGAGTATGGAGTTGTGTCTACACACAAACTCCATGCAGTGGAGTATCCTCACACCGTCCAACAGTTTAGACTAAAGAAAACGTCTCTTCTTTAGTACTTTGTACTAGCGATCAACTAGTACAAAGGTTACTAGGCAGTAATTTTAAAGAACAAAAAACCGGCTTGATGGCCGGTTGTAATTCGTTGTTAAACGCAAGGCATTGTATCTAGTTATACTATACTATATTTTAGCAATAATATCAAGTTTTACGCTCTAAATCTAACTAAACTCTCACCTACAATATCGAAAGAATACTCCTGTGACAAATCAGAAAGAAGTATACCTGAACTTAGTAGTAACTCACTTGGCTTACTACCACCCTTAAGTGAAAGTAATATATCTTCTTTAGATATTTCTAACACCTCACTTAACATATCAACCATATTGGATGATGCGTTTTCTAATCCATAGTGAAGAGTCTTTAATTGAGTTTTTTGATTTTCAATACTGTAAGAGGAAATGGAATCTCGACTTTTGATTGCATAGCTAATCATTACAGGTTTTAGAGCTGCAACAAACGAGAATCCCAAAACTGATATGAATATAGCGAGAACAGCTACTCTTTCTTTACTTGTCATAATTATTACAATGACAATTTAAGTATATCTATATATGCTATGACATATATACATTAAATGTACAGAAAATTATTGTTATACCTAAAATATATACACTTAGTAATACATACTATATTGTGAATACTGGGTAAAAAAGGAAGATAGAGAGAAAGACTATAAGGCGATTTGATGCTTTTGAATGCATTCTAACTTGTAGTATAACGATTAATACTGTTCATATCTACATGTATTAATGTTAAAATCCAAAAATGACAAAAGATGTGAAATTAATAAAAAGTAGAAAGAGTGAAAGAGAGGAATTTATAAAGCAATGCAAAGCCTCAAATGGAAGGTTGAATATTCTTGTACATCCATTCTACAGCGAAGATACAACACCAACAGAAAACAAAAGGTATGTAACTAAAAGATACTTAAAACAAAGAGATGAATATATAAAGGGACTCCTTGATACAGATATCCCATTACTGTTTTTTCAACAATCTTCCGATTACAAAACCCTACTTTCCAAAATATCTCAATTTGGTGAGTATACAATATATACAGTTATGACAAAGAGAGGAGAAGAAACTCCAACTGGTGGAAGGAAGGACTGGGAGAAACTTGCAGACATATTCTCAGAAGCTAAAATAGAGGTAGTAATTGTCTCTGGTCTTTACTTAGTCAACAAACCCTTAGAGAAGGCTTTAGAAGAGTTCGATGTTAGGTATGACAAAGAAGAGATTCAACTTGAATTTATTAATAACATACCTAAATATATAGATAAGTTTCCTGTTGCAAGAGAGTGGTTGGAAAAAAACTATGTTCCTACTGGATGTGTAGGATATACAGTAATGAACCTATTGAAATATGACTTTGATGTATCAATTGGGGAATTAACAGCTCCTGATTAAAATCGGGGTGACTCGACTTGAACGAGCGACCTCTTGCACCCCATGCAAGCGTTCTAGCCATCTGAACTACACCCCGTAAAAGACATTATACTAAACTTTTCAAACATATTTAATCTTTACTCATTATCATATATAGTATAACTTGACACAATGTTGTATATATGGCACAATATAATGCTAAGCAAATACTTCTCGAATACAATACTGATAAGGAAATAAAAAGGTTTCCTCATTCAATTCAAAAGGAATTTGTTCAATTAATAAAAGAGTTAGCTCATTATGGAGTTCTTAAATATCCTAATGCAAGAAAATTGTCAGGACATGATCTTTTTGAAATGAGAATTAAAAACAATGGAATATACAGATGTATATACTGTTACACACAAGATTCCGTACTATTGCTCTGTGCTTTTAAAAAGAAAATTCAGAAAACACCCTTACGGGAAATAGAAAAGGCTAAAAAAAGAAAACAAAGTTTAATTTAGTAAAAAATGGTATGAAAAAGGGAAAATTAATAACATTCGAAGATTTTTGTAAAGAAAATTTTACTACCCAGGAAATGGAAGAAATTAATGTAGAAGCTGAAAAGAGAATAGCTATTAGACAACTAAAAGAATTAAGAAAAAAACATAACTTAACACAAGACAAACTAGCTATGAAATCTGGTCTACCTCGTAGTACCATTAGTAGAATAGAAACAGGAAAGAGGAATGTATCAATAGCAAAACTAATACAAATAGCCAACGCATTAGGGAAAGATTTAGAGATAAGGTTTGTTGAAAGAAAAAAGAAAGAAATAACATAGAAACTTGTTAAAGCCCAATCTCATCACTAATCTCAATCATACTATCTAACGCTATCTGTATAAACCTCTCTAATGATATACCTACTTTCTCAATATCATATATATACTCTCTATTTACTCCCTTCGCAAAATCTTTCTTCTTAAGTTTTTTCAGTACTGACTCCACCTTAACAGAATTAATTTTCTTGTCTGGTTGTACTAATGCACAAGCTACTAGAAAACCACTTAGATTCTCACTTGCAGCTAGAGCGAAATCCATCTTACTCTCTCTCTTTTGCTTAATATCTGGATGATCTTCATAATGAGATTTAATAGCATGATATACATCCTCAGGGATATCCCTCCCAACTTCTAGATTCTCGATTTTAAGAATATTATCAAACTCAACAACATGCCTACTTGGATCTTTGTTTACATAATCAAAATCTAAATCATGAAGTAAACCAGACATACCCCAAAAAACAGTATCCTCTCCTAACTCAGAAGCTACACCAATCATAATAGCCTCACTCTCTCTCATATGAAGCCTGAGCCACTCTGTATGAATATATCTATCTAAAAGTTTAACAATATTATCCCTAGTTAACATTTCTTAAAACAGGTATCAAGTTATACATCAATTTCAACTAGCACTAAGTTGGGACTCTGGGTTGCACTAAGTTTAAATGGTTTCTTGTTACTAATACCACTAAACCTGTACACTGAAGACTCTCCAGATCTAGATATTGCAAGAGATACCCCTGCTGGAAGAGAAATTGTACTACCCCATGTTGAAACTTTGTCTTGAGAAAGAGATGGGAATGTAACAACTAATACACCCTCACTGTCATATCCGGCAGTAACTGAAGGAATAGGGTTAGAAGCACCACTTGCTACCTCTATTGAAAATTTCACTACTCCACCAGAATACAAATATGAATAATCTGTAATCTTTGCACCATCAGATGCACTCATCCCTTCAATCTCTTGATCAGTAGAAGAAAACTCTGTGCTCCCATAATCAATGGTAGGAGGAGAGTATTTTGTATCATATGAGACCTTAACAGAAAATGTCCAACTACCAGAACTTGAATCACTCATCTCTAGTTTAAAAGTATTACTCCCTAAAATCCCAATATCATACGCCCTTGTAGTATCTGAATCTGTTACTATCCTTGTAAGACCAGTAATAGCACCCTTGTTTATACTAATCCCTTTGCTATGAGTTATAACATTGGTATCATGGAAAATATTGGTAAGAGAAACTCTGTAAACACCTTTAGAAAGTATTGGTTCAACTGTAAACAAAGGAATTACAACACCCTCTTGAGTAGAACTAAGTGTAAACTTTAACTCATAATATGCATCCTTAGCCTCCCCAGTAATATTTTCTACTTTGTACTCAAAATCACTAGCCTCTCCCAAGGTCTGCTTCAATTTAGTAAAACCCTCTAAGCTAACAGGCTCCTCTTCCTCCTCTGTTTCAACTTCCTCCTCTGTTTCCACTTCTTCCTCCTGCTCTGTAACAACTGGATCTTCTTGGACGTCTTTTTTAGTACATCCTGTTAACAACAGAGTACTCAAAAGTAATACAACAAGATATATGAATATGTTTTTTTTCATATTAATTGCACTAAATTAATATCTATTTATACTATCACAATACATATTTTTTAAAAAGGATTAACATTATGTCAATCAAATGCTAAATTATATGCATACAAATGAAAAAAGAATTAAATATATCAGACACAAAACAGAAGAAAATTAAACCTAAGAAAAAGGCTGAAACATTAGTTGAGAAAACAAACCTAGTTGTGCAGGACACACCCTTAGTAGAACCAGAGAAGAAAGTTAAAGAGAAAACTCCAATGGATCCTAAAAAAAAGAAATTAATCATTGCTCTCTCTTGTACTGCCCTCTTACTGCTAATTGGGATAGGGGTCTTTTACTATTTTGGGATATACAAGTACAAACCATATACAAAGCCATCAGAATTAATTAATCTAACTAATGAATATATACTTTCCTTACCTACTAAATCTCTTCCCATACCCATTCCAATTCCTCAACCATCTGAACCTAAAACAGAACCTAGTCCAGTTAATGGAACACTCTTTACAAAAGCAGAGATGACAAAATTAAAAACAAGAAGGCCTGTTGCTGTAATGATAAATAATCACGCTGATGCTAGACCACAATCTGGATTAAATAGTGCAGATGTTGTATTTGAAGCTTTAGCAGAGGGAGGTATTACAAGATTTCTAGCAATCTTTTGGAGTGATGCACCTAAAAAGGTTGGCCCAATTAGAAGTGCAAGACAGTACTATCTTGAATGGTTAAGTCCATATGACCCTCTGTACATCTATGATGGCTGTGCTAAAACTGATAATCCAAAAACAAACGCTTGTGGAAATATATATACATACAAAATTAAAAACATAGCAACAAGAGGTGCATGGAGGTGGGATGATGGAGTAAGATATGCTCCTCACAATGAATACTCTTCCCTTTTTACTGCATGGGAATACGCGCAGGATCGTAATTGGGACAGTATGCCAGATGTGGAAGCCTGGAAATTTAAAAAAGATGCAACTGTTGCAAACAGAGGTCTAAAGACAAAAGTAAAGGTTTCTTTCCATATTAGATTAAATAACTCTGGATTGTACAATACAGTATGGACATATGACCCAAAGAGTAATACTTACCTTTTAGAAACAGGAGGAAAGCCCCTCATAGACCAAGAAACGAATACACAGGTATACGCAAAAAACCTAATTCTCCAAGAAGTAACATATGCTTCTGCAAATGACAACAAAGGAAGAATAATATTAACTACAATTGGGGAAGGAAAAGCTACCTATTTAATGGATGGAAAAATTACATCAGGAACATGGAAAAAGACTGCTAGAACAGACAGAACTACATACTATGATAGCAGTAATAACGAGGTACTTTTTAATAGAGGAAGAACTTGGATCTCAGTAATCCCTCGCTCTGTCGGAAAATTTGATATAATTGAGCAATAAATTGCCCCATGGTCTATCAGACCTATTTAATATATTTAATAAAGGGGAAATGCTTAAAAGTCTATTCATATCAAAAGTAAGAATTAGAGTACTCGCAAAGTACATGGAAGATGTTAATAAGTCCTACCATGTAAGAGGACTAGTCAGAGAGCTCGGAGAAGAAATTAATGCTGTAAGAAGAGAGCTACTTAGTCTAAAAAGAGTTGGACTACTTACCTCCAAAAAAGATGGTAACAAAATCATGTACACCATAAACAAAGATTGCTCAATTGTTTGGGATTTGAGGTCTATGTTTTTTAAACAGTCTGAAACAGGAAAAATCCTCTACGACAAACTCTTCCCTATTGAAGGTATAAAGGTTGCTTTAGTTACAGAAGCATTCTTAAAAAATAAATATCCAGAAAAAACAGATATAGATATGCTCTTTATCGGTGATATGAAAGTACGAGAGCTCTCCCTAGCTGTTAGTGCACTTGAAAAAGAAATGGAGAGAGTAATTAAGTTCGCAGCAATGAAAGTAGAAGATTTTGAATTTGGGAAAAAGAAAAGGGACCCAATATTAATAAATGCTTTAGGTGGTGATAAAGTGATATTACTTGGAAGAGATTCTGATTTGATTTAGTATGAAGAAATTTAAACTCCCAAAAATAAAGATTAAGAAATTTAATACAAAAGGGATATTCACATACTTAATATCAATACTCATTAGCTCCGTCATACTAGCTTTAATATTAATAGCCCTACCCTTAAGTGAGAGAGTAACTTCCCTTGCCTCCTATGATTTAACAACTAAAAATAGATTGTATTGGGCAAAAGAATACACACTACAGCTAATAACTGAAAACAATCCTAAAATAGATCAAGATATTGAAAAAACTAAATCAATATTACAAAAAAGATTAAGAACATTTGGAGTTGAACAGTCATCAATACGCTCATATGAGAAAGATGGCCAGCACTTCCTTGAGGTGTCAGTTCAAACATCAAAGAGCAAAGAGCTTGTGGATGCTTTAGTAAAGTCCCCCTTTATTGTTAACATCGTGACAAAAAAAGACGATGTTAACTACGAAGATACAGAAAACCCTCTAATCCCCTACCTTGCTGAAAATTACAATACAACGGAATTCACAAGAGAAACTTTTAGAAATGTATATGTTACACAATTAAAAAATTCTGCAGGTGAATACTCCTACTTTGCACTATTTAAAACATGGACATGGGAGAAAGATTGGGATACATTTTTAAATGATTACTCGGGACAAACAGTAGGAGTTAGTATTGATGGTTTTGTAACACCAGTACAGGTATCTACAGATCAGAATATCTTTGCAGTATCAGTTTCATCTACAGAGAAAGAGTCTGCTGATGTAGCAAGTGTTTTGTATAACTCGGGTATACTCCCACTTTCATACTCCACAGTTACTGAAGAGGAAACAGTTGTAGAAAGTGCAGAGATAGATTACATCAAACTTACAGCAGGGATAATGGTAGCAATAATAGCGATATATATATATCTACTCTTCATAGAGAAAACTCCAAAAGATATATTGGTTAGGTCTGGAGTCTCTACTGTAATCACGGTAGCTGGATGGATAGCATATCTTAAGATCTCTAATACTCCTGTCGATATATTTTTACTAGCTTTAGAGATAATTACAATAGTTGCAATAATCAGAATAATTACTGAAAATGTTGAATCTAGAATCTTTGTAACAATCCTACTTGTATTGATATCCCTTGGATGCATTATTCTAGGTTCTGGATATGTAAAAATATTTACCAATGATCTCTTAATCTTGATGATCCTTTCTAATCTCTTCCTTCTTCTTACCACCTATTATGTATCTAATGTTAGAAAATCTCTAAAAATATGAACTTAATACAACAAATATCACAAAATTGGAGTATATATGAAAGGAACATAGAGCTTTCACTTCTTTTCGTGATACTCTCTGTATCTCTTGTTGCAATATACTGGTCAACAAGAAACAAAAAGATACTCCTTCTTTCTTTCATATCATTTGTCTCTCTTTCTCTTTTCAATTTCTTAGGGATGATGTTAATCAACTTAATATTTAAAATACATATATCTGAGATCTTTAAAATGGTACCAGTAATATCATCAATACTTCTCGTCTCTAACTTAGGTATATTAGTTGGTTTGTATATATCAAAAAGAAATGCTAAAGGATTTAAGATATCTACAATTAGAAAACCGTATTTCTCTGATTCAATTAAACAAACAGTATTCTTAATCTTACTTGGTTTCTCAACACTACTGTTCCTCTCACCACAAACAGTTGCAGTAGTATCAATATCCATACTCTCAGCCGTATTTACTGTATGGATTACATACGGTATCTCTAAATATATCCTGCGATGATACGCTACGAAGGGAAGATAGTTGTAATAGCAGGTCCTTCTGCATCAGGTAAATCAGATATCGCATTAAAACTGGCCAAAGATATTCATGGATACATTATTAATGGAGATTCAAGACAGTTATACAAAGATTTAGATATTGGTAGTGCTAAACCAAAATTCGATGAAAAGATTTCAAATGGTATATATATGTTAGAAGGTATTAAGCACTGCCTCTATGATTTTGTTGATTTAAAGGAGAATTTCTCCCTCTATGAGTATCAGAGTGCTGTTGCAAAAATTCTACAAAATGAGAAAGGTATACCTATACTTGTTGGTGGTAGTGGTTTGTATATTGACAGTGTCATATTTAATTATGACTTAGTAGAAAACAGAAAAGAGGTTGAAGATTTAAAACTAAAAACATTGGAAGAGTTACAATACATTGCAAAAGACTTTCTTAACAATATGAACAAAAGTGATAGGTATAACAAGCATAGATTGATAAGGGGAATAGAAATGGGTGGTGTGAATAGAAAAAGAGGTAAAGAGCTGAATAGTATATATTTTGTAATAGATATGAACAAAGAGCTACTCAAGAAAAAAGTAAGAGCAAGAGTAGAAAAAATGTTTAAAGATGGGTTACTCAAGGAGAATATCACTCTTCTTAAAAAAGGTTATACCTACAAAGACAAAGGGATGAATAGCATTGGATATATTGAATTTAAAGAGTACTTTGAAAAAAGGATATCCCTTGAAGATGTAAAAGAGAATATATTTAGAAATACTATGTCATATATTAAAAGACAGAAGACATGGTTTAGAAGAAACAAAAGTAGTATCTGGACAGATAGCTATGCACAGATGCTTCAGCAAGCATCAAACTTCATTTCCAAAGAGTAAGTACCACTCTTACTTTTGATTAAATAGATATTTTCTATTGTAAATTTAATATCACTTAAATTTAGTTTTTTTGATAACCTAGCAACATCATTAGCAACATTCCTGTGCTCTTCCTTAGAAAGATCCTTACTTATTCTCCCAATTGTAAGATGGGGAACAAAAATAGAGGAATCCTTCCCCCCTATATACTTCCTAACCTCTAGGAGTAACTCTCTTAATTGGGCTCCGCCATCTTTCACATCAAGATACACTAACTCTTTGTAACTTCTAGATATCCCTACTTTAACAGTTCCAAAAGATATATCTATTTTCTTAAAGGGTATCTTTGATATTTTCCTTTTTATGAGAATTCTGTTTAGAAAGGAAAGCCTCTCTCCAAGATAGTACAGAGTAATATGGAATGTATTCGGTTTAACCCATCTAACAGGGATACTAAAATCATCAAATATTATACTTATCTCTCCTAATACTTTCCGTATTTTGTAATTAGACTCTTGATTAGGTACAAAACCTAAAAAGTAACTCATACTACTCCTTTTCTATTTTATCTACCCCTATATATTTCCTCAAAACCTCTGGAATCAATATACTACCATCCTCCTGCTGATATGATTCTACTAATGCAACCATCAATCTACTTGTAGCCAATCCAGAAGCATTTAGTGTACTCATATACTCTGTCTTACCCCCATCACTGGGTTTGTATCTCATATTACCCCTTCGAGACTGATACTCCCTAACATTAGAAACAGAGCTTACTTCGTAGTATTGCCCTATGGCTGGTAGCCATGCCTCAATATCATATGTCTTAGCAGCACCAGCAGAGCAATCTCCAGCAGCTAGTTTACTTACTCTGTAATGTAATCCCAATCCTGCTACTAGACTTTCTGATTTTAATACTAACTCCTCAAACGCTTTTTGGGATCCTTGTTTAGTTGTAAACTGATACATCTCAACCTTGTTAAACTGATGAACTCTAATTAGACCCTTTTCATTAGCTCTGTAACTACCTGCTTCTCTTCTGTAACAAGGAGAATATGCGAAAAACTTCTTAGGTAAATCTCTCTCCTCTAATATCTCATCCCTAAAAAGATTGGTAAGAGATGTCTCAGATGTAGGAATCAAAAATTGATTCTCCTCTTTTAACCAATACACATCCTCTTTAAATTTTGGAAGTTGACCTGCAGTATACCCTGATTGATCACCAACTATATGTGGAGGAAGTATCATCTCATACCCATCCTTAATATGCTCATCTACAAAATAGTTAAGTAAAGCCCACTCCAATCTTGCACCCATTCCTGTGTACATCGCAAAATTATTTCCAGACAACTTACTTGCTTTGGCAAAATCAAAAAGTTTCAAACTATTACCTAACTGTACATGATCTTTAATCTCAAAATTGAATACAGGTTTCTCTCCAACTACCTTTATTACCTCATTTGCCTCTTTCTCTCCAGCTACAACATCCTCATCAGGAACATTAGGTAGTACCTCCATCAACTTTGTCAATTGGCTGTCTATTGCATTTAACTTACTCTCTAAACCCTTAACATTTGATGAAAGTGTTTTTAAATCTACTATTAACGTCTTAAACTCCTCTGAACTTTTTTCTGTTTTAGACATCCTCCCATTAAAACTCTTCTGCTGAGCTCTTTTAGCTTCATACTCTTTAAGAATCTCTCTTTTTTGTTGGTAGAGATTGACTATCTCATCAAGATGCATATCCTCTTTTTTCATCCTCTTGGATAATCCTTTCTCAACTTCTTCTCTTTGCTCAATTATCCTTTTTATATCTATCATGTAATTATTTTCTAAGATTATTCCCCCTTATTATATTCTCTCCATATTCTGTTATCAATACAAAATCTGGTATACTTTTTAAAACAAATATGAAAAGTGAGTACAACAAATTAAGAAAATTAATAGAGAGGTCAAACAATATTTTAATATTAACTCATAAAGGACCTGATTTTGATGGCTTCGCAAGTGCATTAATACTAAAGAACTTCCTTAATGTTTACTATCCTAAAAAAAATGTAACCTTTAGATCCAGACAGCACCCTCCTCAAAAGATACCCTTTATGAATGAGATATTAATCACACAAAGAATAGATACAGACAAGGAGGATCTCGTGGTAATAGTTGATGCTGGAAGCTGGGATATATGTATTACAAAAGATGACACAATTCAAGTTACAAAGTCCAAAGTTGTAATAATTGATCATCATACAAGTAAGGGTATGGAGGCAGAAGTTGTAATTAATGATGGAATGAGTTGTGCAACAGAACAAGTTTTAGATTTTTGTACTAAAGTAAAGGGTAAGAAATATGTAATATCTCCTGACATCTCTGTCCTTGGACAGGTTGGTATAGTGTTTGATACAGGGAGATTTGCATACAACAATACTAAACCAGAAACATATGAGTTAATGGCTAAGTTAAGAAGAGTATTTGAATTAGATTTAGAAGATTTTGAATACAAGAGTTCTAAGTTTCCTGTTGAGACTTTATTACCTTTATCAATATATATTCAGAATATGCATATCATAGATGATATGGCGTATTCATATATTAATAGAAGTGATATCCAAAATCTCAAGTTAACAAAGATTGGAGTAAATAGTGCTCAACAGTTTGTAAGAGATAATATTGTAAGATACATTCAGGGTGTACATTGGGGATTTGTAGTAAAGCCATCATTTACAACAGAGGGTGAATGGAAAATATCGTTTAGGAGTAGTCAAGGATATCAAGAAGTAGCAAGTATTGCGGAAGCGTTAGGGGGTGGTGGTCACCAGTACTCTTCAGCTACAAGAGTAACAGCAGATGATGGTGACAAGGCTGTAAAGATTGTACTCGATACTCTTGAGAGACTTCAAAAGAAAGTGATAAATGAAACTACTCCTCAACCTTCATCTCCTTCTCAATCTCCTTTACCTTCCACATAAATATCCTACTTCTGTCTTTAGCATTAGGATAGTCTATTGCAAAACTAAAAGCTTTTTCAAGTACTACTCTCGGTTTCTCTTTAGCCCATTTAATGTACATAGTTGCTCTTTTACTGTCTCCTAATTTACCTGCAAGACTTAATCCATAGTACTGATACTCTTTAGAGATATATTTGTGTTTGTCATTAATTATGACTTTCTTTTTAGAATAGTTGTCAATATCAAATAGTTCACCCTGAGATTTAGCTTCAATTTTCTTTTCCCTTAATTTTGTAAAGATATCCTTTAAAGATTCCATTTACTTTTTCTTAGCCTTAGGAAGTATGTCCTCATATATCCTTTTTGTTGACTCCTCTAACTCTGTTCTCATTTGAGGGAATATGGTACCCTCTCTGCCAGATACATCTTCTAAAAACCAGAAGACTCTCTCACTCTGCCCGTACCCACTTGTAGGAGGCATACCATACTCTAACATTTCAACAAAATCGATATCTAACATCTGTGCTTCCTCATCACCCTTCTCTCTAAGTTTTTGCTGATTAACAAACCTACTAAGTTGATCCTGTGGATCATTAATCTCAGAGTATCCATTACCAAGTTCACTACCTGCAATAATTACCTGGAACCTTTCTGTTAATCTACTATCATCCTCTCTTGCTTTAGCCAAAGGTGATACAAACATAGGGTGATTAACTAAGAATGCTGGACCCAAAATAGTTGCTCTAATTACCTTCCACATATTATCTATCATTCTATTCCTGTTTATCTCTCCCTCTATCTCCACCCCTTTCTCTTTTAGAGCTGATAATATTTTCTCATCTGAATCATCAAAGATATCTATATTGAAATTTTCTTTAATTACCTGTGTAAAATCTATCTCTTTCCACTCATCTGCTAAATCAAATGTGTGACCCCTAGTTGTAAATTTGGTTTTTCCATATAGCTGTTGAGCTATTTCTAAAAATAGTTTCTTTACTAATTCCATATTATCCCTGTAGTTAGCATATGCCCAATACCATTCGATGTCATAGAACTCCTGAAGATGTTCGTCATCCATACCCTCATTTCTAAAGTTAGGACCAAATGTATATATCTTTTCAAAACCTCCCCCTATTAATCTCTTCTGGTATAGCTCTGTAGATATTCTTAAATACAAATCAATATCTAGTGCATTGTGATGAGTAAGAAATGGCTTAGCATCAGCACCACCTGTAACAACCTCAAGTACTGGAACTTCAACTTCCAGAAAGCCTTCTTTTTTAAGAAACCCTCTTTGTATTTCCCAAAACTTAGCCTTTCTTTCAAAAAGTTTTACCCTGTCTGTATTAATTACTAAATCAAGGTACCTTCTCCTAAACTTCTGCTCTTTGTTTGATAGCTTTCTTGGAATTGGTCTTAAAGATTTCGCTAAAAGCTTAATACTTTTTGCTAATACTGAAATCTCTCCACTCTTACTCTTACCTATCTCTCCCCCCACCTCTATGAAATCAGCAAGATCTAATAGCTCCAAAGTATCCCATTCTAAATATCCTTCTGTTAAGTTTTTTTCTAACCAATCACTCTTAAGAATTATCTGTATACTCCCTGTCTGATCTTTAATATCTGCAAATATTAACTTACCATGTGTTCTCCATCCAGTTACTCTTCCTACAACTGTGTGTATCATACCTTTATGTTTCTCAAAATCTTCCTTAATTTCCCCTATCTGAATATCTCTTTCAGACTTAGATGGGTATGGATTAATACCTAGCTCTCTAAGCTTACTTAATTTCTCTAATCTGATTTTCCTTTGACCTATGAGACTACTTGACAAAGAATTGTCCATGGGAATGGTTACTAATTTAATATTCTCCTGAATTATATCACACCCATATTCTATTCATGTATTAGTATTGGGTCTCCTTTTTCAAATATTCCATATATATACTTTGCATCCTCAACTAACATACGAATACATCCTCTGCTTCTTCTAACACCAATATATTCTTCCGGTTCATAGACCTTTTTCCCGTTATCATCATACCACCATATTAATGCATGTAGTCCGTACCAAGAATCTTGTTTAGGAGAGTAGTAGAAAGCCATCCAGTATGGCATATACTTCTCTCCAGGAGCTATTGGTGCTATCCCTTTATCTATTATCGGAAATACCCCATATACCTGATATCCTTTTTTGGCTGCAGAGAGATTAATTTCTTTAATAACTGTACCATCTATCCATACATACAATTTTTGTTTAGAGTCATCTATTTCAATATATCTTGTAGCATATGTTCCCTCAGTACCAGGTAAATCCTTAATTTCAATTTGAATAGATTTACTTTTTCCTTCTTTAAATGCATTCAACACATCGGTATATATATTACTTAAATCAGGTCTAATATCCCCTTTCCAATAGATGAAACTCCCAGCACGATTTTTAGCAAATGTTTTTCCTCCATATTTATTTTCAAAATGAGGGATTACAGTATCTAAAATTCTTTGGTATAGCGCATTCTCATCTAATTCTCCTTCTTTAATTATTCCAATACTTGAGATCCATACACAGCTGGTACTACCACATACTGATACAGAGAAATCTTGTTTAGGAGTTTCTTCCTCTATACTAGGTAGGGATACTACCTCGTTGGCTGTTACTTGTTGTGTAATATTTTTTGATTTAGATTCACTTTTAAATATCTGTATAACTAGGAGAGATAGTGCAATTACGAGTAAAATGTTTGATACAATTACTAACTTTATGACAAGTCTACTTTTCATATATCAATATATTACCAAATATATACTACATACTAAAAGGAGATGATGTATAATTAAAAATTAAAATGAGATACACAACAGATGTCAGAAGATCTATTACAAAAGGTTACAGCATTAGCAAAAAGGAGAGGAATAATATTCCCTAATTCAGAAATATATGGTGGTATTGGTGGTTTCTATGATTATGGGCCTGTTGGTGTTGAGATGAAAAACAATCTAAAAAGATATTGGTGGAAAAACATCGTAGATAGACGAGAGAATGTTGTTGGTATAGATGGGAGTATTATTACACATCCAAAGGTCTGGGAGGCATCAGGGCATCTTACAGGGTTTACTGACGAGGTAGTTGAGTGTAAGAAATGTCATCAAAGATTTAGACCAGAGGATATACAGGGAAAATGTCCTAAGTGTGGTAGTACAGAGTTTACAGATAGTAGAAAGTACAATATGCTGTTTAAAACAGAGGTAGGAGTACTAGAAGGAGAAAAAATGGATGCATACTTAAGAGGTGAGGCTTGTCAAAATATATATTTAGATTTCAAAAATGTAGTTGACTCTACTAGACAGCAGATACCTTTTGGTATTGCTCAGATTGGTAAAGCTTTTAGAAATGAGGTTACACCAAACAAGCTAACATACAGAACTAGAGAGTTTGAACAGTGGGATTTACAATTCTTTGTACATCCAAATGATATGGAGCAGTGGTTTGAGTATTGGAAAGAAGAGAGAATGAATTTCTACAAAGGGCTGTATCGAAAAACAGAGAATTTGAGATTCTGGGAGCATCCTAAGGACAAACTCATCTTCTATGCTAAGAAGGCATTTGATATCGAGTACCAAACACCTTGGGGATGGGAAGAAAACGAGGGTATACATTGGAGAGGAGATTATGATTTAACACAACATAGTAAATTCTCAAACAAGGATTTGTCATATACCAATCCTCAAACAAATGAGAAATATATTCCAAATATTGTGGAGACTTCTGGAGGAGTGGATAGAACACTGTTCTTCTTACTCCTAGATGCATATGAAGAGGAGAGTTTAGAAAATGGGAACGTAAGGACTGTACTTAAGATTAACAAAGATATCGCAGCATACAGGGCAGCAATATTCCCATTGGTAAGTAACAAGGAAGATATTGTTAAAAAAGCAAGGGATATATTTAGTTCACTTTCTGAAAGTAACAAGGTTGTATGGGATAACAGAGGAAATATTGGTAAGAGATACAGATACCAAGATGAGATAGGGACTCCATACTGTATTACCATAGATTACGAGACATTAGAAAATGATACAGTTACTGTAAGAGAGAGAGATAGTATGAAACAGGTAAGAGTAAAGATAGAGGATTTAAACTCTGCTATTAATTAACAGACCTCAAGTATCTTGTATCTTATGATATTAGTTCTAACAATTACTGTTACGGTGTCTCCCAACTTAGCTTTTAGTAACCTTTTCCCAAGTGGAGAGTCATCTGATATGTAATTCTTTAAAGGGTCTGCTTCAAGAGAAGATACTAATTTGAATTCCAATATTTTATCCCCATCCTTAACCTTAATTGTAGATCCCAGTTTTATCCTGCTTGGTTCGCATTTCTCTCCTTCCTCAATTAGTTCATAGTTATCTAGTATCTCACTTATCTCTTTTATTCTTTTTTCAATTGATTCCTTCTCTATTGCTATTATACCTAAGTTAGCATCATCCTCATCAGAGTCTTCTCTTCTTGAGTCTTCCAATCTGTTCCCAACTTCAACTAAGTCCTCTTCTTGAAGTTTCTTTAACTCTTCAATGAGGTCATTCTTTTTCTCTTTTGTTATCTTGTATTTTTCTTTCTTAATTCCAAACATGAGACTTTTGGGTCAAGTTAGATATTTATTTAAGCAATTGATTCTATGATATTCATACAATCTAAACAAGGTGGAAATATTTACTCAGATTTGATTTCTGACATCTTGTTTCTCCACTTCTCTATTTCTCTATGGTTACCATTTAACAACACTTTTGGTACTTTCCATCCATTAAATTCTTCTGGTTTAGTATATTGAGGATACTCTGGGTTTTCTGAATTAAAAGTTTCTGAAACTAGGGAGCAGGCATTACCAAGTACTCCTGGTATTAATCTTGTTATACCGTCTATTAAAACCAATGCAGGCAACTCTCCTCCAGAGAGTATATACTCTCCTATACAGAATTCATAGTCTACTAAGAAGTCATGGATTCTTTGATCAAAACCTTCATAGTGTCCACAGAGAATAATGTAATGAGCATCTTTAATTTCAGAGAGTTCCTTCAATTTACTTTGTACTAATTTCTCTCCTTTTGGAGATGTTAACATTACAACTGTATTTTCTTTTTTTAAATCCTTTAAACAGTTAAATACAGGTTCTACTTTCATCAACATCCCAGGACTACCACCATAGGGGGTATCATCTACTGTTTTATGTTTATCTTTAGCCCAATCCCTAAGATTATGTACATCTATTTTAATTAGTCCTTTTTCTTGAGCGCGTTTAACAATACTGCTATTTATATATGTAGATATTACTTCTGGAAAGATTGTAACTATATCAAAATGTATCATATTTAATTACATTTATATCATTTTTCTTATTATTCTTACAGTACTATTATGTTTAATAGAGAAGTGATAGAATAAAAATGAAAATAATTTATTACCATAATCAAAATATGGGACAAGAGTACTTAAGTGAACAGAAATATCAGAGTGTCAAAAAAGGTCTTGTAGTTTTAGCAGTAATAGTTTTGTTAGGATTTATAATCTGTAGCTATCTTTTTCTTCTTGCACCAGGATTAGAGAAAATGAAAGATGCAAAGAACTTCAATATTCCAACTGCACAAGATGGTGAGATTCAGACGATTGCTATCGAAGAGAAATATGATAAGTTAGAAGCAGAATTAGAAGAAAAATACAATATCTTAGAGAAAGAGATTGAAGATAAATATACAAAAGAGATGGGTAAGGATGGTTGGTTTGAAGAGAGTCAAATCAAAGCAAAGGAAATAACTGAACTGAACAAAAAGAGAGCTGAAGAATCAATGGATTTGGAGTTTCAAAGAAATACCGAACTAATAAAGGTAGATTCAGCAACAGATAGGTCTGAACTTGAAAAGACAAAGATACGCAGTGAGTCATTAAGAGACCTGAGTTTTGGAGCATTTGTAATTTTCTTTGGTCTTATCGTTTCGGGAGGTATTCTTTTCGCTGCCTTTGGGAGAAATATTTTTGCATTTCAAGCTCAACAGGTAATGCCTGTAGCAAAAGAGGGAATAGAAAAAATATCTCCTACATTCGGGACTATAGCAAAAGATGTTACCAAGGGTATTAAAGAAGGGTTAAAAGACAAAGAATAATAGCTACTACGAATTATCAATATTGGTACCGCTACAGGGGATCGAACCCTGATTGCATGATTGAGAATCATGCGTCCTAACCGTTAGACGATAGCGGCATAACTTGGATATTCTATCATAAAAGGGTCGATGTATAAATAATTTGGTGATGTTGACAATAGTATTAAATATATATATCATTGCTCGGAAATAACTTAATTCCCTACTATTATGACAGGGGAGAATTCACAAGTGTTACTAACAAAGGAAGGATACAAGAAGCTTCAAGATGAGTTAAATCATAGAGAAGGAGAGCTTAGAAAAAAGTTACAGGAAACTCTTAATCAAATGCGAAAACAGGGTGATCTTAGAGAAAACGATGGCTATTCGATAGCTGTTGAAGATTTTCAGAATAATGAAGAGAGAATTACTACTTTAAAAGAGACTTTAGAAAAGGCACAAGTTGTAACTAAAAAGAAAAGTACAAAAGTAGAGATTGGATCTTTTGTCACTATTGAATGTAAAAAGGGAGTACATACTACATACATTATAGTTGGTGAACATGAAGCTAATCCTGTTGAATCAAAAATATCTTACAAATCACCTATTGGTAGCTCTCTAATGGGGAAAACAAAGGGAAGTAAGATTGTAATAGATACACCATCTGGGAAAACAGAATGTACAATTATTAGTGTAAGGTAAGTTAGTTATGAATGTAGGTTCCCTTCTTGAGTATATTTTTTAGATCTTTAATTTCGTAGAGTAGTTTCCCTCCTGTAACAAGGAAGGCAATATTTTTCTTTTCACAAAATAGTGAGCACTTTGCATCAACAGGAATATGGGAATTGGGAATATGTTCTTCATTAGGTAATATTGAAAACATTTTGAAATACTCTTTCCATGTCATATCTCTTATTGGTTTAGCTTCAAAAAACTCCTTAGGATCTTTGTCATATATGAAATCTACGTTAGATACTTTGTATACTCTGTCCAGGGAGAGTGCATCTGCAAATACTGCAGAATCCATATCTGTACTCCATCCAACTTTTAACCCACCACTTACCATGTATCCCTTTTCATTTGTTTGCAAAAACTCATATGCATCTCCGAGTGTCTTAGGAACAAAGATGTCCTTATCCTTAATATATGAAGCTAGTATTATTGCATTGGTTTGAGTTATTGACATTGCTATGTTGTGTATCCCATCTGTATCTTCTATTGATTCCGCAACTTTACTTTCCATGTTTCTCGAAAGGCCTCCTCCTCCTGTAACTAAAACAATGTGGTTGTAGTCATTCTTAATCTCGGTATACCATTCTTTTATTCTTTTAAACAGGTCAAAGTTGATATTTAACAAGTGGTCATAGAGTATAGAGCCTCCTACTTTTAGTACAATGTCTTTTTTCATAGTTTAAGAATTAATATTAATGCAAGTATTGAATATATGAAGGGTGGTAGATATTCAATTAATTTTATTTTCCCGGCAAATCTAATATTCCACAAAGAGAGAATGAGGTAGAAGGAGAGAGTTCCAATTGCTGGAACTACAAATATGTTTGTATTAAAGAAAAGTATTGAAGATATTGATACAAATATCGCAGATACAATACTCATTACCAAGGCAGATATACTTTCCATTCTGTGTATCTTTATATCCGACCAGAAAAATACTAAAGAAGAGAGAGTAATACCTAAAAGGGATATCCATATTGATGTTCCTAATCTAATTATTACATTGAGAATCATGTAAAAGGATGCTATGCACAGGAAGTCAAATATTGCTCTTGTGCGTGCTTGGATACTGTAAATTTTTCTAAAGGAACTTTTTACATTAAGGAAGAGAACAAAAAGGAGAATGATTGAGACTCCAATTACAACAATATCCATCAAAAAGAGTGTGTTAAAGTATATGTAAAGAAGTAATGATGTGTAAAAAAGTATTGGAAGAACAAAATATGTAAAGAACCTATCTTTAAGGGATATTCTTTGTATTACTTCACTGTATTGAGAAATCTTTCTACCAGAATAGAGTGTAAATGCTCTTAAAAACCATGTAAGAATTAGTAGGTTCCCAAGTACACCACTTAGTAAATATGTTTTGTTTGGTGTATGTGTAGAATACGCAAAGTACAAAGTCACAAGAACAATTAGGATTAAATACACAATTTCATTTTTTATTTCAACTTTGTTCTTCAATTTTAGGCAGTATCTAATTTACTAAACCACCGAAACCTTTGAATACACCAACTAATATAATTAGCCACCAAGCACCAATAGTAAATAGGTCTCCAATATTTTTTCCAAGTTTGCCTTTTCTCCATGACACAAATACTTGGATACTTAGGAGTACAAAAACAAATGAGATAATTGAGAGGCTAATTCCATCTGTAGTACCAAAGATGTTTTTTAATCCTAGAATAAAGCTAGATGTTGACTTCACCCCTTCTTCCTCCTCTTCTAAAAAGTATTCTGATACATCTAATTCTGTTATATTTCCTGCCTTGTCTGATGCCATTAAGACAGATCTGTCTCCGATATCTTCTTTTAAAATATTAAATGTAACAGTTTCTTGATCAGTTATTTCTAAAGAGAATGTCATCTCTCCAGTTACTAATTTTATTTCTACTGCATCATCTGGGACATTAACAGTGAAATCAAAACTGTTTTCAGATTTTACAACCTTTATAGTGGGCTGTAGTATTATTGGTGGTGTCGAGTCTATTGTAAATGTAACCATATCAGATTTAATATTCTCCCCTTCTATCTGTGCCTGTATACTTTGCTCTCCTTCTGGCCAATCACTTCCTTTCTCAAATTCCCAAGTATCTGATGTAGCAGGGCTTTTACCTACAACTTCCTGATTATTTAGTATTTCAACTGTGTAATTACCAGAAACATTCTCGGTTGAACCTTTAACATTGATATTTGCATCGTTAGTAAGGTCTCCTGTTTTAGGGTTGGTAATCTTAATTGATTTAATTTCTCCTTTTTCAGGGACAATTGGTTTTGCTGGAATCTCTGTACTTGGTGCTACAGTTGGAATTGGTTTAAATGTCTGGCTAGTCAAGTTTCCAAACATTTGGACAACAAGGATAGTTTCCTTGCCAAGTAGGGTACCCTCTACAACTGCGACTCCAATATCTTTGTAATTTCCACTCATGATATTTTCTTTGTGTGTTGGGCTAGCCATCCATGCTTCATGTACACCTTCTGCTGTCCTAAAACCTTTTGCGAGATTTTCACCAGCATAGACATATGAGTATCCTGCGTTGGAGATAAACATCCAAGGGGTCTCTCCGTTGGGACCAAAATGATCCCAGTACTGAACTTCAAGCATATTATTTGCCTTAGCTTGTGCTGCAGCTGTTAGCTTTGCATTAGTACTAAGTACATTTAGGCCTACTGCTGTTCTTTCTTGGTTAGTAAGCTGAATAATGTTAGAAGACGTAATACTACTTGCCATAGCCTCTGGTATACCTAGTAGGCCTCCAAAGCTGTTTACAAAAAGTAGGATTATTGTGTATACAGCTAAAGCCACCTTCCTTAACAGAATAGGTTTGTAACCATTTTCTTTACTTGGAATAAATAGTTTCCTCACTGTAGCAGTAGTAAAATTGTAATTAATATATATCGTTATATACTACCAATTAAAAGAGTTCGTTGCAAAGCCCATAATTTACTAAAAAGAAAAGCCTGAGTTTAATTCTCAGGCTATCTTTTTTCTCTCGTCTAGAGAGAAATGCCGGCAGATTCACTTACTTAACAGCAGCTTTTAGAGCTTTTCCTGCTTTAAATGCAGGTACGTGTCTTGCTGGTAATTGAATTCTGACTAAGGTCTTTGGATTAATTCCAGGTCTTGCTGCTCTCTGTCTTACTTCAAATTTTCCGAATCCTGTAAGAAGTACTGCATCTCCAGCTTTAAGAGCACCTGTGATAGCCTCAAAGACTCCATCTACTGCCTCTGCAGCTTGCTTTTTAGTAAGTCCTGCAGCTTTAGCAACTTTATCAACTAAATCTTTCTTTAACATTGTAATAAACCTCCTTTCTTAGAGATATGGATGCCACAAATCCTGATATCACATGATTTGTAGTATCACATCAATAAAATATGATATATAGGGGGCTGGGTCAAGAACTCTTTTGTTATAGGGTAATTCGGAATTATCTGTGAAAAGTCATTAATTACAAGAGCTTTCTAACAATTTCTGTTCACATTTTTTGTTTCAATATATATGTACAAAGATAAGAAATTTATCGAATAGGTTGACAGGACAACATCTTCTTGGAAAACATTGCTGTTTCAATCAAAATGCCTGAAAGTGCAAATTCTTAATTCAATGATGGATAGTGTAAAAATATAGATAAAATTTGAACATTAACACAATAATAATAAAAAGGGAAAGGGTGATTATTCCCTTCCCCTCTGTTAAACACCTTTATGCCCCGTAGTATTACTTACTAGAAGATATCACTTATTCTCCATTTATCTTGCAACTTCTACAGCCCTTGTCTCTCTAATAAGTGTAACCTCAACATTTCCAGGATAGTTTTGAGTTTTCTCTATAGTAGTAGCAAGATCTTTTGCAAGCACAGTCATCTCATCATCAGTAATCAGTGCAGGTTTTACAATCACTCTTAACTCTCTTCCTGCTCTAATTGCAAATACTTCTTCAATCTTGTCTCCACCTAACTCCTTTGCAACTCCTTCTAATGCCTCAATCCTTTGTATGTACTGCTCATAGCTATCTTTTCTTGCACCTGGTCTAGCACCTGAGATAGCATCTGCGAGATACACAATAACAGCCTCAACTGATTGTGGTTCAATATCCAAGTGGTGTGCCTCTATTGCGTTGACAAGCTTTTCGTCTAATCCATACTTTCTGGCAACTTGACCAGAAATATGATGGTGAGGGCTATCAATTTTATGCGTTAATACCTTTCCAATATCGTGAAGTAGGCATGCTCTTTTCACTAAGGCCACATCTGCATGTAACTCTGTTGCCAAAACTTCCCCAAGCCTCATTACTTCAATTGTATGAGACATTAATGATTGCCCATAGCTCGTTCTATATTTCATTTTACCTAAAAGTTTAAGCAACCCGATATCTATACCTGGCCATCCTGCCTCTTCTGCAAGTACCTGCCCATTTTTCTTAATCTCTATAGATATTTCATTCTTTGCTTTTCTAATTGCTTCCTCAATTGAACTAGGATGAATTCTTCCATCACCGATTAGCTTGCTTAAAGCAACAGCTGCGATCTCTCTTCGCAGTGGATCAAAGGATGAGAGAGCAATAGTGTTTGGAGATTCATCTACGATGACATCTACACCAGTGAGTTTCTCAAAAGCTCTAATATTTCTCCCCTCTTTACCAATCACTCTACCCTTGACCTTGTCGTCTTCTATCTTGATAGTTGAAGTAGTTGTCTCTCCAACATAGTCTGTCACAATTCTTTGCATAGATTCAACTAAGATCTCTTTTCCCCTCTCATCAGATATCTCTTCTGCATGCTTCTCTGCTTGTCTAATCTTTTTAGCTTCGTAATCTTTAATATCTTCATCTACCTCGCTCATTAATTTCTGTTTGGCCTCTTCCTGTGTGAGTCCAGATATTCTTTGCAATTCGTCTTTTAATTGAAACCTGGTTTTTTCCAAACCTCTTTGCATTTTCTTAACAGCTTCTGATGCTTCGTCTAACTCTTCACTTTTCCTATCTAGCATCTTTGTTCTTTCATTTAATTTCCTCTCTCTTTCTAAAAGCAACTCTTCATGCTCATCAGTTTCTTTACGAAGAACTCGTAAACGGTCTTCTGATTTCCTTTTATTCTCCTCTATCTCTTTCTCGGACTCCTCTATCCTCTTTGAGATGAGCTTGTCTGCAACCCTAGTAATTTCTTCCTCTGGGATATTTTTTACATTAACCCATTTTTTCCCATACTTTAAGTAAGAGAATACTGCTCCTCCTCCTACTAGTGCTGCAACAATACCAATAATTAACTCCATGTGAGTATTGTTAAAAATTTAATACTTTTGGGGAAAGAAATTGAAAATCTACACTAGATTCCGAATAACTAAATATTCATCAATTCTATATCTTCTATATGTATATCTATTCTTAAAACTTTTCATTAATTCAAAATATCTTAATATTTCTATCCCCGTCCTACCTAAAAATCAAATATTATTAAGGACTTTCTAATGATATCATTTTTATCAAATTCTCGCTAGTCACCCCCCCCTTTTTTAAGATCTGACCCTGATACGACCCCATTTAACCCTTATTTCATCTCCGCCTGCTATACTTTCCAATATGTCACGACCGTTACGCGATCTAAAACCCAACAGCTTCTACCACATCTATAACCGAGGAAACAACAAAGAAGCTATTTTCAAGACCCCAGCTGACAAACAGTTTTTCCTTGGCCTTCTATTTAGGTACCGGAAAGCTTGTGATATAAAGATTGTTGCCTATTGCATTATGGACAACCATTTCCACTTGATAGCCCGGACAGGTAAAGAGCCTAAAAGCCTGTCAAAGTATATGCAGAAAATCTCCGTTACCTTTGCAATGGAAATAAACAGAAAGTACCAGAGAGTCGGACATATCTTCCAAGGACGATACAATGCGAAATACCTGGAATATAAAAAGGATCTGATTCAAGTAACTAGGTATGTGCAACAGAATCCCATACGGGAAGGGCTGGTGAAAAAGGCATCGGATTACCCATGGCTGAGTAGGAATTAGGGTCGGATTGGGGTCAGACCCTTTATGAGGGTTTGGTAGTAGGTTAGATTATGGATTGTTAAAAGAGTAAGAGCAGTAGCCTCTCCGTTTTTAAGCATATGGTGAAGGTATGCTCTGTTGTAGTTTTTACAACATTCACAATTACAGCTATTGTCAATTGGTCTTTTGTCTAAACTCATTCCGCTATTTTTTATCCTTAATACCCCTTCTGATGTATATACTGTCCCATGTCTTGCATTACGAGTAACCAAGACAGTATCGAAAAGATTAAACCCTATTTTAGCAGCCATTAGAATATCTTCTGGTTTACCCACTCCCATTGCATACCTGATTGTATCCCTTGGAACACTCTCAATAACAGCACTCATCTCATCAACAACTAGCTCCCCATCCCTATCCACAACATACCCACCAAAGTTGTACCCATCAAACCCAATCTTCACCAACTCCTTTGCACAATATGAACGAAGATCTGGAAAGTTAGCACCCTGCACCACACAAGTTAACAACTTACCTGTCTTTTTTGTACCACCATATTCCCTATTGAAATGCTCTTTACATCTAATTGCCCATAATAACGTCCTCTCTACAGATTTTTCTGCTTCTTTTCTAGAAAGGTTTGTATCCCTACAATCATCTAACGTAACTAAAACATCCGACCCTATTCTCATCTGTGTATCAATTGATATCTCTGGTGTTAGTTCATATGTATTTCCCTGCTTAGGAGATTTAAATGTTGCACCATTCTCATGTACTTTACCCCTCCATTTTTTAGAATGAAGCAGTGAGAAAAGTTGGAATCCACCTGAATCAGTAAATACAATACCATTCCAATTCATCATTTTCTTAATACCTCCTAACTGATGAATTACATCAGGTCCAGGATGAATTAAAAGGTGTAATGTATTTGTAACAATGGCTTCTGTACCTGTTTCTTCTAACTGCTTTGTAGTTAGATACCTTACTGCTCCTCTAGTAGCATCAGGCATAAAGAAAAATTTTTCTTTCAGAATATCTAAGTCCATATATTTTACTTATTTAATTAACATACTATCACCATAGCTAAGAAATCTGTATTCTCTCTTTATTGCTTCCTCATAGGCTCTTTTTATGCTTTCCTTTCCCCCAAAGGAGTTAACTAAAAGAATTAAGGATGAATCTGGCATATGGAAATTGGTAACTAGAACATCTACTACCTTCCATTCATATCCAGGAAATATGTATAACTGAGTATACCCAGAATATGGTAATACTTTTTCCTCCTCCTGGGAGTAGGCACTTTCCAACGCTCTTGCAACAGTTGTTCCAAATGCCCATACCCTACCTTTACACTGATTAACTCTTTGAGCAACCTCACTACTTACATTAATATACTCCTTGTGTATCTTGTGATCTTCAATGTTTTCTTCTCTGATTGGAGCAAATGTACCCCATCCTACCCTTAACTCAATTTTCGATATATCAGCACCTTTACTTTCGACTCCCTTTAGTATCTCCTCTGTAAGATTTAAACTGGCTGTAGGAGCTGCTACAGCTCCAGGAATAGATGAAAATATCGTATTGTATCTTTCCTTGTCACTTTTTTCATCCTCTCTCTTCAGATATGGAGGAAGTGGCGTATGCCCATATCTTTCAAAAAGAGAATCCGAATTACCCTTAACAAACTTAACAACAAACCCACTCTCCTCTCTTTTCTGTATTACAACTGACACCTCATGACATTCTAGTATATCTCCTACCTTCACATCCTTAGCCCTCCCTATTAAACAGTACCATGTATCCAACTCTCTCTGCTCAAGAAAAAGAACTTCAACTTCTCTCCCTCTGGGTGTCAAAAAAAATGTCCTACTGCTCAACACTTTTGTCTCATTAAGAATTACTACATCTCCCTTCTCAATATATTCTGGAATATCAAAGTACTTCCTATGGGTAATCTCTCCACTCGCCTTGTCCAAAACCAAAAGATTTGTACTCCCTCTTTCGAAAGGAGGATACTGAGCAATTAATTTCCTCGGTAAATTGTATTTAAATTCAGATATTTTCATATATACGGAGATTATATAGCAATTTGGGCTGTATTACAGTAAAATTGTATACATGAGAAACTTAATTACAAACCCTGTACAAACTCTTTTTTTAGGAACAGATTGGGAATCTGTATCAACTCTTAAATCACTTCTGCAAGACAAAAGATTTAACATTGTTGGAGTAATCACAACCATAGACAAACCTATTGGAAGAAAACAGATCCTTACCCCCTCCAAAGTAAAAGAATTCGCAATAAAATACAACATTGAGGTATTCCATACAGAAAAACAGGAGAAAAAATATCACGAAGCTCTAGAAAAATTTAAACCAGAATTAATTGTCTGTAAAGCATTCGGAGAAATACTCCCAGATTTTTTCATTCAATATCCAAAATACAAATCAATCAATATCCACTTCTCACTTTTACCAAAATACAGAGGAGCAGTACCTATTCAAAAGGCAATTTTAGATGGAGAGAAAGAAACTGGAATTACCATTATGCTAATGTCTGCAGGTATGGATGAAGGAGATATATTATCAATATTTAAAGAACCAATCCTAAAAGATGATACAAACCTCTCACTAAGAGAAAGACTCGTTAAAAAAGCCTCACAGGTACTAGGCAATGTACTTGAAAACTGGATACAGGGAAATATCCAACCTGTTAAACAGGATGAAAGTAAAGCGACCTACTGTTGGCAAAGAGATATATCTAAGGAAAGTGCAGAGATAAAGTGGGAAGATATGGAACCGGAATACATAGAGAGAATGGTTAGAGCCATGATACCCTGGCCAATTGCATGGAGTAAACTAAACAGGAATGACCAAAAAGAAATTAAAGAGAAAAAGATACAGATACTGCAGTCTGAGCTAAGCAATACAACAACTGACCTTATTCCTGGAACTCTCTTTGTTAAAGACTCAACTGTTTTAATATCAACAAAAAATTCAAACAAAGCAGTAAGAGTAATTAGGTTCAGACTTGAAGGGAAAAAAGATACTTCTGAAAAAGAGTTTCTAAATGGAATAGGTAGAAATATTGTTTAATCCAATTAAACCTTTTTGAAACTGTTAAAATCCTCATAACTCTGAAGTCTACGACCCCCTCTTAAACAAATCCCCTTAGCATAAACCCTTTTCTTCAATTGAGCCATATTAGTTATGGCGTAATCACCAAACTCACAAGACAGTATCTGTTCAAGACTTGTTCTCCCATTCCAGTCTGATGCTGTATCATCTGTGATAATACCTCTCAAGACATATTGGGCTATCTTGTTAAGCACCCTCTCGTCATCATAGATTATCTTTTCATAATCATCATCGTCTAAATCCTCATCATCTAAATCCCCATCCTCTTCCATATCTTGTTCATCTACTAACTGTTTAGCTAATGAAATAATCTCCTTTTTGAGCTCAACCAAACTCAATTCAAACTTAGTATCAAATTCATAGATTATCATCTGCTCAAAGGCAGTATAGCTATTAAAAGTAGAGGGATTGTCATCAGTAATAGAATGATCAATTAGAAGCCAAGCTAATTCCTCCTTTACGGGCATCTCTACACCCTCTGATGATTCATCATCTGACTCAGGCTCTTCATCAAACTCTTCGTTTTCCACCTGTTTAGACATTATTAGCACTAGATCTAGATATTATGCGCACATACTATCACAAAAAAGAGAAATGTGTAAGTATCAAATAAGCCGGATTCTGTTTTGGATGATTATCTATCTATGCGGTTAAACCTTGCTCCAAGGGGGGTTACCTCGCAATACTGTATTACTACAATACCCGGTAGTCTCTTACACTACCATTTCACCCTTACCTAATTGCTTAGGCGGTATAACTTTCTGTTGCCCTTTTCTCCGAAAGATCACTCCCTCCCAACTTTCATTGGCACTTACTGTGATATGTTCACAGCTAACATGGAGTCCGGACTTTCCTCACTAATCAAAGATTAGCGCAATCATCTATGATACTTACACAATATATTATACCATCTCTGCTTGTTTTTTCGCTTTGTTCCTTTTAACAATATACTTAACAACAAAGAAAGGAACTAGTACAACAGGAGAAAATACAACTATCCAGATTATCAAATTAACAAAACCCTTTAATACAGAAACCAATGATTTAAGTGCTGCCTTAACTTCACCCCATGGCTTCCATTCATCTTCAGCGATATTTAAACCTGTTTTATCCAACGCAAATGTAACAGACATATACGCATAATCTGTTTGACTATCAAAATACCTCTTCCTCTGCTCATAATTTTCAATATCACCCCTTACAGTATTTAACTCTCTTTGAACAGCTAAAATATCAGTAACAGTATCAGCCTGTTCTAATATCCTGTTTAATTGAGTCTCAGTATTCTTTAAATTAGCTAACCTAGAAGTAATATCAATATACTCCTCTGTAACATCAGTTGTTGATACATTAGCATATGTAACCTCACCATCTAACTCTCTTAACTCTTCATAGTAAGCTTCAAAATCTTCAACTGGAACCTTGACAGTAATCTGTACAACCCTATCATTACCCTGACCATAATCATAGATATTTGTAATCTGTCCTAAGTATTTCCCATTTATTAACTTAAGACTCTCTACTGACGCATCTAACTGTTCTACTAATATCGATACAGAACCATTCTTTTGAACCTTAGAACCCTCTTGATTATTTACAAGCTCATCTGACGAAAGGGTAGCACTCTCGTATGCCTTTTCCATATCTAGACCCATATCTGAAGAAGGCATTGCCCCCTCTTCAATAGTTCCAACTCCTGAATATCCTGTACCATATTGATAATTATATGTTCTATATCTCGCAACAATTAGCACTATCACAGTCAGAACAAACAAACCTATTCCTAAAAGTATTATCAAAAACGCTTTCTTTCTCATTGTAGTGAAGGATAAAATATATATCAATAAAATATATCTGAAATGTTCTAATTAATCAAATCCATCCCGATTATCTATGCTAACTTTATTTCATCTTCCGAAAAAGAACATATTTCTAAAGATTCAAACTCCTTTCGATATGTTATTCCCTCCCAATCTCTAACTAAACTAAAATACTCTTTTCTTATTTTTTCTGGCATAGAGGAAAAAAATGAGACAATTTGCCTTTTAAGATATTCCCGATCTTCTTTATTTAGACTTTCTATATATGGACAATCCAAACTTAGGACTACCGAATATCTCCTTTTTTTAGGATGATAAAGGACCTTAACAGGATATAACAGGCAATCAAATGGCTTAATCTGATGTATCTTACATTTTCTACTCCTGTAAAATTTACACCTAGGTATCTTCTCTAAACATTTTCCTCCGAATTTATTTTCCTCGAATGAGTCAAAGCATGTAACCTTCTTGTTTATTGATATGAGATTGGTTATTTTAGAGTACCTACTTTCTTCGCAAGGCATTATCCAACCATATGTAAAACAACACAAATCACAATCTTTGCAATATTTCTCAATCCCCTTGTATATCTTTTTTAATTGTTTATTAGTTCTTTCTAGAAGCATTCTTGTCTAAATCTGATTTAAATCTACTAAAGCTTGTTCCTCTCATAATTAAATTCAGTTTTACATAACCAGATAAATTTTTATCAAAAATATCCAAACCTTTATTTGGAATCCACATATATCTTGAATTTAAATTGTTTCTCTTGAAGAAGTCTACGATATTAACAAACATAAAAAAACCACAATCTGGTTTAAAGTATTTTATATTGTTCTTTTCTAACAATCCCTTTATCACATTAAATCTTTCTTTAGAAAACAAACCGATAGGATTTATACTCTCCTCTATCATTTTCTCAAATATCTTTGGTCTCAAAACAAAACTGTAGTGTGAGCTAGATCCTATTGTGCAGCATGTAATTCTTGATAGCTCCTTTTTAAACTCATCTGGACAGATTAAATAGGAAAATCTTAACCCATTTAAACATAATGTCTTTGTAGGACATATTAGACGAAATGTTAATCCTGGATTTAGTATTGAAGAAGGTTCTGTTTTCTTAGCTGAGTACCAATCGGTATATGCAAAGGATTCGTCTACAAAAATCAAAGACCCTGTTTTCTCTTGCCATTCTTTCAGCTTATCCATAATTGGATACGGATGATGCTGACCAATAGACCATATAGGGTCTGTAATAAAAAGGATAGACTTCTCAGACGGGAGCTCTAATTCTTCATTACAAACAGTCAATGTCCTATTTATAGGAGTTATTGGGATATCAATTAAATCTGCCACTTTAAAAATATTAAAATAGAGAGGTGAGATAGAATAGATTCTTTCAAACCCATATGTTTTCGCAAATATAACCATGGAAGCTATCATGGGGGTAGAACCTTCGGTAATAAAAATCTCAGAGTTGTTACAGGAAAAACCCTCTTTAATGTGGAATTCTTTAATAGCTTCATTCAAGGACTGATTTGAATCTGGAAAGTTATACTGTGTTGGAATTGTATCATCAAATTGAAAAAACGAATTATTTAATCCTGTGTACTCATGGACTTTTTCATCAAAAAACCACTCAGAGAGAAATACTATACCTGAACTATCATATACCTTATCTACTTCGTAAGTCCCTTCGTCAATTTGTTTGTCCCCATCCCCAATTTCAAAATTATTATTATATACATCCATTAAGTAAGTTTTTTCTTTCTTCTTCATATTGATTTACAGGATAAATCTTTATCTAAACATATGGTTTCAAACTCCTTGACTACCATACAATATGGACAGTCTTTCCCCTTATTTCGAATAACAAACTTATTCAAATTATTAAATATGTCATCAACCTCTGTATAAAATATGTTTCCCAGTGATTTACCTCTTATTTGTGAAATTTCTACACAGGGGAAACACTCCCCTAATGGATTCACAAACATATGGCTAGAATCTAAATCACAGGTACACTCCTTTGGTATTTCTATCGACTTGTTAACATCTACAAGGAAATTACTGTCATACTGATTCTCTGCCCTTCCTCTCTTAGTTACTTGATTTATTCTACAACTGTTTGCTCCTATTTTTTTTGAAAATTGGATAATCTTATTTATATCGTTATTTCTCTTGTGCAGAGTAAAATAGATAGAGAAATTAATATTCATTTCTTTTAAATTATTAATCCCTTCAATTATTTTATTGTATGAACCCTCACCCCGAATAGAATCGTTAGCTTTCTCTGTTATTCCGTCTAAACTCACACCAATTTCTGATACTAATGGAGATATCTTTTTCACTATATCTCTTGATAATAATGTCCCATTTGTCAAAATCCTTGATTTAATACCCTTTTCTTTGTTATATTTCAAAATATCTATAATACCCGGAAAAAGCATAGGCTCACCCCCCGTAAAGGAAATCTCTCTTAAACCATTATCATACAACTTATTTATCGCCCTGATTATCTGCTCAACTGTCATAGCTCCTGTACTCCGAGGAGACGATACAATACAATGTTTACAATTCAAATTACAATCTTCTGTAATCTCCCAATCAATGCTTTGTATTTTAACACTTGAGATAGCTTCAGCAATTTCCAGTTTACTCAGAAAACTTCTCATTTCTTTTTCTTCTATTTTTTCTTTAAAAGCATCAATTAGATCTCTCTCCTTCCTTACTCCAGAAATTATTTTCTCTATAATTTGGGCTGTTAAATCATCAATTATTATGGTTTGATATCTTGTTATTAAATATTTTTCTTTATGCTTCTTTATTATATTGATATGCTTCTCGACAAGAAACTCTCTATAATCTTTCGGATAAAACACTTTTGAAAATTTGCTTTCTATTTTCTTCTCTCTTTCTTCCCACAATAGGGATACTTTCTCTGTACTGATAAGTTCGTTTTGATTCTCTCTAATATGATAATCGATGCAATAACCAGAAGAGCAAGAAAGATCTACTTTGCAACCACCTGTACACTCTGTCACAAGAACGCATTTATCACAAGGGCTTTGAGTCCATGAAAGATTACGAAAATCGTCTAAAGACTTTGTCTTCCAAATTGCCTCTATTGGTTCCTTAAGAACATTTCCATATACTATCTCACTTTGATTACATATCCTGAAATCACCATTAGGATTGATAGCTGCAAAGGTTACTCCAACGCCACAGTTTGCAAACATTTCCTCCTTAATTAATCTCTCATCCAAACAATATGGTATCGCAGTACCAAAACCAACTGGAATCTTAAATTCGTCTCTAGCTTTAATCATTTGTCCCAATGAGACTTTAAATTGCTCTAAAGACGGCTTAAGTTGGTTGGCCATATCCAATCCCATTCCTCCAATTTCAAATTTATCTACAAAGACACTTTCCATACCAAGCTCCTTCGCAAGTTTGATTATATTGAAAATCTGATCATAATTTTTTGATGTTAAAACTGGTATACACCTTACATCAAAGCCATCCCTAACATATCTCTTAATATTCTCTACAGTTCTAGAATATCCCCCCTTTACCCCCGACAGCCATTCCTGTGTCTCTGCATCACCATGTATTGCTACACCCAAGCATGCTAAATTCTTAGACATACCTTCTATATACCTCAATCCATTTGTAACAATAGTTACTGAAGAAGTTTTCGAGAGTAAATCTATATACTCATTCAACTTTTTGGGCTCTAAAAGAGAAGGCTCTCCACCAATTAAATATACATGGGGTATGTGAGATTTACTGACAGCTCTAACTACTTTATCTATCTTGTTATAGTCTATCGGGCTATCTCTATATGGGTTATAACAGAAGAAACATTTTGCATTACATGAATATGACATTTCTATATGTACAAGATGAGGGACTGAGTAATACTCTAATTTTCGCTTCTTCATTTTCTAATTGATAACTTTATGTATTTACAACAGGTTTATCTATTAACGCCAATATCGCTTCGAAATTATCCTCTGGGGAACTTTTAACCCGATGAGTATAGCCACAATCTAAACATCTATAATGTATTTTATACCCATTATCCCTGACCTCTGCAGCAATGGGCTCCATAAGACCTTTGCATTCACAATCTCTATCTCCGGGATTAATATCTACATGTTTTGAATAAAGACAAGAAGGACAATGGTCTGTATAGCCATCTCCATTTACAAAGGTACCACAGTTCTCGCAGGAGAAATCTTCAATTTTTCGTTCAAATTTCCTCCCCATTACTTCTCTTTCAGTTTCTATGAAAGATCCTTCCTCTTTGCTAAATATATCCTCTCCTAGCTTATCTTTCATAGTACTATTTAATATATTTATTAGAGGATTATATAACAAAGATGCTGTTAAAACAATAAATCTATTGACAAGAGGTTAACAAACTAAATATAATTAAACAATAAAGTATTAGATATTAATATAATGTCAAAATGCAAAGCAGTATTGGACTCCAAAAAAGTTAAGAGTCTGAAAGTCAAGCCCAAAAAAGGTAAAAAGTAGTTTCTTAAATTTTAGATATTCGGGGAAATTCCTATCTATGTATTTCTTCGCTTTACCTCTTTGAGAATTGTGGCTTTTTTCTGGCTTTGTGGTGATTGTATTTCTTTCTTTCAACATCCCTAGGGTCTCTAGTAACAAGACCAGCCTTTCTTAGCATAGGCTTAAGACTCTCATCCATTGAGTACAAAGCCCTACCAAGCCCTAGCTTTATTGCATCAATCTGAGCATTAATACCACCACCACTAACCTTAGCAGTAAAATAGTACTTATCCTTTAAATCAGTAATAACTAATCCCTCATTAATTATTTTCTCAGCCTCTTTATTACTTAAAAAATATGTATCTATTGCCTTACCATTAACCATAGAAGCCTTCTCACCAGGGTAAATCCTTACTCTTGATGTTGCTGTCTTTCTTCTCCCAATACCCTCAAAATATTTACTCATTATATTAATCAATATTATATTTTATACTCAATAGGTTTCTGAGCCTCATTTTTGTGCTCTGCCCCCTTATATATGAACAACCTACTCATTCTCCCATCTCTAAGTTTGTCCTTTGGTAACATATTCTTTACTGCAAACTCAATAACCTTAGTAGAATTCTTCTTAATCTGATCTGCAAACACAATCTCTTTCAAACCACCAGGAAAGCCTGAATGTCTGTAATATGTTTTCTTTAACGCTTTCCCTCTTGTAACCTTTACAAAATCAGTATTAATCACTATTACAAAATCACCCCCATCAACATTAGGTACAATGTCTGCCTTACCCTTCCCAATTAACAAAGAAGCTATCTTTGTTGATGCCCTACCAAGTATTTGATCCTTAACATCAACAATATACCACTCTCTTTTTACATCTTCTTTTTTACTCCAATCTGTCTTGTACTTCATTCTCTATTAAATATATTTTAAATCCCTGATCTTGTTCTTGCTCTCTCTCTCTTTAATGGTTCAACCTTTTTGGATACAGCCTTCTTACCTAAATTCAATATCCCTTTCTTCTTCTCTTCTCCTACCTTTGTCTCAACAACATCTGCCTCTTTCTTTTCACCCTTCTTCCCATCTCCTTTTGCAGATTTGGCTTTACCCTTAAATCCAGATATTTCAACCACAGACATCTGTGTATTATCTCCTATCCTAAAACCAACCTTCTTAACAGTAATCCCTGCTGTTTTCTTCCTACCAATCTCCATAACCTTCTTAACTAAATCTTTGTTGCCAAAGATCTCATTTAATTTCCTTGTTAAGGATAGATCACCCTCACTAGAAACTCTTACCCTATTGAGAATTGATTCCAACTCTCCTCTTAGAACCTTAGCTTTAACAGAAGAAGTTTTTACTTTACCACTAGTAATAATAGACCTCAATTGATTTTGAATTAAAGCCTTCCTATGTGAACTTGTTCTCCCTAATTTTTTAATACTATTCCTTTTATACATTCTTACTATTCACCCTTAATATTAACACCATACTGATTAAGTAATTCTACAACCTCATTTAATGATTTATTTCCAAATCCAGAAAGATTAAGCAAATCCTCAACAGTTGCATTCCTTAAATCTCCCAATGTTTTGTATCCACCAGAAAGAAGTCCAGTCTTTGATCTTTTAGAAATTGGTAAATCCTCAACTCTTAAATCCTTAGCATCATCTTCCTCCTCTACACTTACCTCTACTTCCTCAACCTGATTAATCTCTTCAACTCTCTCTTCTACCTCTTTTTTAGATATACCCATAGCTACTAAAACCTTCCCTGCAAACTCTTGCAATATTGAAGCAGAATTAAGTAATGCATCCTTAGGAGAAATACTACCATCAGTTACAACACCAATTACAACTGAGTCTAAATCTGTTTCCTGTCCCTTACGAGCCTGTTCTATGCTTAAACTTACTTTCTCAATTGGAGCGAAATCACAATCTAAAGGAATCATCCCCTCTGCCGTTCTATCAGCCATACTAGCATCCCTATACCCTACACCCGATTCAACTGTCATATCTATAACTAGCTTTGCAGTCTCATCTGTTAAATTGGCAATTACAATATCTGGAGTAGTTACGCTAACACCAGCATCAACAATTATATCTGATGCCTTAACAACACACTTCCCCTTTGCCTCAATCCTACACTTTTTAACCTCTTGCGAATCAACCCTAAACTTAACCTGCTTTAAGTTAAGTATTATACTAACTATATCCTCTTGTACACCCTCAATCGTTGAGTACTCATGCTGTACACCCTTTACTTTTAAGCTCGTAACACCAGAACCCCTAAGACTAGAGTAGAGAATTCTCCTAAGTGCGTTCCCTAAAGTATGACCATATCCCCTTGGTAAAGGAGATATTTCATACAATCCAGAGTTTCCCTCTTCCTCTCTTATTGTCACTTTTATATCTTTAAATGCTTCCATATTATATTTAAAACAAATTATTATCTTGAGTAGTATTCAATTATGAGATTCTCACGAATACCTTCGTCGATTTCATCCCTAATTGGCAATCTTGTAACTCTTACCTTGTTCTCCTTTGACTCTATCCACTGTGGAACAGCGAAGAATTTCTCGGAAGGAGCAAGCTTCATAGATTTTAATTCTACAGTATCACCATCTTTGATCTCCAATGAAGGTACTGTAAATTTCTTACCATTAAGTAAAACATGACCATGAACAATATACTGTCTTGCAGCCGCCCTAGAAGGAGCTAATCCACCAAGATACAGTACATTATCAAACCTAAGTTCAAGTATTCTTAAAAATTCCAAACCCTTATCTAAATTACTTACCTTTGCTCTTCTACTTGCTTCTAGATATACACTCTTAAACTGCTTCTCCCTTAACCCATATGTCCTTTTTACCTTCTGCTTCTCTCTTAACTGTATTCCATAGTTAGAAAGCCTAGTCCTTCTCTGATTACCATGTTGACCAGGAGGAAATGGTTTCCTCTTAATACCTGCTTTATCTGAGAAAGATCTTGAACCCTTTAAATTAAGGTTCACTCCCTCTCTTCTACTTAATCTCTCTTTCGGACCCGTATATCTACCCATCTATATATTATCTATATTATTTTATTTTCTTGGACTCTTTCTTGGCCTACATCCATTATGTGGAATAGGGGTCTTGTCTATCAATGTTGTAATCTTTAGCCCTGCAGAATCTAAACCCTTAACTGCAGCATTCCTACCAGCTCCTGGCCCACTTACTATGACTTTCACCTCTCTAATGCCATATTTTTTGATAGCTCTCTCCGCAGCATCACTAGCTGCTTTGGTTGCTGCAAAGGCAGAACTTCTCCTTGCACCTTTAAATCCAACAACAGCAGGACTACCCTGAACTAAAACCTCTCCATTTTGATCAGCTATTGATATAATGGTATTATTAAATGTAGCTTGTATTGTAGCTATACCAGTTGAAACACTCCTTTTTGTTTTCTTACTAACTGCCATATATGCTATGTCTTTTCTAATTTACGTTTTAATCCACCAACTGCTCTACTTCTACCCTTTCTAGTATGAGCATTATGTCTTGTTCTCTGACCTCTAACTGGAAGCCCTATCTTATGTCTAATCCCTCTGTAACTTTTAATATCCTTTAATCTCTTAATATTTCTAAATATCTTTTGCCTTAACTCACCCTCTACTTCAAAATTCTTGTCTAAATATCCTCTAACAAGATCTAACTCTGATTCAGAAAGATCTTTTGCCAATGTATTAGGGTCAATCTTTGTCTCCTTACATATCTGCTTAGCAGATTTCTCCCCAATACCGTACACACTCATTAAAGAGACCCATACTCTCTTGTCATTTGGTATTTCTAATCCAGCTACTCTTGCCATTTACAAAATATATATAATATTAACTAACCCTGTCTTTGTTTATGTTTAGGATTCTTCTTACAATACACATATACACGACCCTTACGAGTTACAGTATAGCAACCATCACATCTCTTTTTTACCGAAGCCTGTACTTTCATTTTACTTTGTTCTATATGTTATTCTCCCCTGTGTTTTATCATATGGGGAAATCTCTATCTTAACAATATCTCCTTCTAGAATACGAATGTAATGCATTCTCATCTTACCAGAAAGATATCCTAACACCTCTTTTTTAACACCATTTGCATCAATTTCAACTACAAACTTTGTATTAGGCAAACATTCCTTAACCACACCCTCAAACTCATAAACTTTCTTTGTATCTACACTCATAAATAATGATTTCTGCAAATAAATAGAGTCGAAGTGATTATATCAAAGCTTTGAACTTTTTTCAAAGGTTTAATGCATCTTTTGTTGAAATTCACTATCCCCTATAAAGACGAGTTAAGCATATCAAAAAGATCAACATTTTACAACCCTAATCTCTTAATTAGTTCTGTATGTATAGATTCAATACTAGGAGACGCATCGATCTCAATTAATAAACCCCTCTCTTTGTACTTACTAACTATCGGAGCAACTGTTCTTCTGTACTCCTGTAGCCTAAATCTAATTTTATCTGGCTCATCATCTTCTCTGTGAGTTAATTTTGTACCACATTTATCACAATACCCCTTTACTGCTTCAGGTTTGTATTTCTCATGATATGTTGATTCACAATATGAGCAGACCATTCTAAGAGACATTCGCTCTAGTGCAATTTCCTCAGGCAAAAGAAAATGAACAAAAGCGTCTAATTTCCTTCCACTATTCTCTAATAGCTCATCAAATAACGGTATCTGTCCTACATCTCTAACAACTGATACAAAAGCCCACGATTTCTTACTATCAAACCTTTTTAGCCATTTATTCAGCATACTGTAAGTTAAATCATTTGGAACAAACCTACCTTTAGACCAATATTGGTAAGCTTTAATTGCCTCCAAATCAGCATCCTTGTACATCACCCTAAACATCTCACCAGTCCCAATGTTTTCAAATGCATATTTTTTGACAAGTAAATCTACCTGAGTATCTTTTCCACTACCAGAAGGACCATGAAAGAGTATAGTTTTCATATATTGAGAATATGGATATATTTAATATTTAGATAATAGCATAAAAAAAATTTTTACAAATACCTAGAGTAATCTCTTACAACAATCATAGAGGAAACCTCTCTACGAATATCTAAGACAACACTAATCATAATTAAAAGACCTGTACCTGTAATAATTGTTACAGTCATAAGATCAAGTTGAATTAAAATATTAGGTAGTATAGATATGAAGGCAAGAAAAATTGCCCCTATACTAGCCAATCTAAATGCAATATGTTTAAGATATGCAGATGTATTCTTGCCAGGTCTAATACCAGGTATAAAGCCTCCCTGTTTTTGGAGATTCTCTGCTAACTCATCTGTTTTAAAGACAACAGTAAGATAGAAGAATGCGAAACCTACAATCATTACAAATGTCAAAATATTATTGTATATCGGATTATCCAAAAAATTCATAACCTTTGTTGTAATATCTACCACCTTGTCGCCGACATTCCTACTCAGTATAAACTTACCTATTAATTGTGGAAACGATAGTAAAGAGACTGCGAATATAACAGGCATTACACCAAACTGTGTTAATTTGATTGGTATATAGCTATCCATTGCACCTCCCATTCTTACTCTCCTTGAATATTGAACCTTAACTCTCCTTTCTGCTTCAGAAATATATACTACAGAAGCAATAAGGAGGAGTGTAACAACTATAAGTATAACTTTTTGAAGTGGGTCCATTAATCTAAAATTATTACTAATGGTACCTGGGATACCCGCTATAATACCAAGAAAAATTAGATATGAAGAACCCCCACCAACACCACTCTCAGAAACAAGCTCACTAAACCACATAACAACAACAGAGCCAGCTGTAAGAGTAGCAATCATTGTGATAAGCTCCAAAGTACCTAACTGACTTACTAAACCAAAACCTCTAAGTGTTGAATATATTACAAATGATTGCATTATAGCCAATGGAATTGTCAGAAGTCTTGTGTACATACTAATTTTTCTTCTACCATCTGGACCCTCTTTCCTTAAATCTTCTAACTTAGGAATAACAGTACCCAAAAGCTGTAACATAATAGATGCATTAATATATGGACTCAAACCAATTGCTGCAATAGAAGCAGTCTCAAGTACACCTCCAGATACAGTAGAAAGCAAATCCCCGAAGTTACTACCTTCAAAAAGCTTAGTAATTGCATCTGCAGGTATACCAACAACTGGTATCGCGGCTAATAGTCTATAGACAAGAAGAATAATCAGAGAGAAAATAATTTTTTTCCTAATCTCACGTGTACCTAAGATTCTTGTAAGAGTTTCAATAATTTTTTTCATTGTAATAGGATCTACTTTATCAAACCACCTGCCTTAATAATCTTTTTACTTGCACTTTGGGATGTAGGAATGTTGTTAATCTCAACTTTTTTACTAATATCTCCATCACCAAGTATCTTAACAGATGATGTCGCTTGTGAGATTAATGCTTTCTCTTTTAATGTCTCAAGCGAAACTATTTCTCCATCCTTGAAATTCTTTTCTAATATATCCAAATTAATAGCAGTAGCCTTAACTTTACCTACTCTATTAAATCCAGCAAACTTTGGCATTCTTCTAAAGAATGGTACATTACCACCCTCAAAAAATATCAATGATTTATGTCCAGCTCTTGATTTCTGACCCTTGGTACCCCTTGTAGAAGTATGACCACCAACACCAGAGCCATATCCTCTCCCAAGTCTTTTTCCTTTTCCTGTTCTATTGTTTCTTTTTGGTATATTTTCTAAATACATTTTTATTAATATTTACTTTATTTTCTATTATCTCTTCTTCTATACTCCTTCTTACCCTTAACAAATTTCTTTCCTTCTTTCTCTTCAGCTCTTTTTTTGGCTCTCCTTTTCTCCTCTTTTATCTTTCTCTCCTTGTCTGTTTCCTTCTTTAATTCAACTCTCTCTCTCATATTTTTCATTCTCTCTAGTACCCTTTTGTTTCTTAGACTCTTTAATGCTTCAAATGTAGCATATGCAGAACCTATTGGGTCACTTGTACCAAGTAATTTACCATACACATTGTCAATACCAGCTAATTCTAAAACTGTTCTAACAGAAGACCCAGCAATAACACCAGTACCTGGTCTAGCAGGCCTAAGAATTACTCTTACAGCACCACTCTTAAACATTACCTCATGGGGAATTGTATCACCTGCCAACTGTATTCTAGTCATTTTCTTTGTAGCAGTTCTCTCACCCTTTTCGACTGCACTCTTTGTATCGGCACCTCTTCCTAATCCTACACCAACAGAACCATTATGGTCACCAACAATTACCATTGCACTAAATCTTAACCTCTTACCACCTTTAGTAACTTTTGCAACCCTTCTTATAGAGACAGTCTTTTTGTCATATATTCTCTCTTTTCTTTCTTTAAAGTATTCAGACATATATCTTTAACTAAATCTTAATTCCATTACTTCTTAATTCATCAACGAATGTAGCAATCAATCCATGATATTTATATCCACTCCTATCGAATACAGCTACCTCTAATTTCTTTTTCTTAAAATCTGTAGCAAATTTCTTAGCCATCTTTGTAATCTCTGTAGCATTCTTCTTACATACTTTACTCATTAGTACTATTGATTTATCATCATCGGCCACACCACTATAGAAGTATTTATTACTCTTAAACACAAATATACGTGGTTTAGAAGATGTCCCACTTAATGTCTTCCTAATATGCATTTTTCTTTTTTGTCTATTATTTTTCTTGTTCATATTTATGCTGTAGCTATACCTGATTTAGAACTCTTTCTTCTTACATGCTCACCCTCATATCTAATACCCTTACCCTTGTAAGGCTCAGGCTTTCTCATTGCTCTTACCTTAGCAGCAAACTCTCCAACCTTCTGTTTATCATATCCCTTTAATACAATCTTTGTCTCCTCTGGAACCTCAATTTGAATTCCCTGAGGACTTTCAATCTTAACAGGATGGTTCAAACCTAAACTCATTACTAAAGTTGTACCTTCCATTCTTGCTCTATATCCTACCCCTACCAACTCTAATCTCTTTTCATACCCATGCTTTATACCATATATTGCGTTAAATATTAACATTCTAATGGTACCATGTATCGATTTACTCTGTTTTTCGTCATTGGATCTCTTTAATTCAATTTTGTTCTCATTAATATCAACGCTTAGCACCTCGGGGAAAGGAATTACAATCTCCTTCCCATCACCAGATACAACAACAGTATCCTTTTGGACTGTAACTTGTACTCCCTCTTCAATTGTTATTGGTTCTAAACCTATTCTAGACATTTAATTACCAAACTTTACATATTAATTCACCACCTAATTTCTTACTCTTAGCCATCGCTCCAGACATTAATCCTTTAGATGTAGAGATAATTGATATGCCTCTACCATTCATTATTGGAGTAATATCTTTGCTTGTAATATATATTCTTTGACCAGGTTTGCTAATCATTTTTAAAGAAGATATCACCGGTTCTTTCTCATCATACATTAGTGCTACACTTACACCACCTTCACTCTCTGAGTATCCAAGAATCATTTTCTCCATCTTTAATACTTTCAATATTTCAATATTCATCTTAGTCTTAGGTACTAAGACTGTTTCTCTCTTTCTCTCTATTCCATTTTGTAATCTTGCTAAAAGATCTGCTGTTAAATTGTTCATTCTTGTATATATTAAATTACCATATAGCTTTCTTTACACCAGGGATTTCCCCTTTACTTGCTAACTTTCTAAAACATATTCTACATATCCCATAATGCCTTAAATATGCTCTAGATCTACCACAAAGTTGACATCTGTTATACACCCTTGAGCTATACTTGCTCTTCTTCTTTAACTCTCTTGCTTTGTATTCCTTAGCTTCTGTCGACATCTTTTTTAAACGGAAAACCAAATTTATCTAATAGCGCTTTACCACTTTTATCATCTTTTGCTGTAGTAACAATTGTAACCTCTAAACTTCTTACCTTCTTAATATTATTAGCATCTATCTCTGGGAAAACTGTATGATCTTCAATACCAATTGAGTAATTACCAGCTCCATCAAACGAAGATACCTCTAATCCTCTAAAATCTTTAGTTCTAGGAAATACAACATTCACTAATTTGTCAAAAAACTCCCACATTCTATTTCCTCGGAGTGTTACAGATACTCCAATTTCCATTCCCTCTCTTACTTTAAATGCAGAAACAGCTTTTCTTGCTTTGTTAACTACTGGCTTTTGTCCAGATATCTTTGTAACAATATCAATAATATCCTCCATAGCCTCTGCCTCTGTTAGCGCCGCTCCAGCACCAACATTAATAACAATCTTACTTAGAGTAGGTGCCTCCATTAGATTAGAGTATCCCAACTCCTTTGCTAGATCCTTTCTTACCTTTTTATTGTACTGCTCTCTTAATCTTGCCATTATGCTTTTTCACTTTTTGATTTAGTTACTTTCTTCTTTACTGCCGTACTTTTTTTTGTAGTACTCTTTTTTTCAACTTTTGGTTCTTCTTTCTTTACAACAACCTCAATTACCTTACCACACTTTTTACATACTCTTTCCACCTTATCGCCCTCTCTAACAATACCCACTCTTGTTGCTTTCCCACAGCTACTGCATATTAACATCACTTTTGATACATCCATTGGTTTAACAATAGTAAGAATCTCAGATGTTTTATTCTTACCATCTCCTTTAACATGTTTTTTATATTTATTAAGTCCTTCTACAACAACCTTTCTACTCTTTGCATCAATAGCCAGCACCAAACCCTGTTTACCAGTGTCTTTTCCGTAGAGTACTTTTACTGTATCACCTTTTTTAATCTTCATATCTTTAATCAAAAATTTACAATACCTCTGATGCAAGAGAAACAATCTTATCAAACCCTTTCTCTTTTAACTCTCTTGCAACAGGTCCAAATATCCTTGTTCCAACAGGATTCTTTTTGTTATCTATTATTACACCTGCATTATCATCGAATCTAATATATGACCCATCCTTTCTCTTTTGCTCCTTATGCACTCTAACTATAACTGCTGTTAAAACCTCATGCCTTTTTACCCCACTATTAGGTAAAGCTTTCTGTATAGCTACTTTTACAATATCTCCTAATTTAGCAAACTTAATTTTAGAGTATCCAGAAACACCAATTACTTTTCCAATCTTAGCTCCACTGTTATCTGCTATTGTTAAGTTTGTTAATGTCTGTATCATTTCCCTTATTTATTATTAATTACAATCCATTTTACATTCTTAGAATATGGTTTAGATTCCCTTATTACTACCTTCTCACCTACACTTAATTCTTTTAGTGTATGAGCAAAAAATATCTTCTTCCTATTAACAACCTTCCTATATACAGGATGTGCATGTGCAGTATCTACCCTGACCCTAACAGTATTTAGCATACTATTGCTTACTACAACACCCTTTAATTCTCTTTTTTGTCCTTTATTCTCCATCATTTCTTTTTGTATATTAAATATCTCAAACGGCTTGTATTCTATCAATTTTACCCCAATCTCTCAAGCTATATCTCTTTCTTTGAAACAAACTTAGTTTTTACTGAAAGCTTTTGAGATCCAAGTCTCATTGCCTCCTGTGCAATCTCTCTTGTAACACCACTTAGTTCATAGAGTAGGTTACCTGGTCTTACAACCGCTACATATCCTTCTACATCACCTTTCCCTGCAATCATTTTACTGTTGGTCCCTTTGTTAGTGTATGGCTTATGAGGAAATATCTTTACCCATACCTTACCTTTTCTCTTCATGTACCCAGTTATAGCTCTTCTACCAGCTTCAATCTCTCTAGCTTTTATCCACCCATTTTCCATAGACTTTAGACCGTACTCACCAAAGGTTATGGTATTGTTAGCAGAAGCTACTCCTCCCATTTTTCCTCTAAACTCTTTTCTGTGTTTTCTAATTTTTGGCTGTAGTAACATATTTAATTTTCTTCATCCATATTATTTTTTTCACCCTTGTATACCCATACCTTAACACCCATTAAACCAGCATCTAATGTTTGTGCAACTTCCTGTGCATAGTCTATATCTGCTCTTAATGTTTGAGCTGGAACAGAACCAGCATTTGCTTTAATTGTTCTAGCTTGACTTGCATTATTTATTCTCCCTGATACCCATATCCTAATACCCTTTGCACCTGCCATAATTGCTTTCTCTTTCGCACTAGCCATTAACAATTTGGATGGCTGTCTTCTCTCAATACCATCTGCTATTCCCCTTGCAATTATTCTTGCTGATATGTCAGCCTTTTTAACTTCCCTTATCTTTATCTCTACATCCATTTTAGTCATTCTCTTCAAATCCTTCTGTAATACATCAATGCCCTCTCCCCCTCTACCAATTGCGACACCTGGTCTAGCAACAAATATCTCAATATCAATCTTACTCATAGTCCTATTTATCATTATAGCGTCTATACCAGCATCCTTAGTTCTCTCTGTAACAACCTTTTTAATTTTTAGGTCTTGAGCTAATAACTCTGGAAATTGAGCTTTTGAAGAGTACCAGACAGAGTTCCATGTCTTGTTAATTCCCATTCTAATTGCGTTAGGATTTACCTTTCTTCCCATTATTTAACCTCTAATTCTAAATTAATATGTGATCTCCTTTTTAATATTCTCGAAGACCTACCTCTTGATGCAAATCTACCTCTTTTTAGTATTTGTGCTTCATCAATAGATATCTGACTTATTGTCATTTCATTTTTATCA
>DDXN01000006.1 GCA_002347605.1 Candidatus Dojkabacteria bacterium UBA2259 | reverse complement strand
ATCTAACAGATGAACAGGTTAAGGTTACTAATGCTGCTTCTAATATTGCTTATGATATTACTACGGATATGGTTGATGGTACATTTAACTATGATCTTACATTACCTAAGGTTGGAGAGAGTAATAGGGTTGTATATGCAGAGAGTGTTAATGAATTAGTAGATGCTAAAGATATTAGTAATGTTATAGAGAATGAGAGTTCATTAAAGATAGAAGATTTAGATCATTTCACTGTGTTTGTAGTTGTTAATCCAAATCCAGCTGGAAATGGAAATACCTGCACTGTTGCATCTATTACTGGGACTTGTTATGACGCAATACAACAAGCAATTAATATGGCCGTTGATGGAGATACAATTAATGTAACAAACGGAACATACACTCAAAGTTTATCAATAGATAAAAGAATTAATCTTATTGGGGCAGGTTCTTCAGTAACAACCATTAAACCGAATATTGTGGGTGGTGCAGTAATAACAGTAAATGCAGTTACTGACCCAATGACTATTGAAGGTTTTACTATAGATGCCCTTGATTATACAAACGAAAGTGGAATTTACATTCAAAATGGATCTTCAGCTATTACCGTAAAAGATAATAATATTATAAACTTTACAGATAAAGGTGTTTTAATTAGTAATAGTAATGATAATGTTGTAAAAGACAATACAATAGAAGGATCTTCAATTGGAAGTTTTGCTGGTGTATATCTTGATAATCAGGCAGGCAACAATACTATTGATTATAATGCAATTACTTTAGCAACCTCAGGGATCGGACATCTTTATGATATATGGTTTACTGGTACTAATGCAAAAGATAATATTGTTATAAACAATACTATAAATGGTGGATTAAGAGCATTTCAACAGGATATAGGAGTTTCAGGAACAACAACTTTTTCAGGAAATAATGTGGGTAATACAACAAGCCCAATATTTGCAGGAGTTTACTTAAATGGAGGAAATGCAATAATCTCTGGTAATACACTTAAAGATACAGTAAGGCCAATTGAATTCTGGGGTGTAGGAGATATCTCTATTCTCGGAAATACTATTGATGGTTCTACCTATGATGGTATTAATGCAGGAAGTTTCTCTAGTGTTGTTGTAACAAATAATGCTTTTCAGAATATTGGTTTTAATGCATTAAATAACCAAATGGCTGGAAAAGTTATCGATGCCAGAAATAATAAATGGGGTTCCAGCAAACCTTCTATTATTCTTTCGATGATCAATGGTAATGTTACTTATGATCCTTGGTATGGAAAAACTGTTACACAAGAAGTTACTGTTAATGAATATGAGAAAGGTGGAATATACTATGTAAAATTAAATGACACACTAAACTTCAATATATCAGGAGAACCTGTATATAAACAACATTATATAACAGGACTCTGGGGTTACAATTCTTCAACAGGAAATAGAACAAATGATAGATATATAGGATGGGTAAATATTAATCCAAGCAGTAATGATTTTGTTAATGTTGATAAGGGTTGGAGTATGGTAACTGATCATTGGATGGGGAGTGATGCTCCAGGGACTATAATCCCTGCAGGTGATTATTTACTTTGGGCAGAAAGGTATTACGATGAAGGAGGTTATGTACAAGGTTCCACAACAACTAAAAGAGTAACTATAGATAATACAAGACCTGTTTTATCAGTCTTAACTCCTACAACAAATGAAAGAATAAGTGGACCAGTAAATATCTCTATTGCTGCTTCTGATTCACAAACAGATATATCATCTGTCTCAATGCATATATACAAGGTCATTGAAGGATCGGACGACATACTTGTAAGTGGCTGTACATCTATTCCTACAACCTTTAATGGAACTAACTGGAATGCAACTATAAATAATGGTGGACATTGTAGTTTGGTAGAAGGCACTTATGAAATTGCAGCTTGGGCATATGATGGAGTAAAAAACCCAGGTTGGGCATCAAGAGTTCAGTTCACTATTGATCAAACTCCTCCCTTTGTCCCATTAAATGGAACACCCAATGATACAGTAATTCCAACTAATGAATTCAATTTTACTTGGGATGCATCTACTGATACCTCTGCAATTACATATGAATTCCAGTCATCATTGAATCCAGCTCAATCAGGTGGAGTATTAACATCAGGACTTTGGGAATCTGGTACTCTTTCTAGCAATATAATCCACTCATCTGGAGCTCAAGATGGTATATGGTATTGGCAAGTAAGAGCAAAAGATGCTGCAGGAAATTATAGTAATTGGAGCGATATATGGAATGTGACTTTAGATACACAGGCTCCATCAAAACCAGAAAACCTATACTTTAGGGATATTGATAATAACCAAGATATACAATGTGATGGATATTCGAATACAAAACATATAAGTGAATATTGGGATGCAAGTGTTGACACAAATCTGGATCACTACGAATACTCTTCTTACAATGCTCCTGATGGATCTGCAGGTTTAGTGAGTAAAGTTCTTTACACTAATTCCTATGATACTAACTGGTGGGAAATACCATCAGAAGGAATATATGGATTCCAAGTAAGGGCAGTAGATAAAGCAGGGAATAAGTCTGATTGGGCCTTAATTAACGCAACAGGAATAGAAAATAGTTGTCAAATACATATTGATTGGGTAAAACCAACTGTTGATTTAGTATTTGCAACTCCAGGTCCAGATGCAAAAGGATTCCAAGCTATCTTTACTGAAGATGTAAGGCAGGCTGATGCAGAAAATTCTGCCAACTACTTCTTGTTCAATTACCCTATGTATAGTGCAAGTAGTGGTGATCTATCAGGAGATGCAACAATTTTTTACGATTCATCAACACATACAGCAACTGTCACATTCACAAAGGGTGGATGGTATATCTCACCAGAACAAGAGTGGGGTGTAAAGGATATCCATGATTTAGCAGGAAATATCCTATCTATAAATCCATATAAAGAAAGATCAACTCCTATGGCTGACCCAATAACATCCGTATTAGGTATTGATTCAGATTGGCATAGTAAAGATGTAACAGTGACTTTAGTATGTGAAGATATAGATGGTAGCGGATGTTACAAAACACACTATTCATTAGATAATGGAGTAACATATAACAAAGGAAATACAGTTATTGTATCTACTGAAGGAGAAAACAAAATTACATTCTACTCAGAAGATAAAGCTGGAAATAAAGAAACACCAAAAGTATCAGATGCTGTTAAAATTGATAAAACATTCCCAGTTATAACAATTTCTGCTTACAATACCGATTGGACAAACCAAGATATAGTTGTAAATGCTTCAACAGACGAAGGTACTCTAAATGCTGACTCTCATACCTTTACAGAAAATGGAACATTTGAGTTTGTTGCTACAGATAATGCAGGAAATATTACTACCCAAACAGTAACTATAACTAATATTGATAAGATTTCTCCTACAATAAACTCTATGGTCATATCAGATGGCCTTCTTACTGTAACATCAACAGATACACTCTCTGATGTAAAATCTGTAGAAGTACAAATAAATGGTGGAACATGGACACCATACACATCAGGAATGAACCTCTATGCACTTGTTTCAGATGTACCAGGAACATATCCTGTTTCCATAAGAGTAACAGATAATGCTAACAATACAACTACAGACAATACATCATTCACAATTCCTCAAGGCCAAGTATTAGGAGCAACAACAGGTCCATCTCCTAAAACATCACCAACCTACTACTATGCACAAACTACTAATATTGGAGAAAGTGAAGATGAAAACACTACTGATGAAGAAGAAATGATAATAGAAACTACTGAAGATGAAAAAGTATTAGGAGAAACAACATGTGAAACTACATACAAGATCTCTGGTACAATCTACTATGATAAAAATAATAATGGAAAATATGATGAAGATGAAAAAGCAGTAGAAGGTATAGAAGTAAATATATATAACAGTGATAAAGAATTAGAAAAAACAGTAACAACAGATGAAAAAGGACACTGGGAAGCAACCCTATGCCCAGGAGAATACACAACCCAAGTAGAAAGAGCAGAAGACCAAACCATTGTACTAGGAGAATCAGACACTACATTAGATATATCAGTAGAAAAGAAAACTAACTGGTGGTTAATAGTAGTAGGAGGAGTTGTAGTATTAATACTTCTTAAAGTATTAGTAGATAGATCTAAAAAGAAAGAAGAGATTTAATATCCTCTATATCTTTTAACTCTTAAACCGCATTCGAAAGGATGCGGTTTTTGATATACCATACATTACTAAACAAGAATTTCCTTCCTCTCTTGTTTCAATGTATATGGTTTGATTGATAATTTTATTAAGAAGAAGTAATAATATACTATATAACTTAAATATTTTTAACATATGTTTTCCATAGACGATGCAAAGAGAATAGGGAATCAGTTAAATATTGACTGGAATGTTGTTGATATTAATGAGTTTCTTATGGGTTTAAATGTGGAACTAGAACATGGTAGTAGAGGTGCTAATACTAATATTAGTAATAGTGATCCAATATTAACAGGGAAGATTGCATTAGCACATTTAAATGAATTACCTGATTACTATACTAGACTTAAAAGAATAGAAGAATAGTAGTAAAATGTCCCCTATATTATGACAATTAGCTTAGCTGGTTAGAGCATCACATTAACATTGTGGAGGTTACAAGTTTAAGTCTTGTATCGCCCACCATTTCTAAACTAATAATCCTGTTTCCCCAAAGCATCTCTTTGATAATCCTTGTAATTTTCTAACTCTTCTGTTTTAGAATCAAGAATTNNTTTTACTACTTCTGGAATTGCATCATCAGAAAGATTACTTAAATAGGAAACATCAAGCTTTCCAGTATCATTAAATCTCTGAATATTCTGTTGTGCAATAAATAGGTCAGGATTAAGCAAATTTATTCCTACTAAAAACAAAATTACTGATATAAAAACACGTAATGCAAACATATTCTCTCTACTATCCCAATGTATTTTATATACCAACAAACAAAAGATAACACCAAGTAAGAAAATAAAGATGTGGCTATACAACCTAAGTATTGTAAAACCATAAGCTTGCTCATATAGCAACAAACGTGTAAAAGCCGAGACCATTATTACAATTACTTGAGCAACCATTGTTGTACTTAATATTTTAAACCCTAGAATAGGGAATTTATCTTTGTGGGCAATATACTTTTCAATAGTCAAAAGCAATAACAATGAAATAACTGCTACTGCTATTAATTCAAAAAAGCCCTGCCTAGCATATTCAGCATATGTGAATCCTTGTGTAGAAATATTACTTACACCTCCAAATAGATAGGTTAACTGTATAAGAATAAACAAAAAGAACAGAACATTAACCAAACCCAAAATAACAGAACTTTCAATATTCCCAATTACATATTTTTTATTCTCTTGTTTAATGGTTTTTTGTTTTTTCGATTCTTGAAAGATATATGAGTATGCACCAATGAAAATAAATGTCACAATTAAAATTAAGATAAACCTGAAGAATGTTTCTGGTTGTATATTGATGGTAACCAAATCTGAAATATATCTTTGAAAAATTAAGTCCGCAGAAGAAAGAAGTAATATGAAAATGAATATCACAGGAATAGCCATTACAACACCTTTTACTATATGAGACAAAGTTTTTTGATTTTTATTAACTTTATGTAAAGAGAATAAATCAGATAGAGTATGAAAAAGCGGGAATACGAACTTCAATGGAAGAAAAATGATCTTTACATAATCTCTCATCAAAAAGCTATTAACTCTATTTCCACATACTGTTTTGGCAATTAATAACAAAAGTATTAAGGAAATAAATACATTAAAAAAAGTAAGCAAAGTACTCGTATGAATAAAAACCATTGTACTAAAAAAAACTAGTGGAATTAAAAGCCAAACCACTTGTTTGTTTATTTGTTTTTTAAGGATACGAGAGATAGCAAAAAGACCTAATACAATAAAGATAACATATACAGGGAAAGTGATACCAGGCATTTTGTCATAGAAAAAATAATCAAATAGTAACCCTAATATCAAAGAAATTCCTGATATAAATCCAGTTTCAATCATATTATTAGGAGTATGTGCTTTTAAGATGTTCATAAGAATACTGCTAATATGTTACCACTGTATCTACTATGAGTCAAAATAAAATTAGCGTTTTACTTTTGAATTGGGAGAAACAGAACTTACAATTACTTCTCTTGCACTTATTAAAACTTAAAGAATGCTAGATAAATAGTTAGGTAGTTTGGTAAAATAATATATGTATATTTGGGAAATTAGCAAAATTCTATTATCATTACTAAGGTAATCCTTTTTTTAGATTCTATACTTTTTAATATCGCCCATTATTCATTTTTATTACAATTATTTAAAGTATTCAAATGAATATAATACATTGTGCTGGAGTTATATTTTTAACTAAAGAGAATAGGGTGTTGCTTGAAGATAGGCGAAAAATAAAAAAGTACGGAGAGCATTGGAGTTTTTTTGGAGGTAGTGTTGAGGAAGGAGAGACACCTGAACAAACAATGAAAAAGGGTATTGCGGAATTTACTCTAAAACAAGCAATGAGATTAAGAATTACTGAGAAAGATAGAGAGACACTTCAAGATATTGGGAGGAGTTTAAATAAAAGGTGATTTGATTAGACTGTTTCATTATTGATTGCATATATATTTCTTTTGAGATATATTTTAATAATAACTTAGACATTATTTAAAATGTATCCAAACCTTGTGAAATATGCCATAGCTGCACTAATAAGTTTGGTTATTGGTGTAATAGCAATGTTTATGGGGAATATACTTTCTGGTATTCTCATCTTTATTCTCATATTTGGGGGATATATAATGTGGAATGTAGTAAGGGGATTGAGAGAGGAGCCTGTAAAAGAGGTTAAGCCACCTATTCAGAATAACAATACTACCCCTAAGGACAATTAGCTCAGTTGGTTAGAGCACTACATTCACATTGTAGGGGTCAGTAGTTCGAGTCTACTATTGTCCATGTGTATTCCAAATGGTATGTTTTACTGTTAAATTAATATTTGATTATCATGATTGAAGGTATTTCTCAAATTGATAATTCTTCGAAAATAAATATCCTTGAGGATGAGGGTTCAGAATCTAAAGGGAATAGGAAGATGAGTAGAGAAAAGGTTTTGAATATAGTACTACTCGTATTCGTTTTTGTATTAATAGGGTTATTTGCATATATGTTTTTTACAGATAGATTAATAGTTGGAGTAGAGAATCCTTTTTCAAAGAAAGAAGTTCCAACAAGTGAAGAAGAAGAGATACCGACAAGTGAGAACGAAGATGTCCCTTTAGTATCATTTACAAACACTTCTCTTTGGCCATATAGATTAAAATATCCTCAGGATTGGGAGATTACTAAAGCTAACACTACTTGTGGATATGATTCTGTAAATAATCAAACAGTCTGTACTTTTCATGAGCTTGAAATTTCATATATGGAGAATCCAGAATATGCTTTTTACTTGAGCAATTGCGGTCAATGTGGTGGGGAAACGTCCTTATGTGGTTATTCCGATATCACGTACAGCAAAGAGCTACTTAATGGGCCAGGAATCTATATCTATTATGAAGATTTTCAAGAAATTAATCAGGGTACTTTTAGAAGATCATTTAATCCAAAAGATCAGGAATCCTCTGATTACGATATTAGGATTTGTGAACGAGTAGATAGCCAACAAAGTGGAGTATACTACGTTTGGGGAGGAATTACGGCTGGATCTGTAGCATACAAAACTCCTGATAACCCTGATGAGAGTATTCTCAAGGTCATGGATGATATTTTGTTATCTATAGAAGAGCTTCACGATTAACAAACTATTTTACAATACTTGTACAGAAAGGACATTTCTTTGCCTTTATATTTATTTCTGACATACAGTAAGGACACTGTTTAGTCTTCTTTGCTTCTTCTTTCTTCTCTTTCGCTACCGCTTTACTAATAGTTCTAACAATTATGTAAAGTATAATGGCTGTAATAATGAATGTAATTATTGCATTTAACACTAAGCCATACTGTAAAACAACTGCATTAGCTGCCTTTGCATCTGCAAGTGTCTCATATCTTGTTTTTCCCAAAGTAATGTATAGCTGAGAGAAATCCAATTTAGCAGTTAAAAAACCAATAGGAGGTGTAAATATATTGTTTACCAAAGAATCAACCAACTCTTTAAAAGCCATACCAATAATTACACCAACAGCCAGAGTGATTGCGTCTCCCTTAAGTGCAAAATCTTTGAAGTTTTTTCCTTCTTCTTTAAGTTTCTCTTTGAACGTTTTTCCCATCTTTTTTAAATATTTTAGAAATTAAAATAACTAGTACAAAAAGAAATAGCACTCCATATATTACAACCTGATTAAGGAATGCATCATACAAAGTTGTATTGTTGATATTATACAAAACCACCTGTAGTAAAGAAATTCCTAGTAGTATGTATATATGGACATATGAATCATTAACAAGTTGAGATGTAATAACCATATATCCTGTTGAGTATGCAATCATAGCTAGAGAGTAAGGCACTATATATCTAGATATATCTAGATATGCACCATTAAATACAAATTGTAAGATCTCTTGGGTAAAGAGCATATATACAATACATATTGCTACTCCTGTTAAGCTTGATACTATTAAAGAGATTAGTAAGCTCTTTTTTCTTGATTCTTTTTTGGAATTTGAGAGTTTTGAAATCATTAGGTTAGCAATTGTTACTGAACCAAAATATACAATTTTTCCAATTAAAGAGAGTGCACCATACGATGCTCTAACCTCTGGATTAACTAGGATAAGATCTAGAGTAAATGGTACGTTTAGTAGTAGAAAGGTAAAAAATATTAAAGAGATTTGTTTGTAATCTAGGGTAATCTCTTTTGTTAGTTCCTCTTTTCCTTTACTTTTAAGTAATGGAAGTATTATGAGTGTAGTAATAACTGATGGAATACAAAATGCTAGTATAATCATATTCATTCCCAAATCGTTAGTTATTGCAATGTATCCTAATACGAATTTTAATACTGTTTCAAAAAGTAATACCATATTAAAAGAAAGAATCTTTTCTAAACCGAGTAAGAAACCCTTTGCAATTGGAGTAACAAGAGATACAAAGAGTACAAGTGAGAGAAGTGGTATGTATTTTGTATCAATATTTGATATATCAGCAATTGGGTTTTTAAGCAGTAGAAATAGTAGAGAGAGAATAAATGCTATTACTATTAATTGTAAAGTACTTTTTCTTTTGAACTGGTTAAGATTAAAATTTTTGTTCCTAGCTACTTTTTTAGTAATTGCTGTCTGTATAGCTATGGTTGGGATCTGTATTAGTGTAACTATTCCTAATATTGCATTGTAGATATTGAAATCATTGGTAACAAGGTTCCTTGCTAAATATATACTAAATATGTAGTTAAGAAAGTTTACAATTAAGCCTATTCCTAAAGTAATTAAGATGTGATTAAGGAATGTTTTGTTTTCAGTAATGTGCTTAGTAATATTCATACTGTATAATAGATGAGAATACAATAAATTAAAAATTTTTACCATTATGGAGTTAGTAATAGGTCTTTTAGGAGGGATACTTTTAGGTATTGGTATCTTCTATTTCTTTTTTAAGGGGAATAGAAAACAAAAAGAGGCAATAACTGAAACTATATCTGCGAAATTGAATGAAATAATGCCAGGTATATTAGATCAAGCGAATGAGAGTTTAGTCAGAATGGCGGATCAGAAACTTGGTGCAGAATCAAGTAAGAGTAGGGTTGATTTAGAGAACAAAAGGGGTGAGATAGAGAGATTGGTAAAGGTTATACAAGAGGATCTTAAAGAGAGTAAGAAGGATTTAGAGGTTTCTGAAAAGGATAGGATTAATTCTTTCTCTGCGTTGAAAAACTCGTTAGATGAGTACAAAAAGATTACAGAGCAGCTATCTGTAAGTACCGAGAACCTTAAGAAGGTTCTTTCAAATAATCAGCTAAGAGGACAATTTGGAGAGCAGGTTGCAGATGATTTACTTAAGATGGCAGGTTTTGTTGTAGGAGAAACATATACAAGGCAAGAGGGTGGTAGTGAGAGTAGGCCAGATTTCACAGTGTATTTACCGGATAGGACGAAGATTAATGTTGATGCTAAATTTCCATACGCTTCATTACAAAGAATGACCGAAACAGATGATACTGATGCAAGGAGTAGGTACATGAAGCAGTTTGAAATAGATGTTAAGGAGAAGATTAAACAGGTTACATCTCGTGACTATATTAATCCTGAGGACAAAACTGTTGATTTTGTGATTCTTTTTATACCTAATGAAATGATATTTTCCTTTATCTATGACAAGATGCCTGCTATATGGCAAGATGCTATGGAGAGGAAAGTAGTATTGGCTGGACCTTTTAGTTTTACAGCTATTCTTAGAATGATTAAACAGGCATATGAAAATTTTAGAATTCAAGAAAATATTTACAAAATTGTTGGTCATGTTAAATCTGTAGAGAAGGAGTTTGACAAATTTAGTGAGGAGTTTGACAAGGTGGGTATAAGGATAGATCAATTACAAAAACAGTACTCTGATGTTAGTACAACTCGTGTTAATCAGATGAAGAGAAAAATGGATTTAGTTCGGTTGGAAGGAGATGAGAAAGAAGAGAAAGTTCTTTCTAATGTTGTACCACTTCCAATTCCCGAAAAAGAGAGTGATCAGGGTACTTTGCTTTAGAAAAAAAAGAGGGAGACATCTCCCTCTTTTAATTTCTTTTTCCTTTTCCTTATGATACTGGTGGTGTTACTGGTGTTTGAGAAAGTGGTTGAGTTTGCACACTTTTTGGTTTCCATGCTAGTAAGTAAAGAAGAACAAATAATCCTATACCTGTAAGCATAATTAAAGCTAAGGTCTTGTCATAACCTCTCTTTTCGGTAAGCTTCATAAATGCAATAATGGAGAGTATTCCAGCTGCAGCTTGGCCAGCCCCAGGAATAAGTAGAAGGAGTAGAAGAAGTGGATTCATACCAACTAATTGGAATAGCATTACAGATTGTAATATTGGTATCCATGCAAACCATGAATTCTCGTAATTCATTTCCTTTCCAATTTTTACTAAAGCGACTGCAGAGAATATATATGCAGAGAGAAATATTACCGTTGTTACTAGCATAAGTACAATGGTTACATCTCTTGCAGCTTTTTGTTCTATAGCTGAGTCATATTCAGTGTCATACAAAACAGGAATCTCTTCTTCTTCGGTTCCATATTGTAATACTTCATCCTCTTGAGCAAAGGATAGGGAGAAAGGTATTAGACACAGAGAGACAAAGATTGGGAGAAAGAGTAATTTAAGTTTTCCCATTTAAGGATATTAATAAGTTATATATCTCCCAATCTATCATTCTTTTTGATTCATATCAATACTGTATTGGGGTTATAGAATAAAAATATATAAAAAGAGGTTTAAATATGATACTCTTAAATATGTTAGATTCAGAGTATGTAAAAGTAATAAAAGGAAGTATTCCAATACTTCTTTCTGCTCCCCATGTATATTCTCATAAAAGACCTTCTCTAACCATGTCTTACAAATGGGGTGAACAGTTTACTAATAATATCGTTGAGGATATTTGTACTCAAACAGGTGCATGGGGAGTTATTCAAAGTGAAGAGACATCTTTTGATCCTAATTGGCATAAGTTTAAGGATAATCCTTACAAACAGGTTGTTGCAGATATAGTGGGGAAGGGAAAGATTAAAAAGTTTGTAGATATTCACGGCCTTAAGGATGAATATGAGTATGATTTAGGTATTTACTATCCATCTAAATTCTTTAAGTCCATTCTTTTAGCTAATGATATTTCAAATAGTGTAGACAAGGGTAAGCTAAAGGGTATGAGCATATGTATTTTTAGATTCCCAGAGGACAAACAGGAAACACTAGGTGAGTATGTCGCTTCTAAATTAAGAGTTCCTTCTGTTCAATTAGAAATAGCAAGATATATTAGAGAGGATGAAAATTTAAGGAAAGTATTTGTTAAGAATATATCTTCTTTTTTAGTTGTTTAATTTTCATTAATATATTCCTGCTTTTTTGACTAAGGCAATCACCTTTGATATGCTTAAAGAGTATTTAAGTTAATGTATAGTATTTACTATGGTATCAACTACAAAGGAAGTTAAAAGTGTTGTTTCAAGTGGTAAAAGTAAAGCAATAGATGTTGCTATTGCACAGATTGAGAAACAGTTTGGGAAGGGTTCAATTATGAAGTTAGGAAGCAAAGAGAGAGTAAATGTAGAGGTAATACCTACAGGTGCACTTTCACTAGATATGGCACTTGGTATAGGGGGTGTTCCAAAGGGAAGAATAATTGAAATATATGGGCCAGAATCATCTGGTAAGACTACATTAGCTATACATATTCTTGCAGAAGCTCAAAAGAAGGGAGATGCTGTGGCATTTATTGATGCAGAGCATGCCTTTGATCCTGGATATGCAAAAAATATTGGTCTTAATATCGATGATTTGTATATATCTCAACCAGATTTTGGAGAACAGGCATTAGAAATATTAGAGACTTTAGTTAGATCTGCAGCGTTTGGTGTAATTGTGGTTGACTCTGTAGCAGCTCTTACCCCTAGAGCAGAGATAGAGGGAGAGATGGGTGATAGTCATATGGGGTTACAGGCCCGACTTATGTCTCAAGCGTTGCGAAAGCTTACAGCTATTACTGGTAAAACAGGTACTACCATTATCTTTCTTAATCAGTTAAGAATGAAAATTGGTGTTATGTTTGGTAATCCCGAAACAACAACTGGTGGTAATGCACTAAAGTTCTATGCTTCAATACGTATGGATATTAGACAGAGGGATAAAATTATGAGGGATGGGAATTTGGTAGGTCATACGAGGGTTGTTAAGGTTGTAAAAAACAAAATGGCTCCTCCTTTTAAAGAGGCCTCTTTTGATATGATATATCCAGTAGGTATAGACAAAGAGAGTAGTATATTAGATGCCGCAATACAACAGGGTATAGTAGAAAAATCTGGAGCATGGTTTAAGTATGGTGAAAAGCAGTTAGCACAGGGAAGAGATGGAACAGTATTAGCCCTTAAAGAAGACAAGAAGTTAAGGGATGAAATTGAAAAGGCCGTTCGTGCTAAAATGAAGTAGATGAGAGTAAGTAAAATAGAGTATCAAAAAAAAGATCCTAATAGAGTAAATCTGTATATTGATGAGCAGTTTTTTTGTGGTATATCCTTAGATACACTTGCTAGTGAGAATCTTTACGAGGGTTTAGAGATAGATGACACTGTTTTAGACAGAATACTTGAGAAGGATTTGAAAGCTAGATTTCTAACAAGAGTAACAGATTATCTTTCCCATAGCCCTAAAACAGAGTTTCAGGTAAAAAGATATTTAAAGGAATTAAAGTTTAAGAAAAAGAGTATCTGGTTTAAAGAGGATGCAAATATTGATTGGGAGAAGCTTAATAACGGAATTATTAAGAAATTAAAAGAGTATAAATATATTGATGACCAGGAGTATGCTAGAAGTTTTGTATCTAGTAGATTAAGAAACAAACCAAGGGGAAAGAGTGTATTAATTTCAGAATTGATATCAAAGGGTGTAAGCAAAGATATTGCAGAGCTAGTGTGTAATGAATGTATTGATGACGAACTAGATATACTTAAGAAAGCCTTTGAGAAAAAATATAGGGGTAAGAGTTTTAGTATTAAGGATCAAAAAATGATTGGGTATTTACTTAGAAAGGGTTTTAGTTGGGATTTAATTGAGCAATTTTCAAAAGATGAGTCTTAGAAGTAAGAGCAATTGGATATTACCTAAAAAGAAAGTTTCAAAAAATATTGTTAAATATATACTCAGAAGTAGAGGTATAGAGGAGAAATCTTTTTTAGAGAGTACCATAAAGGATATTCCATCGTATAAAAAGATGTATGATTCAAAAAGAGCTACAAAAGAGATTGTAAGATGTATAAAAGAGGGTAGAAAGATTGTAATACATGGAGATTTTGATTGTGATGGTATATGTAGTGTTAGTTTACTTTGGGAATTTCTTTACAAAGAGGTATCAAAGGAGTTAAATTTGAAAGTTGACGTTGTTCCATATATTCCAAGTAGGGTAGATCAAGGATATGGATTAACCCAATCATCAATAGAGGATGTACTGCAATTAGGAGGTCAACTTCTAGTATCTGTTGATTGTGGAGTAAGAGATAGGGAGTTAATTAATACAGTTAAGAAAGAGAAAAGTTTAGATTTTGTAATCACTGATCATCATCAACCACCAGATGATTTCGGTACTGATTTAGAGTATTCCTTAGTTCATCCTATGTATCCTGCGCATGAGTATCCTAACAGTAATGTATGTGGTGCTTTTGTTACATTACTTTTGATTCAAAGTATTAGATCAGAGTTGGGAATGGAGTCTGAAATTAATGAAGATACACATGGTTTAGATCTTGTTGCTATGGCCACTGTAACTGATTTAATGCCACTTCTAGATGTGAATAGGGTTGTAGTTAAGTATGGAATAGAGCAGATTAAAAAGGGAAAGAGGGTTGGATTAAATGAGTTAGTAAAAGTATCTGGTTTGGAGCTTAAAGATATTGATAGCTACCATTTAGGATATATATTAGGGCCAAGAATTAATGCTGCTGGTAGAATAGGGTCCCCCTTAGATGCCGTTAAACTATTAGTTAGTGAGAAGGTTGACGTATGTGGGAGTATTGCAAATATACTTAATGAAACTAATTTCCAAAGACAGTATATGACTCAAAATGGTTTAGATGAGGCTCAAAGCATTATTGGAGAGAGTGACGAGAAATTACTCTTTGTTGTAGGTAATGATTGGCATGAGGGAGTGGTTGGTTTAATAGCAGGTAAGCTTAATGAAAAATATCACAGACCCGTACTTGTAGGTACCAAAAAAGAGGGTATTGTTAAGGGCTCAGCAAGGAGTATTACTGGCTTTAATATNNNAATTTAGTTGTTGTTAAAAAACAGATAATGGGGAAATTAGGAAACCATATGAAATTACTATGTAAGGGAGATGGTATAGATTTAATTACCTTACTATTTTTTAGTTGTGGTGAGGATACCGAGGAAATTAATATTGATGACAAAATAGATGTAGTAGGAGGTATCGGAATAAACGTATGGAATGGTAATGAAGAGATTCAGTTTCTAGTTAAAGAGTGGAGGGTATCTACTTAACCTTTTTAACATTTATTAATTTTCCTAACCTGTTTGGTGTATTAGGAAGATATGTTGTTTCTAGTATACTTTCATAGTCCAAAAGCTTCATTAGAAATCTTTCAGTTCCTAATGCAAACCCACCATGTGGAGGACAGCCGTATTCAAAATATTCAAAATATTCAGAAAGAGATTCTAAAGATATACCTCTCTCCTTTGCACTTTCTTTTAGATTTTCTAACCTATGCTCTCTTTGAGCTCCTGTAGTTATCTCCAAACCCTTCCAGAATAGGTCATATCCCAGTGCTAACTGAGGATTTTCAGAACTCTTCATATGGTAAAAAGCTCTTTTTTTGTGAAGATAATCATATACAAATACAAACTCACAACCTGTTTCTTTTTCAATTATTTCTGATATAGCTCTCTCCTCTTCTGGTGAGAAATCTCCATCATCTTTACTTTGGATACCTGCTTTTGCAAGTTTCTCTTTTATCTCTTTAACGCTGATATATGGAAAGTCATCTTCAGGTATTTTAATGTCTACTCCAAATACTCTCTTTATATCCTCCCCATATTTCTCCTTAATGTTTTCTAATGCGAACTTAATCATCTCTTGTTCAAATTGACACACATCCTTAAAGGAATCTATATACCCTATCTCTACATCAAAGCTTGTATACTCTGTTAAGTGTCTCGTTGTAAATGATTTTTCTGCTCTAAATACAGGACCCATATTAAATACCCTATCCAAATCTGCAGCTATACCCATCTGTTTATGGAATTGAGGAGATTGAGCAAGATATGCTTTTCTATCAAAATATTTTACTTCGAAGACATTAGCCCCACCCTCACTTGCAGCATTAATTATTCTAGGACCTTGAATTTCAATAAAGTGATTCTTAATACAAAACTCTCTAAAACTATTTCCCATCTCTGTTGCAACCCTCATCATTAGGTTGTTTCTTTCAGATCTAAGATCTATCCATCTGTAATCCAATCTTTTGTCTAAGTTTGAAATATTTTTAGAATATGGTTGTTCTATTACAATTGGAAGAGGTGTTTTAGATACAGAATCTATCTTTATCTCCTGTATCTCTATTTCATATCCCTGTGCTACCTGTTTTGCCTCTTTAACGAGTCCAGTAATATCAACAACAGATTCAGGTACTAATCCTTTTACAGTATTAAATACCTTAATATCTCCACCAGACCATGCAACTGTTTGCACCTTCCCAGAGATATCTCTTACTACAAGAAAAACAATTTTACCTTGGTCTCTAAGAGTATCAACCCTTCCTCTTACTCTAACCGTTTTACCTAGAGAGGTTTTCAAATCGCAGATATATGTTCTTTCCATATTGGATAGTATAAAGATTATTAACTCGCCTATTATATATTACATCAACTAGAAAGAACAACAAACTATTTGATGTATAGCATGGTAGTTGGTAATATCAATACTATTATGAACAAGGAGCCACTACCACAAGAAAGATATGACCGAAAACTTTTCAAGCAAGCAATTAAAGCTGCTAAGGAGGCAAAGGAATTAGAAAAAAAAATACAGAAAAAAGATAGATTGAAAAAGAGTACTCTCTCATTTCTGATTATTGTAATACTTTGTGTAACTGTGTATTTACTTCTCCCCCTTTTTACTCCTAAAAGTGAGTATATATCTGCACAGCCGTATCCTTTAAAAACCCAATATAACAAGATTGAGGGGGAGGATATATCTTTTTTAATAGATAGGGAGATTTCTGTTCCTAATATATCTGCGCAGAGTGCAATTGCATACAATCCTATTAATGGGGATATACTGTATGAAAAAAATATATATGAGAAAAAGAGTATAGCTAGTCTGACTAAACTTCTCACCGCTATTATTGTTCTTGAGAACTTTGATTTAGACCAGGTGATTAATGTTAGTTTAGAGAATATTCCAGAGGATTTAGATTGGCAATTAAAGCTATCTCAGGGAGACAAGATCTCTGTTGAGAGTTTACTAAAAGCTATGTTAATTAGTAGTTACAATGACAGTGCATATATTATTGCAAATGCATATCCATATGGGGGCTATGAAGGATTTATTAAGGCAATGAATAGAAAGGCTAAGATATTGAAAATGAATTCATCTAGTTTTAGTAATCCTGCGGGTATAGATGAGGAATTAAACTATTCAACTGTAATGGATGTTGCAATACTTACGTCTGTTGCAAGAAAATATGATGAGATATTGAATATAGTTGGGTTAAGCAAAGATGTTATAAATTGGAGTACCCAGGAGAGGTTAATTAGTAAAGAGCTTGAAACGACTAATGATTTAAATGGGAGTAATAAATATTTAAGAGGGTTGAAAACCGGGATAACAGATTTAGCAGGTCAATGTTTTGTCGGTTATTATGTATATCCCAATGGTAATCAGCTTGTTACAATAGTTATAGATTCAAAGGATAGGTTTGGAGAAACAATTCAGTTAGAGAAATATGCTAGGAATGTATTAAAGTGAGAGAATTCCACCATCTTTTTCTACAGTAGCTTCCTCAACTTCTACTTTGTCTGTAACAGAGTCATAGCTGATGGCAGGGTAATAGATATGAAAGGTAGCCTTAGTCCCATCTTTTAACTCTGCTTCACCAGTAAAGAGGTATACGGGTTGTAGATATTTCTGTTCAAGTAAGCCTTCATAGTAAGTAATTGTTACACTAAGAATTACAAATCTTTTTACTTGCTGGGGTACGTACTCCTGTACCTGATCTTTTCCGTAGTTTAGAAACACAATACTTCCTTCTCCACTTTCAATTTTGTCTTTTGCAACGGAAGGGTCGAGTAGAGGATATGTACCACATTTTTCAGGTTCTATACTCCAGCTTTTAAAATCAATTTGGTAGACACTCTTTAGAATTTCAACAGACTTATTCTCTGGTCCAACATATACAGATATGTTTGATTTGTTTGGATTTTGGTATGTTACAAACTGACTAAAGTTGTATACCTCGATTCTCTCATTGCCTACTACCACTGAATCTGTTATTGGAGTTAACCCTCTTTCAATTAAAGAGTTAACTATTCTATCTGCATCTTTGACATCAGATCTAATTGAGATTAGTGGGATTTTTCTTGAGAAATCTACTCTTATGAGCTCTGCATTCATTGCAGAATCTGCTTGGGAATATGTTCCATCTGGATTAATATCAATGTAGAATGGCTCAGTATCTGCAGAGTATTGTGTATTGAGAATTCCCAGAGATCTTAGTGTGTTAATGGCAATTGACTTTGCTTCTGATTTACTTGGTAAGTCCTGTTCCTTCCTTATACTCTTTATACTTTCAATAGTAGTATTTAATGTAAAATTCAAATCTCTAGCATTAACAGAGAGACTCCTTTTTGTACTTTCATCGTACCATGTGTATCCTGTTGTACCTCTAGTTACAATTCTCTCTGGATTAAATCCCATCTTTTTTGCGAGTATTTTAGCTTGAGCTCTTGAGTCTAATAGTTGACCTAAGTCTGTATACCTATACACATTTACAATTTTTGGAAGATCATTTAACATTCCTGTTATTGTTTGAACATCATATTCTACTGCACTTTCTGAAACTATCTCTAAAGAGGGAATAGTCAATATATTCTCAAGGAACTCATCTTTTGTATCAGTACATGCACATGTTGGAGTAACATATTCGGGAGGAGGTGGAGGGTCCTGGATAACAATAATCAGAACAATTATCGTTACAACTGCAAGAAATCCTAAGGCAATAACCCCAAATCTTTTAGTCAAGAATGCTGCTTCTGTTAATGTCATGGTATAATGATAACAGTGTATATTATATATATCAACCTAATTTTATATCACTTTCTTTAGTATGAGAACAGAGCAAGAAAACATGGAATTGTCAGAATTACTCTTTCCAAATGTTAAAGAGAGTGTTCGAGATATATTAAAAAAATATCCTAAAAGAGATTTACAACCTTCACAGTTAGTATTAAGGTTTGCACCAAGTCCTACAGGTTTTTTACATATTGGTAATGTATATACCAGTTTAGTTGGGTATATGCTTTCTAAAAGAAGTAATGGGATATTCATATTAAGAGTTGAAGATACAGACAAGGTAAGGGAGGTAAAGGATGGTGTTACTCAAATTATTAATGGTTTTAAATATTTTGGTATTGATTTTGATGAGGGTATGATTAATGAGACAAAGAGTAAAGGTAAATACTCTCCATACATTCAGAGTCAAAGAAAAGGTATCTATCAGGTATTTGCGAAGGACTTAGTTTCAAAGGGATTAGCTTATCCATGTTTTTGCACAAACGAGGAGCTTGAGTGTATAAGGGGGGAGCAGACAGATACTGGTTGTAGAACAGGATATTTTGACAAGTGGGCAAAATGGAGAGAGGCTAGCTTTAATGATATTAAGAAAAAGTTAGATATGAAAAAAGAGTTTGTAATTAGACTTTACTCAAAAGGAAATGCAGAGAACAAGATTAATGTAAGAGATCTAATAAAGGGGGGAGTTACACTCTCTGAAAATGATATGGATGCTGTTTTACTAAAATCAGATGGGCTGCCCACATATCACTTTGCACATCCAATAGATGATACTTTAATGGGTATTTCATTTGTGTTGCGTGGTGATGAATGGCTATCGTCTCAGCCTTTACATATGGAGATATTTAAAGCTTTGGGATTTAAACAATTAGAATATGGTCATATATCTCCTCTAATGAAAATGGAGAATGGGAATAAAAGGAAACTTAGTAAAAGAAAAGATCCCGAATCTGCAGTGTCTTTTTACATTGAGCAAGGGTATCCTGTTACTGCTGTTAAGGAGTATTTACTTAATATTGCGAACTCAAATTTCTGTGATTGGAGAATGCAAAACCCTCAGAAAGATATTTTAGAGTTTGAACTTAAGCTGGAGAAATTTAATAGGGCTGGAGCACTTTTTGATTTAATCAAATTAAATGATATCTCTAAAGAATATATTTCTAAACTTAAAGCAGAACAGGTTTATGAATTCGTTTTAGAGTGGTCTGGGAAATTTAATAGTGAGATTCATAGTAAGTTAGAGAGTCACAAGGAGTACTGTTTAAGTATTCTAAATATTGAAAGAGAGGGAGAGAAGATTAGAAAAGATATAGCCAAATGGAGTGATATCCCATATCAATTTAAGATATTTTTTGATGATATGTTTATGGATATTAAAAGGGAGAGTTTAGATATACAGGGGGATATTCAAAAAGCAGTTCTTTCTGATTTTCTAGACACATATTACTATGGAGATAGTTCCTCTGAGTGGTTTAACAAGATAAAAAGGATTGCACAAAAGAATGGGTTTTGTATTGATTACAAAGAGTATGAGAAAGAGCCTAAGAAATTTACAGGTAAGGTAGGTGATGTTGCAATGATAATTAGAGTAGCTGTTACTGGTAGAAAACAGACTCCAGACCTTTATCAGATTATGCAAGTTATGGGAGAGAATAGGGTAAGGGAGAGGATAAAGGGATATATAGAGGGTGTATAAATGTAGTATAATTACTCAGTATTGCCGGATCGTCTAATGGTAGGACGGCGGTCTCTGGAACCGTTAATTCTAGTTCGAATCTAGGTCCGGCAAGTTAAGATCTAAAGGTTGTAAATAACTCTTTCATTTTCTCCAATGCACTGTTTAGTTTTAAACTGTCTGTAATAGGAGAACCGATTTCATCAAGAATCTTTTCAATTTCATCTTCTGAAAGTAATATCTGAATACTCTCTCCTGTCCCTTCTTTTGCACCATTTAATTTCTCATAGAGATGTGTACCCATAAACCTCTCCAGATTTAAAGCATTTATCATCTCTAAAAACTCTTCTTTACTCAAAGTAAGTACTCCTCTTTGCATATACATAAAACTAATATTATCTCTTCCTATTTTTCCTCATTTATCTTACAATATATTGATTTAAAATCAAAAGATAAAACAGTGAATAAAAAACTCTACAGATCAGAAAAAGATAAAATGATAGGAGGTGTGTGTGGAGGATTAGCACAATATTTTAGTATTGATGTAACAATAATAAGGGTACTGTTTGCATTAATAGTAATCTATGGAGGTAGTGGATTAATTCTTTACATAATTTTGTGGATAGTAGTTCCAACGGAATCACAGATAAAAGTTGCTTCTCAGGAAGTTATCAAAGAAAATACTAAGGAGATTAAAAAAAAGGTAAGCAGTGCTGTAAAAGAGGTTAAATCAGATACAAAAAGTGAATAGAGGATAATATATAAATTAATATATTGTAACAATGGAAGAAAGAAATAGAAACTACTCGTGGGCTGTATTTCTAATTCTTGTTGGAGTAATGTTTCTTCTAAATACAACTGGTACTGTTGGATGGGGCATTTGGTTGTATATATCAAGATTCTGGCCAATATTAATTATCTTAATAGGTATTCGTATTATTCTTGGAAATTCCACAATAGCTAAAGTATTAGGAATGATATTTACAATCGTATTGACAATTGGGGCATTTGGAATTGCATATATGCAGTTTACACAAAAGGAGATTCCCTTCCTTTCTTCGAAAGTAAATAATTGGGTATTCCAAGGAGGCGGTGGGATGTTTAATTTAGGGCAAGAAAGAGTTGAGGAGAGTTTAATACTCTCTGCAGATCAATATGCTGGTGTAGTGGAAAGATCTTTAACTATGGATGTGGGAGCCTGTACTTTTACTTTGCAAGATAATGATATACAGGAGTATATCTCTATTAATAGTAAATTCCCCAAAAGTTATGAATCTCCACAATTAGAGCACTCTCTTGATAAAGGGAAACTTAATTTAATATTAACAGGAGCCAGTGCCAAGTCTTTCTATCTCTTCTATGATGAGTCTGAATATGATATTACTTTAGGTCAATGGGAAATTCCAACTGATTTTGATATTACACTTAGTGCTGGAAAGGGAGAGATTGTATTAGAGAGAGCCCCTATTCAAGATTTCTTTGCAGAAATAGGAGCAGGAAAGTTAGATGTAGAATTTGATGTAAATACTATTCCTTCTGGGGAAGTACGTTTTACGGTGGGTGCGGGAGAAATGAATCTTAAAATTCCAACTAGAGTGGGATATGTTTTAGAGTATGATTTAGGCGTTGGGAGTATTACTATGAATGGTGATAAGATTTCGGGAGTTTCAGGAGGTAGAGGAAAATATATATCTGATAACTACGTTTCATCTGATATGAAAGTGAATATCTTTCTTTCAGTTGGTGTAGGGGAATTTAATATAGAAAATATTTAGGGAGATAAAAATGAAAAATAGATCAAGATTTCTGTTTGGAGTAATTGTTGTTGTTTTAGGTATTATTTTGCTTTTTGAACAGGCTGGTATAATGCCATATTTTAGTAAATATATTTGGATAGGTTTTGCAAAATTTTGGCCATTAGTATTGATATTTTTGGGTGCTAAACTTTTAATAAACAGAAATGATATTCCAGGAATTCTTCTTCTTCTTTTAGGTGTGGCATTCCTTTCTTCAACACTTTTTAGTTGGAATTTCTTTTCGATACTCTGGCCTATTGCCATTATCTCCATTGGTTTTTCAGTTCTATTTAGAAATGAAAAAAAGGTTAAATCTAAAGCAAAAAGTAGTACAAGTGAGAAGGAGTATATATCAGAATCTGTACTGTTTTGGGGTTCAGAAAGAAAGATAATGTCTAAAGATTTCAAAGGGGGAGAGTTTAATGTAGTATTCGGTGGATTAGAACTTGATTTAAGAGAAGCTCAGATTGCCAAAGAGGGAGCTAAAATACATATTAATTGCGCATTTGGAGGAGTAGAAGTTTTTGTACCTAGGGAGTGTAGAGTAATAACTAATGGTACTGGAGTTTTGGGTTCATGGAATCCCATGGTTAAAGATAGGGGGATTTCAGAACCTGTACTTGAAATAACTGGAGGAGCAATATTTGGAGGTGTAGATATAAAAGAGTAAGAAAAAAGATCTTCTTAACTTCTATTTATCATCCTCACCCTCAAGGATAACATTCCCCTCTGAATCATATCTTTCACCTTTTGTTCCAACAAACTGATCTTGACCTGCGACTTCCTCTTTTAGAGGTTGTGTATTGTCTTCTAGTGGTTTGACCTCAGTTAATCTTGCTCCCAAATTATTGATTGCGTAATCAACCATTCCATCTTTCAAAATTCTTGGATCATTGTTCTTCTCATTTTCAATACTGTCTGTCATAGTGTATGTCTTTAGAGTTTAAATAATAATTATGATAACAAAATATATAGTATTTGTATACTAACACATTAGCAAATTCTCTTTCTCAAGATACTCAAGTTTTTTGTTAATCTCTAGGATACTTTCCTCCCAGAACTCTCTTTTGGATATATCAATACCTAGATCTAAAAATATTTCATTTGGAGATTTACTATCTCCAGCTTTAAAGAAATTTTTTACTTTCTCAATATCCTTTGGATTCTCTTTTACCATTCTCTGTAAATATTTTGATATTAGTAAACCACTAGCATAGGAGTATGTGTAAAAGAACTCCCTGATATGACTCCAATATATCCAACCTACTTGCATATGAATGTCTGGCAGTACACTTTTACCTAAATATTTAGACATCTCTTCCACAAAAAGAGAGGATATCTCTTTTGTAGAAAGAAACCCCCTCTTGGAATATTCCTCATGTAGTTTAAGTTCAAAATTGTAACAGGCTATCTGTCTAAATACTGTTGATATATCCTCTTCTAAAGATTTTGCAATTAGAAGGTACTTCTCTTTCTTTGATATTGAGTCGGATAGATGTTCAAGGGTAAAATTCTCAAAGAAAGTACTTGCTACCTCTGCACAGGCAGTGGAATACCCCTGATTAAGAACATTTTGTGTATTTGAATACTCCGTATGAATACCATGTCCACTCTCATGAGCTAAAGTCAGAACATCTTGTAATTTCCCGTTATGGTTAAGGAGAATGTATGTAGGATATTTACTACCTACACTTGTACAGAAAGCACCTCCACCTTTTCCTTTTTTGGGGTATACATCATATCTCCCTTCAGACAGGTACTTTGTGACAATATTACTAAATTCTCTGTCTAATTTGCAAAAAGTATCAGAAATTGTCTTAAATGATTGTTCAAAGGAGTACTCCCTCTCCATATCATCTAAAAGTACATTTCTTTCGAAGTATGCTAAAGATTTTTGATTAAGTAATTTTGCTTTGAGGGTATAGAATCTTTGAGGGATATCAAAGTGTGCAGATACAACATCCCTAAGAGTCTCTACAACACTCTCTTGCATATCATCACTAAGAAGTCTTACTGTTTCTGGTTTAGGAATCTTTCTGTATATATCATTTATCTTTTTGTTTTCAAGTACTGAATTAATTTCAAATTCCGCTATCTCTTCATACCTTTTGTTTACTTTGTAAAACTCTTTTGCAGCGTACTCTCTTACCCTCCTCTCTTTACTATCTAGATATTTTGATATTTCATTGTATGTAATCTTTTTTTTGTTATCCTTCTCATCTATTACAGAGAGTTCCTGTTTTGAAAGTAGTTCAGAGAGCATGTTTACCCAATTACTATGTGATGTTTTAGATTTAATGTTAAAGACTTTCTCTTGTGCATCACTTAATATGTATTTGGAGATATTAAAAAGTGTTTGTAGAAAATGCTTGTATTTTTTAAGTAAGGGATCTTGTAAAAAAACGATTTGTTTTTCCTTAGGTATTTTTGAAATATTTAGTGTAAAAAACTGTATACTATTTTCTAGCTTTAAGCATATCTCATGTAATTTGTTCTCCCTTGCTTTAAATTGAGGGTCTTCTTGATTAAGTACTCTGTTAAGAAAGATGTAGTAGGAGGGTTTAGTACATATCCCTGGGTCTTCCATTAGTAGCTCATATTCTAAAAGTGCCCTAAAGAGTACTTGAGAATTTGATAAATACTCTTTGTTCTTTTCCCATTTTTTTACAAATGTTAAGACCTTCTTTTGGCTTTGTTCAATATCTTTTTCAATCTGTTTGTCAGATATGTTTTTGTAAAGAAGTTTTAGATTCCATTTTGTTTCCATTGGTAATTATACAATATGATACGGATATTTATTGCAATTTAAATAGTCATAAATTACAATGAAAGAGAAATGGAAGAAATACAACAAACTAATCAGGTGGAAGAGATATCAGAGGCTTCTGCTTTTGAGCAACCAAATGAGAGAAGAGAGGAGACAGATGTTGACATAGAAAGCTTTGTTAACGAGAAACTTTCTTCTAAGGTGGAGGTAGATGAGGATGGGTATCAGAGGAGAATATTTGAATACAATGATATTACATTTTGTTTCAAAGGTTTGAATGAATTGCCTGTATATCCAACACTTAAAAACTCAAGAACTGTCATCATTGGTGAGGAATCAAAAGTATTACCAGTTAACTGTCCAAAAGAATATGCAGAGTACAAAAATAAATTAAATAGTTCCGAAAGCAACTCAGAACTTCAAGAGCATTATGTTGTTAACAAGACATTGCTTGGGGTATTAAATTTGGCAAGTAAATTGGGTGCTAGAGACGAATCAGTGAATCAATTAGTTAATGAAGTAAGTACGGGTATTTACTCGGAGAAAGCACTCTATCTTCTTGATGCACTTGTTGCTTGTAACTTTCTTGAAAAGGATGACTTGGTAGAGAAACCGAGAATTGCTGCTGAGGTTGTAGTACTTCTATCTCTTTTAGGTGACAAACAGGCTCAATCTGTTGTATTGGGTAAGTTCGAAAAATTTTGTAAGAGATTTAAAACACAAGAGAATCTCGAACAGAGAGTCCAAACTGAACTGGAATCACAGCCGTTAAAGGATTCATGTGTTGTCCATGCAACTCGGTATGAGCCAGAAGAGAGTAAAGACGGACTATCTGTTAAAACAACATTTGATGCAACCAATGGTAATGTACTAAGGCATACAATTCACACAAGTTTATCTCGCAAAGTAGGTTCACATTTATATGGATCCTGGGAAGATGTAGGTTATATAATTATTTCCCCTCTTGAGGAAATGATTAAAGAGAATGGTGTCCCATACTCTTTAAGGTCAGATGATACTTACTGGGAAAGGAATCCAGGAGAAAAATTATCATTCCCTAAGTCAACATTAGTTGCTCCAGGAGGAAAGGAAGTTGAAAATTTGATTGAATATGTTGAGGAAGAGAACAAGGTAAAGTATAAATCGGAGGATATAGATATTAAGGATTTTCAGAATTTAGTAACAATTATGGAGGATGAAGATGAAAAGGCTAGAGAGGAAAGGTACAGATCTAGATTCGGAGGCAATTTACGCCCACTAATAGAACACAAAAAGTATTTCCTTGGAGTATCCTTAAGAGACTCTTTCCAAGAGGTTTATAGTCAAATTGATTGGAATCAATGGGGTAATCCTGAATTGGGAACATTATGCGTGGATAAACTAGGTACAAATAATCAAGAGGAGAAGAAGTATAACGGAATGGCACAACTTCTGTTATCCGATACGGGAGGGAATATTAAAGAACGTATTACTTCATTTATTAAAACCGATTTAATAGGAGCAATTAAATCAGAGGTTGAAGACAAGGATTTGGCAATTGACAAATTGTCTAATCTTCTTACGAATAATGTTAAGAATAAGATTCTTTCCAAAATAGTAGATCTTGCTGTTAGGAAAGCTTTTTTAGAAAGGGGTTTTGAATATGACAATTCTAATGACGGCTCTTTTTCTTCCGATCAAGCAGATAGCTTTGCTAAAAGGGTAGGTATTTCAACGCATCAACACTGGCAATCCGTTCCTTATCTCTTGACAGGTTGGTACGAAAGCTCGGTAGCTAATATTTCTATGTTTGATAGTAATGATA
>DDXN01000005.1 GCA_002347605.1 Candidatus Dojkabacteria bacterium UBA2259 | reverse complement strand
TTACATATTATCAATATGACAATATTAGATGGTAAACAAACAGCATTAAAAATATCTGAAAAGATACAAAAAGATATACAAGAGTACAAAGAACTTGATAAAAGAGAACCTAGATTAGATATCATTCTTGTAGGAAACGATTATGCAAGTAAGATGTATGTTGATATGAAATACAAGAAAGCACAAGAATTAGGTATAGAGGTTAATGTTCACACATACGATGAGAATGTCCAAGAGGATGAATTAATACAATTAATTAATGATTTAAACAAGGAGAGTACAGTAGATGGAATAATGGTACAGTTACCACTACCTAAACATATCAATGAAAGTAATGTATTAGAAAAGATATCTCCTTTGAAGGATGTAGATGGTTTAACATCGACTAACTTAGGTAAACTCTTTAAAAATGACCCTACAGCGATAGCTCCAGCAACAGCAAAGGGGATATTGAAGTTACTTAAAGAATACGGTATAGAGATTGAAGGAAAGAGTGCAGTAGTAATTGGAAGAAGTGATATTGTTGGATTACCCACAGTAGCACTACTACAAAATGAAAATGCTACAGTAACTGTATGTCATTCACACACAACAAATTTAAAAGAGATATGTAAAAAGGCAGATATACTAGTATCAAGTATGGGAAAAGCTGAATATATTGATATTGAATATGTTAAAGAGGGAAGTGTTGTAATTGATGTAGGAACGAATAAAAAGGAGGAGGGTAAATTAGTAGGAGATGTTAACTTTGAGAATGTAAAAGATTTAGTCTCATATATTACTCCTGTACCTGGAGGAGTAGGCCCTATGACAATAGCCTGTTTGTTTTCTAATTTAATAGAGGTGTATAGAAAAAATGTATAAAGATATCATATTCAAATATATTGAAGAGGAAGCAAAAAGACAGAAGGAAGGTATAGAACTGATAGCTTCTGAAAACTATGTTAGTGAGAATGTACTTAGGGCAATGGGAAGTATTCTAACTAATAAATACTCAGAAGGATATCCAGATAAAAGGTATTATGGTGGAAATGAATATATTGATGAAATAGAGAAGGAGTGTATATCTAGAGCAAAAGAGCTTTTTGGTGCACAGCATGTTAATGTACAACCTTACTCAGGTTCCCCTGCAAACCTTGCAGTACATCTCGCATTTCTAAATCCAGGAGATAGGACAATGGGTATGGATCTTTCAGCTGGTGGTCATTTGACACACGGATTTAAAGTATCAATTAGTGGTAAATATTTTAATTCAGTAAGTTATGGTGTAGATGAAAATGGATATATTAACTATGATGAGGTTCGCAAGATAGCACTATCACATAGACCTAAATTAATATGGAGTGGGTTTAGTGCATATTCAAGAATAATTGATTGGAAAGAGTTTAGAAAGATTGCTGATGAAGTAGGAGCTATTCTTGTAGCAGATATTGCTCATGTTGCTGGATTGATTGTAGCAGGGGAGTATCCATCTCCAGTTGGTATTGCAGATGTTGTTACAACCACTACACATAAAACATTAAGAGGCCCAAGAGGAGCTATGATTATGTGTAATGGGATCTATGGAGAGGTAATAGATAAAGCTGTGTTCCCTGGTCTTCAAGGAGGTCCACACAACCATACAACAGCAGGTATAGCGGTTGCCTTAGAGGAAGCAAAAGGTAAGGAGTTTAAAGAGTATTCTAAACAGATAGTATTGAATTCAAAGGCTCTATCTCAATCTTTGATTGATAAGGGTTTTACTGTTGTATCTGGAGGAACAGATAATCATCTATTCTTGGTTGATACAATCAAAAGTGTTAACAAGAGTGGAAAAGAGGTATCTGATATTTTAGAAAGTGTGAATATTACACTAAACAAAAATAGTATACCCCATGATGAAAGAAAACCTTGGGATCCATCAGGTGTAAGAATAGGGACTCCCGCTATTACAACAAGAGGTATGGAAGAGAAAGATATGGAAAAGATAGCGCAGTATATTGATAGAGCATTAAAGAATACGTCAGAATCAAATATTAAATTAATAAAGGGGGAAGTAAAAGAGTTTGCTAAAGATTTTCCAATACCAGGAATAGATAAATTGTAACCTAATACATATGCAAGGAACCCTTAGAAAGGATTTACAGATAGCAAGTTTAAAATCTGAATCACTTTGGAATAGGTTTAATGTTCATACACTTTTACAAAACTCTAATCAGAAACAACCCTCCATTAATGCATACCTTGGTGCAAGATACAGTAGGTCTGCAGACTCTATAGTAGATATTGCTAAAGAGATAATAGAGAACAATACAGATGCAGCACAAAGGTTAGAAGCTATATTTCATGGATATGGTCATAAGTCTGTAGGTGATATGGCAGACCTTTTTGTGTGTATTGAAAATATTCCAATGTTTACTGCAATGAAAATCTTTTACATGAACTCCGTCATATCTGGTCAAGAGAGATCTACTAGATATCAAAATTTTGAGAGTCCTGAGTTTATCAAAATTCCCAAAGAGGTATGTGAAGATATGGGTATTCGTAAAGAGTATGAAAGAATATTACAAAAGGAAATGGATGATTACAGTAGATTACTTAAAAAAACAAAGGAGGAATTAAAGAAACACTTTAAGATAGATGAAGAAAACAAAGAGGAAAAATCGGCATGGCAGTCTAGAAGTTTTGATACTGCAAGATATCTACTCCCATACGGATTACAAACTAGTATGGCAGCAGTAATGTCTGCAAGAAACTGGTCTGAATTAATATCCTACCTTAATGCAAGTGATAGTGTAGTTGAGAATGAATTGGGGGATCTTTTGTACAACCTTTTAGGAGAATCTAAGGTAGAGATTCCTGGATATATTAGGGAAGCAGATGGATTAATTAGGCATACTGATGCGAATTGTTGTAGAAGAAATTCAACAAAGGAAGTTCTGGAATATATTCGGAAGAATATTTCTAAACAAAAGGAGTATGAGAATATGGGGTGTGAGTGTGATTCATGCTCTGCTAGTTACAATAGTAATACTGTAGAAGATTTAATTACTCACTACGAATTACTTCTCAATCCCCTTGGGAGTAGTGAAGAGTTAGAGTTTGATAATAATGATGAGGAAGTTTTGGGTGAAATACTTTTTGAGAATCACAATCATCATAATTTGATTGGTAACTTAGGACAATCAGGAGCAATTAAGATTGAGGGTATGGCTACACTAGGAACCCTTAAAGATTTAAATAGGCATAGAAGTTTGGAGAGATTCATTCCCCTTTTCCATGACCAGGTAGATGTAGATAGTGAACTAAAGAGGGAAAGTAATGATTGTTTCTTCATATGTAACTACCTTGAGATAGGGGAGCTTGAGGGTTTGAGAAAGGAGTATGAAAAATCTTTAGTAGAGACGTATGAGATGATTAAGAAATGGAGAAAGGTATCTGCTCAATTTATGTCTAATGAAGTATCAAAAGAGTACACTAAGTATTTACTACCTCATGCACATAGTACTAGGTACTGTTTTTACGGTTCCTTTGATGATTTGCAATATACAATAAATCTAAGAGTTAGAAGAGGAGGGCATATTGCATACAGGAGTTTGGTGTATAAATGGCTAGAGCTATTAAATACAGTAGATAGTATATGGTATCCTTTACTTAGGAGTACTGAGAAGCCAGATCCTAAATCGAAAGAGCAATTTATAGATAGGAGTTAATTTATCAAATTTAAATATGATACTCGCAGATAGAAGTATTAAAGAGAAATTACTTAATGGAGAGATTAGTATAGAACCATTCTCAGATGAGTTTGTTCAACCTGCTTCATATGACTTACATTTAGATAAAAACATTCTAACGTATGATACAGATAAGCATGAGGTAATAGATGTTAAAAAGCCTGTTGAGGATTTAATGTTAAAAACAGAAATAGATGAGAATGGATATATTCTAAAACCTGGTCAATTTGTACTAGCTAATGTTGTTGAGGTTACTGGTGTTGATTCAAAACATGTTGGTAGGCTTGAAGGTAAAAGCTCTTTAGCAAGAATGGGGCTAATTATACATGCTACTGCAGGGTTTTTAGATCCTGGTAATAAATTAAGATTAACACTTGAGATTGTAAATCTATCTCCTCTTCCAATTAGAATATATGCTGGTATGAAAATAGCACAATTAGCATTTGAAGAGTTAACTACAAATTGTGAGAGACCGTATGGTAGTAGTGGGTTAAATAGCAAGTACAAGGGTGATATGACTGTACAGGCTAGTAAGATGTGGAGGAATTTTTAAATTAGAGTAGTTGAGAATATGTTCGATGAAATTAGAAAAGAGTTCCCTTTGTTAAAAAGTAAACTGTTTGAGAGGGGGCTTGTATATTTAGATAGTGCTGCTACAACCCAAAAGCCTCAAGCAGTAATAGATAGGTTAGTACAGTACTACACTAAAGAGAATGCGAATATTCATAGAGGTCCATATGATCTTTCTGTAGATGCCACAAAGCTTTGGGAACAGGCTCATCAGATTGTTGCAGATTTCATAAACGCAAAGTCGTATAAAGAGATCTTTTTTGTTCGGAATACTACTGAAGGATTAAATTTTTTGGTCAATACATTTGGTAGAAAGCTTCTTTCTGATGGAGATATTGTTGTAATTTCTGAAATGGAACATCACAGTAATATTGTTTCGTGGATGTTACTTCAAAAAGAGATTAAATTTAGGATTGAATATATTCCTGTTAAAGATGACTATACGCTAGATCTGGATTGGTTAAATGATTTAGTAAAGAAGGAAGGTAACAAGATTAAGATAGTATCTGTTGTACATATCTCGAACGTTTTGGGTGTAAAAAATGATGTTGAAAAGATTTTTAAAATAGCAAAAAAGGTAGAAGCTTTTACAATCTTAGATGCAGCTCAAAGTGTTGCAAGATGTAAAGTTGATGTTAAAGAGATAGGTTGTGATGCTTTAGTATTTTCTGGACACAAGGTATATGGGCCAACTGGTAGTGGAGCGCTATATTGTAATTTGAAGTATTTGGAAGAGCTTACTCCTTGGATGGGAGGAGGAGAGATGGTATCTACTGTCACAAAGGATGGGTTTGAATACAATGAACTACCTTGGAAATTTGAGGCTGGTACACCTGATATTGGTGGTGGGATAGTTTTGGGCAGTGCAATTGAATGGCTTGAAAGTAAAGTCAGTGCCATTGGTGGATGGGATGTGTTAATTAATCATGAGCAGGGATTAATAGGTTCGTTCTTAAACGAATTTAATGGTATAGAGTGGTTTAAACATTTTGGTCCTGATGATATATCTAAAAAATATGGAGTAATAGCTTTCAATATTGAAGGTTTTACATTTAGAGGGTGTAAGGATATATCCAAAATAGAAAGTATGAAAGAGGGGAATGGTGTAATAGAATTTCTTAATAGAAAAAGGATTGCTTTTAGAGAAGGATATCACTGTGCAGAGCTATTACATGACAGGTTCCATACTGGTCCTACAATAAGATTTAGCTTAGGGATATATAGTACGCAACAAGATTTAAAGTATGCTGCAAATTCTCTTAAGGAAGCAGTATTAAGGGGTCTGAATTAGTATTTTCTATGTGTTAATACTATGTTATAGGTCAGGAAAGTACCCCCTCTATATGATATATTCTGTTATGGATTTCAATAGTAATGTTTACAAACAACAGGCAAATAGTTCTAATGATATGCTCTCAGAGATTATAGAGCTTCAGAACAAACTTAACTCTTCTTCTGCTCCAATTGAATTAAAGGAGGAGAGTATGAGGTCGATTCAGAGATTAGAAAGGATGGCGAAATGGGGAAATTACAGCTCTGAGTTTGAGGGTGTAGATAAGTATATAGATTGGGTTACAAGAATTCCTTGGGGAGTTGTATCTCAAGACAATTTAAATATCCAGAATGCAAAACAGATGATGGATTCTACTCACTATGGTATGGAAACTGTTAAGGAGATGATTTTAGACTACCTTGCTGCAATGCAGTTAAAAAGTATGAGTAGAAGTAAACAAGAGAGTACTCAAGGGAGTGTTGTATCAATTCCAACAATTCTGTTTGTTGGTTTACAAGGTATTGGGAAAACAACGATTGCACAATCTATAGCGAAGGCTATGGGAAGAAAGTTCGCAAGAATATCTCTTGGTGCATTAGGTGATGTAAGAACTTTAAGAGGTATTCATAGACATGAGATGGATGCTGAACCAGGTCAAATTATTAAGGCATTAATTCGCACTGGAACTATGAACCCAGTTATTTTAATTGATGAGATTGAGAAGTCTACTCAGAGTCAAGGACTTCATAATGATATTATGGCTGCTCTATTAGAAATCTTGGATCCTGAGCAAAACGCTTCTTTCGTTGACCACTATATTGATTACCCAGTTGATCTCTCTCATGTATTTTTCATATGTACTGCAAACAACCTAGGTGGACTTTCTGCAGCATTGTTAGATAGATTAGAGGTAATTCGTTTTATGAGTTACTCTGATGAAGAGAAAGAGGTTATAGCTAAATCATATCTTTTACCAAGAATATTCTCTGAAATGGGATTAACTACTGAATATATTCAGATCTCAGAAGAGGTATGGCCACTTTTAATTCGTCCTGTGGGTTTTGATGCAGGTATTCGTCAGTTAGAAAGAAATATTTCTACATTAGCCAGAAGTGCTGCAAGGGAGATTGTAAGTGGTAAGAGCTTACCAATAGTAGTTACTGCACAAAATCTTAAGCAGTATGTTTTACCAGATCAAGGGCCTTTAAGTTAAACTCCTTCAAATGGATTAACTAGTTTTAGAGATTGCATAGCTCTGGTAAGTGTTGGTCGAGAATCTCTCTTTAATATTTTTGGTTTTACAGTTTCCTGTACCTGTTTTTTCCCTACATCATAATTGATGTCTGAATTAACATTTACTGTGTACATATATGTTTTAGTATTGTTTTGGTTGTTGTTCATCTTCGTCTCCGATTATCCCTTGTGGTGTGATATGAGCTCTATCTTTTTGTAGCTCTTTTCGTTCACGGATTATTTGTCCAGGGATAGTATTTTCATCAATCATTTCTGTAAAGGTTTTTTGAGACTCATACCTTTCGGGATTTAATTCTTTCTCCTGCTCCTCTAATCTTTGTTTGAGTTCTTCTTGATATCTTTCCCTCTCTTGTTGAATTACTTCAATATCTTCTCTTTTCTTACCAACAGCTCTTTCAATTAGAGTTTTGCTTCTTGAGGTTTGTGTTGTGACTGGTTGCTGTGTTGCTGGAGGGTCAAATATTTGTGCAAGTTGGTCTATTGTCCTTGTCTCTTCTGATATACCCCTTAAACTTCTTTGCTCTAGCTCTCTTGGGTCTGAAGTGATGAGGTCATTTTCTTGTACACTAGCAAGGACTTGCATTGCAACATGATTAGAGCCTGCAAAGAAAAGACCTTGACCCTTGTCACAGTTAAGTAGGAAGTTCCTTTCTCCATCTGAGAGGTTGAAAGTAGTTTGTAGTTTGTCCAATGAGGAGGGGCTTTGCATCATGAGCATCTGTATTGAAGAGTTAGAGATTATTGCGCGTCCCATGTCATTGTTTAAAAAGTCAGCAACATCTTGGGTTATTGTTGTCAATCCTAAGTAGTATTTTCTTGCTCTTTTCGCTATTGAGTACATGAATCTTGCAGAGTCATCTCTTTGCATCATATACCAAGCCTCATCGACAATTAGTAATCTTCTTTTTTTCTTCTTACGTATTATTGTCCAGATGAAATCTAACATAAGGTACATTGCAAGGGGTTTTAGCTCTTCCTGTAAATCTCTTATACTAAATACGGTAAATGGACTATTTACTTCAAAATTTGTTGCTTCATTGAATATACCTGCTCCACTACCAATAATGAATTTTTCCATTCTTCTTGCAAGCTCATGTGCTTCTTCTTCTGCCATACCTTTAAGTACTTTATACAAATCTTCAAGCAGGGGAGGAGTATTTGTCTGTGTTGAAGGATCAAATGATATGCCCTTCTCTCTATATGTTAATATTAAAGCTCTATCAAGAATAGACGATTCTATACTTGTTAATCCATCAAACATAATTTTAAAAAATCCATGGAGTGTCAAAAGCTTCATTCTTAACTCATCATTACCCTCCTCAGTTACACCAGAGAGTTCAAATGGGTTCATTTTATTCCCCTTGTCTTGTGAGAAGGATATGTATGAACCTCCAACTGCTTTTGAGAGATCTTGGTACTCTCTTTCGGGGTCTATGATGATAACGTCAGTTCCGAGCATTAAACTTCTGATAGCTTCTAATTTCACAAAGTAACTTTTTCCTGCACCAGCTTTTGCAAATACAACTGAGTTAGCATTTTCAAGCTCAAATCTATCAAATATAACTAAGCTGTTATTATGCATATTAATTCCATACATAATCCCATGGTCCATTGTTAACTCTGATGTAACAAAGGGGAATGTAGTAGCAAGAGATGTTGTATCCATATTTCTTGTTTTGTAGAGCTTGTCTAGACCTAGTGGTTGAGTACTTATGAATGCTTGCTCTTGTGTAGCTAGCGCAGGTTTTGCTACAACATTGATTGCAGCTAATGTAGAGACAACATTACGACTATACTTTTCAAGTAAATCTTTTGTAGGGGCATATATTGTTACATACATTGTAAAATGAAAGAATTTTTCCGTCCCCTCTGCTATTGAATCTTGAAGTTGTTGGGCATCTGAGAGAGCAACTTTTACTGAAGCATCAACAACCTTTCTCTCCTCCATTTGCCCATATATTGTAGCTTCCATTTCACCAATCTTTCTTTTTAGTTTGTCTAAGATTACTTTAGAATCTACTGGGTAGTAGAAGGTACTAATTCTAAGTGAATGCTCAAAATTAATAATTGGGGATAGCCAATTCGGTCCAACAAACCTAGGATATTCACTAACAAAAAATGTTCTAAAGTAGTAGTCTCCCATCTGAAGAGTATTAAAATCTATCTCCATATCTATTGGAGCAATAATGTCTTGTGTTGTTAATCCGTCATACTTGGGAAGATTTGGTTCTTTCGTTATAGCGGGAGTACTTTTTTTTGAGGGTATGAAATTATCAAGAAACTTAAAAATGAAATTCTTTTTTTTGTTTTTCTCCTTTGTTTCGTTAAATCTCTCTTTAGTATCTAGTTTTAGTTCTGACTTTTTTGTTTTAATCTGTTCTAAATCTTTTTGAAGATCTTCTCTGAAAGATGCGTACTTGTTCTCTGAAGAGAGGGGTGTACTCTTTTTTTCTAACATCTCCATTGTTTTTGATTTGTATTTATTCTCTTCCATTTTCTGTTACTGGTACCTCCTCTTCAGGATTATATATTGTATAGAACTCGGTTATTAGTTCTTTGTTTGTAAGCTGATGTCCCAAAAGTCCCATTCGATTTAACTGTTTTAGGATATGATCTCTTTTTGGGAAGAGAAATATCTTTGCTTTTTCTAAGAGCTGTTCCTGTTTAAGTTGTAGGTTCTGTTCTATTTCTTCTCTATTTTTCTTTGATTTAAGTAAGCCACTACCAGGTAATTCAGCAGTTGGATTGAAGGGTATGACTAAGAAAAAGTTTTTGTCTAAGACATCATTTTGTACAATTAGATTCTGAATAAACTTGGTATATATCTTTAACTGTTTTTTCA
>DDXN01000002.1 GCA_002347605.1 Candidatus Dojkabacteria bacterium UBA2259 | reverse complement strand
CCTCTTGGTTTAAAATATACATCATTGAACTCGAAATTGAGTCTTCTTCTAAATCTATTCCTCATATATGTATGATTTACAAATCTTAAGCACAGAAAACACCCTTCATTGGTGTATTACATTTTGGACAGTTAACCTGAGTACATGGTACTCCTCTTGTATGAGGCTGCACAAACCCACACTTTGGACATACACACTCTCCACTTCCACCTTGTAATTTACCAGGAGTGTTCCTTCTTTGGAAAAATCTTCTACCAATTCTTCCTACTGGTCCTTGTCCTAATGGACCTGTTCCATCTAAATTAGGCATATCTATACATTAATAATTTATTTAGGGTATATACCCATATCCAAATATACAACATTTCTTGATATGGGTCAATACCCTCTTGCTTCTATCTACATAAACTCTAAAGAGTGTGATTCCTTGACTTTTAGAATAGATATGTCTAAAGTAGTAAGTGAATATATAATTTCTTTTTTCTCACTATATGAAAAAACGTATTTTACTTTTAGGATTAGCCTTTCTTCTTGTTTCATCCCTTACTGTTTTTGCTCAAACAGCAAATCAGCAAAGTGGCTCCTCCGATACCACAACTTCGAGTGGCCAACAGGGAAGTAACAGTCAAAAATGTACAGATGTTACTAGAAAGGTTGGTTTAGTAACAGATAGATACAATCAGAGCCAGGATAAATATATGAATGCTTTTCAAAATATATTTAAGAATATTGAACAGGTAGCATTAAAATTTAAAGCTGATGGATATGATACAACAGAGCTTGAGAAACATATGGCTGAGTACAACAATATGATTCAGAATGCGAATAGATATTACAATGAATTTAAAGTAGGTATAGATAACTCCAAGAAGGGAGTATGTGGAAACAGTGATTTTGATTCTGGTCAGCAATTTGATTCTGCTAGAACACAACTTATGAATTGTAAGAATGAAATGCTTCAATTAAGAACATATGCACAAGAGATTTTAAAACAGGATTTGTTAGATCTTAAAGCCCAAGTTGTTGAATAATTTTTAAAGAAGCAAAATTACTATGGAAGAAAAAATAGAAAAACCAAAGAGCAAAAAGACACTTCTTCTCGTACTCCTAGGAGTAGCTCTAGTTGGACTAATAGGATTAGCATATTTTGTTTTGGATAAGGAGCAAAAAGAAGATGCTCTCTCATTCATAGATACAATCCTTCTCTCTAATGAGTCCTCTCTTGATGAGACAGAGGATGTTGAAACACAGCTACCTGATTTGTCAGAGGATTTCCTGGATTCAGATACCGTTTCAACTGAAGAGATAGATGACTCTCTTGAGGATTTAGATACACAAATTAATGCTTTAGATGATTTAGATTCAGACTTCGAGCTTGAAGATACAGATGTGGGTTTGTAGTTAGAAAAGAGTATTGGACATCTTAAATCTGTTTTTTGAAAAAATCGCAGATTAAATACTACCATTGGGAGTACTGGGATTTTTCTTTTCACTTGCAGTTCTCCTTCTAGTATGGCATCTGTTACTATTTCTTAACACTTCTTACTCTTTTTTGTAAAATCCCAGTATAGAATATATAATACTAAAGATATGGAAGTACTAAAGGATGAAAAAATAATAAATAGAATTCTTAACAAAGGAGTAGAACAAATACTCCCTTCTCCAGATGCACTTAAAGAAAAACTTCTCTCAGGTAAGAGGTTAAATGTATACCAAGGCTTTGATCCAACAGCACCCACACTACACATAGGGCATACTGTTGGAATGAGAAAGTTAGAAGACTTTAGGAAACTAGGACACCAAGTATATTTTGTAATAGGGGACTTTACAGCAAGAATAGGGGATCCAACAGACAAAACTTCTGCAAGAGTAAAACTTTCAAAAGAACAGGTTGAAGAAAATATGAAAGTATACGTTGAACAGGCTTCACACATCATTGACATATTCAACAAAGAAAACCCCGTTAAAGTTGTATATAACAGCCAATGGTTAGAATCTCTTAATTTTGGTGATATTATTGATATAGCATCAGTATTTACAGTACAACAAATGCTAAAAAGAAGTATGTTCCAAAAAAGATTAGAAGAAGACAAACCAATATATCTACATGAGTTCCTGTACCCACTAATGCAAGGATACGACTGTGTAATGATGGATATAGATGTGGAGATAGGGGGAAATGATCAACTCTTTAATATGCTTGCTGGAAGAGATTTAATAATGAATAGACTTGGAAAAGAGAAAATCGTTTTAGCAGGGAAACTACTCGAAACAAACGATGGCAGTAAGATGGGAAAATCTGAAGGTAATATGATAGCTTTAAATGATAGTGCAAATGATATTTTTGGAAAAGTTATGACCTTTGATGACAAACTACTCCCCATTGCCTTTGAAATATTAACAAGTTACGAATTAGAACAGGTAGAAGAAATAAAAAAGAGACTTACGTCAGGAGAAAATCCAATGGGTATTAAAAAACTACTTGCATATGAGATTACAAAAGATTTAAGAAGTGAACAGGAAGCAGAAAAAGCACAACAGTATTTTGAAAACATATTTCAAAAAAAAGATCTTAGTACAGAGATACCCATTAAAATGATTCATAAAGAGAATATAAATATACTTGATTTAATAGTTGAATGTAATATTAGTAGCAGTAAATCACAAGCTAAAAGATTAATTGAACAAGATGCTGTAAGTATTGACGGTAACAAAATTAAGAATTGGGACTTAAATATACCTTTACAAAAGGACATCATACTTAAGTGTGGAAGACATGTATATCAAATTAAACGTATTACTCAGTAGGGAAGATAGTAACTAACATATTAATCCCCGAAAGGGATTTTCTTTTCAATGGAAACTCAAGACTACAAGAAGAAAGTAAAAGAATCAAGCCCCAAAACATTCCTCCCTCTGATATCAAAGGCTATTGTACTTGCAGAAAAGTACCATAAAGAACAAACAAGATTTTCAGGAGAACCATACATAAACCACTCTTTGAGAATAGGTATAACTCTTGCAGAGATGGGAATGGATACTAACACAATAATTGCTGGACTCTTGCACAACAGCATTACTAATTCACTAGAGAAAGAAGTAGAAATATCAAAAGAGATTGAAGAAAAATTTGGTTCAGATGTAATCACTCTAATCAAACTTTACAACGATATTAGCAAAGCAACAGCAAGTACAGATACAGAGTTTGAGATAGTAACGAAATTCATACTAAACAACGCAAAAGATTTAAGACCAATACTCATAAAGCTCGCTGATACACTTGATAATGTAAGAACTATTGAATATATGCCACAAGAGCGATTAAACTCTAAACTTCAAAAAATATTAAATATCTATGCACCACTTGCTGAGTATCTTAATTTGGATCTCCTCAAAAAAGAGTTAGAAGAGAAGGCACTCTTAATATACAGACCAGATGAGTACGAAATAATTAGAAGCAAGATGGAAGAGAAAAATTTCACACAAGAGATGCAATACAAATATCTTGAATACTTAACAAAGATTCTAAAGGAAATATCTCCAAAACCTGGAATATATGGAAGAGTAAAAGGAATCTACAGTATATACAACAAAGAGAAAAAACAGTTGAAAGAACAAAGTAGTATTGATATAGATAGTATAAGAGATCTAATTGCATTCAGAGTAATAACAAACACACCAGAAAACTGCTACAACATCTTAGAAAAAATAATGGACAGTGGAGACATCCTTACCAAAGAGTTCGATGACTATATCTCTAACCCTAAACCAAATGGATACAAAGCTCTACAGGGACCTATTGTATTAGATGAAATATCTCCAAACATAATTGAGATACAAATAATGACTCATGATATGTATTACTACAATACATATGGTAAAGCCTCCCATATTGCGTACAAAGAAAGTAAAAGTAGATACGCAAAACCCACAGATAAATACAATTGGGTAGAAGATGTTCACAAAGGAATAAATAAACATATCTCTCTAAGAGAGAAAAATATTTCGAACCCAATTCTAGTTGACATATTCCCCTCCTATGTATTTGCATTTACTCCAAAAGGAAAAATCATCCAATTAGACAGTGGGGATACTGTTGTAGACTTCGCTTACAAAGTACACACTGATATAGGCAATAGTATGGTATCTGCAAAAGTAAATGGTAGAGCAGAAAAATTAAATTACAAAGTACAAACTGGTGATAAAATTGAGATTGTTACACAAATAGGGAAAAAAACAGTTAAAGAGGACTGGATACAGTATGCTAACTCACCATCAACACAATACAAAATACAAAAAACTTGGAAAAATTCTTAGTTCCGAGTAAAATCAAAATATGAAAAAGAAAACAAAACAGAACTTATCCAAAATATTTAGTATATTCATTGCAATAATTATGCTTGCAGGAATGATTATCCCAATAATATTCGCAATACTTGGTGTAATATAGATATGACAAATGTCTCATTAGACCAACCCATTACATCACTTCGGGGAGTGGGATTTAGCATAAGTAAAAAATTTGAAAAGTTAAATATTCTAACAATAAGAGATTTACTCTTTCATATCCCATTTAGATATAGGGATACATCTGAAATATTAAACATACAAGATTTTAAATCAATACAGGAAGGGACATTTCTTGCACAAATTGTTGAAGCTAAAAATATATACACAAGGACACATAAAGTACTAACAAAAGTCAAAGTTACAGATCAGTATAACTCTGTTTTAGATATATCGTTTTTTAATCAAAGTTACTTAGCAAAAACTTTCAAGATAGGGGAGTGGTATATATTTGATGGGAAAATATCCGAAAAAGGAAAAACCAAAAATATATACAATCCTAAATATGAAAAATATACTGGCGATATATCTCTACAAAAACATTTAGGAAAAATAATCGGAATATATCATGAGACAGAGGGAATCTCTTCAAGATATCTAAGAAACACAATATTGCCACTAGAAAAAGAAATTAAAGAAATCTTCCAAGATCCCATACCTAATTCCTTACTAAAAGAGTACTCATTTCTAACACTAGGTGAAAGTATCTCCCAAATACACTTTCCAACATCACAAGAATCCCTAATTAAGGCCAGAGAGAGATTAGGTTTTGATGAAATGCTTAAGATAGGAATAAATATTGAAAGAGATAGAAAAAAAAGAAGTAAATTATCAGCCCTCCCAATATTAGAAGATACTAATTTAACTAGAGATTTTCTTAAATCATTGCCCTTTACCCTTACAAATGACCAATTATCAAGTATAAAAGAGATATTAAAGGATCTCTCAAAGAAAAAACCAATGAACAGATTACTAAATGGAGACGTGGGGAGTGGTAAAACGGTTATAGCAGCACTAAGTATTTTGCAATGTATTAGAAATAATTACAGTGCCGTTATACTCGCCCCAACAACGGTACTCGCACAACAGCATTACGAAACTTTTCTTAAAATATTAAAACCTTTTGATATAGATGTAGAGATATGGATATCAAGTAAAAAAACAAAAGCGAAATCTCCAAACACTTTAATAGTTGGTACACACGCAATACTATACAAAAGTGATATACCAAAAAATCTCAACCTTGTTATAGTTGATGAACAACACAGATTTGGAGTAGAACAAAGAGAGAAGCTACTCAGAGGTGGAGGGAACATTCCTCACTATTTAACAATGACAGCTACACCCATACCAAGAAGTCTAACAGAGGTTGTATTCGGTAATGTAGAAGTTTCTACAATTAAAGAGAAGCCTAAGATGCAAAAAGATATAATTACTAAATATGTACCATATTCTAAAAGATCTGATTGTTTTGATTGGATAAATAGAAAGATAAAAGAAAGTAAATATGAACAGCAAGCATTCATTGTTTACCCACTCATAGAAGAAAGTGCTACTTTAGATGCAAAAGCTGTTTTAACAGAGTTTCAAAATCTTAAAGATATTCATTTTAAAGATATTAAAATTGAATTGATGCATGGAAAACTTAAAGAGAAAGAGAAAATAGAAATACTTGAAAGATTTAAAAACAAAAAGATTAATGTATTAGTATCTACATCAGTAATAGAAGTGGGAATAGATATGCCAGATGCAACCGTGATGGTTATTGAGGATGCACACAGATTTGGGTTAGCACAATTACATCAACTACGAGGAAGAGTAGGTCGAGGAGAGAAAGAGTCCTACTGCTTTGTAATACCAAGCTTAAATGAGCAAGAGAATGAGAGCGTAATAGATAGATTAAAATACTTTGCTTCTCATCCCTCTGGTTTTGATGTAGCAGAGTACGACTTACAAACAAGAGGACCTGGTGAAGTATACGGTATTAAACAATCAGGTATACCTCAATTTAAAATAGCATCTCTTACCGATATTGATATGTTTAAGAGAGCAAAATCGGTTGCAAAAGAGTTAGTTAAAGATGATAATATGGACTTAAATTATATATTAGAAAATATATTTAGATAATGGAAATACACATAGTTTTGGATAATATTAGGTCGGCTTTTAATGTAGGAAGTATATTTAGATCTGCAGATGGAGCAGGTAGTGTTATTAAAATATATCTATGTGGTATGACAACAGATATAGATAACCCCAAATTAGATAAAACAGCACTAGGTGCAACAGAGATGATCCCCTCTGAGCACTATGATAGTACAATGGAAGCGATAGAAGAGTTAAGAGAGAAGGGGATTCCAATTTATTCAATAGAATTAACAGATGATGCAATAGATTTTCAAAAGGTTAAATATCCAGAAAAAATTGCAATAGTATTAGGTCATGAAAAAAGGGGTGTAAGTGACGAAATACTTCATAAAGTAGACAAGAGTATATATATTCCTATGAGAGGTAGGAAAGAATCTTTAAATGTAGCTAACTGTGCATCAATAATTTTGTATGAAATTACAAGAGAATAGTATATTTATCCCTCTTTTTTGCTATCATATATACAAATGAGTGAAAAAAAACTGTCCATTTCAAAAAAAACAGCAATAATAGCATCTGTAGTGGTTTTAGCAATAGGTATACCATTAGCATATCTATTATGGAGTAATAACCAGGAAGATACAGGAGCATGGTATAGTTCAAGTTGGCTATACAGAAGATCAATATCTGTTGCAAATCCAGGTGGTACACTTACTAATGAAGATGTATTAATTGAATATGATACTGCAAGTTTAATAACAGCAACTAAGCTCCAATCAGATTGTGATGATTTAAGATTTGTAGATAGTGATGATTCAACAGCACTAGCATATTGGGTAGAAGGTGGATGTAATACATCAACTACACATATCTGGGTAAGAATACCCTCTCTTCCTTCTGGGGGTAAAACAATATACATGTACTATGGAAACTCCTCTGCAACTAATGCAGAAGAAACATGGACAGGCAAATTCTATATCATGAAAGACGCTTCCTGCGATAGTGGATGGACAACCGAGTCTAACTCGGGAGGAGATTTTTATCAAAGGTTCCCATACCCAACTTCTACATTTGGAACTACTGGAGGCACAAGCTCGCATAATCATGGGCATTACAACTTAACTACTTCAACTTCAACCTCTGGAACTTCAGTAAATATTAATACAGGTACCGTAAGTATAAGCATAGGGCATAATCATTTTATTGATTTAGTTGTTGGGGAAAATAGTAATGTTTTACCTCCATATTTAGATATGATTTTCTGTTCAAATAATGACTTAATAGTAAAACAAAATGGGCTTGCTATGTTTTCATCTTCTGTTCCGAGTGGATTTACAAGATACACAGCATTAGATAATAAGTTCCCAAGAGGGAACTCCTCCTATGGAGGGACCTCAACTACAACAACACATACTCATCCCATTTCAGCAATAACGACTACTTCTCCTAGTTCAACAGGTATAAGTACATCTGGAGGAACTTCTATGCCATCTGCAATACACACGCATACTTCAGCTGGAACATATACAGTAGCTACATCTCAAATTCCCCCATATATAACAGTAATATATGGGGAAGCAACTAGTTCTGTTATGGCTCCATTAGGTAGTATTATGATCTCAAATAATATTCCACCACTTGGTTGGAGTAGATATGTCGCACTTGACGGGTATTTCCCATACGGTTCTTCTACATATGGCTCTACTGGTGGAGCAGCATCTCATACACATACCATACCTAGTATAACCTTTCCAGCATCAATAAATACTGTATCTGTTTCTACTACTGCTCCTACTCAGTCTTTACCAAACACATCACACACACATTCTACTTCTACAACTCCTTCTACAAGTTTCTCAAATCTCCCACCGTATATAGGATCCATTTTTATTCAGAAAAAAACATCTCAAGCAATCACTGTTAACAATGAAGAAGATCAGAACTATACTCCCAATCAGCCAACATCACCTTTTACTGAAGGTTCAAGTAACAATCCAAAGATAATAGATACAACACCAGAGTTCAGTGCCATATTCTCCGATCCTAACCCCTCGGATACTGGTACATTCTATGAAATAGAGGTAAATACAGCATCAGATTTTTCCGGAACGGTAATGTGGAATTCCAATCAAACCGCTATATCACCAATTACTAATGGTGCTAGATCTTCTGATATTTCATATGCAGGAACAACTCTTTCACTAAATGGTATTACATACTACTGGAGAATTAGATTCTGGGATGATAAAGGAGAGGTGAGCAGTTGGTCTGCAATAAATTCTTTCACAATGTCTGGGAGCCCTTTACCTCCCTCACAATTATATACAGAAGGTTCTGTTAATCCAACTAGCGTGACAGACCTTACCCCAGAATTTAGCGCTTTATATACAGACCCCAATCTAGACTCAGCATCAAACTATGAAATTGAGGTAAATACAGCATCCAATTTTGCAGGTACAGTTATGTGGGATACTGGACAAATTCCAATTTCAATTTCAAACAATACTAGATCTAATGATATATCATATTCAGGAACTACTCTTACTACAAATGGAGTAACATACTACTGGAGAATAAGGTTTTGGGATTCGGACAACAATGTAAGTAACTGGTCATCAACTTCTCAATTCACAATGGGAGTATTAATAAACAACGCTCCAAACCCTCCATCGTCTCTACTAACTGAGGGAGTATCAAATCCTTCTGTAGTATTAGACCTAACTCCAGAATTTAGTGCCATTTTTACAGACCCTGATGGAAGTAATACAGGAGTATACTATGAAATTGAGGCCAATACTTCGCTAGATTTTACTGGTACTGTTATGTGGGATTCCAACCAAATTTCAATCTCTCCAATTGCAAATGGGAATAGGTCGTCGGATGTCTCCTATGCAGGAAGTACACTTTCTTTTGATGCCACTACATATTACTGGAGAATTAGGTTTTGGGATAACGGTGGAGAAGTGAGTAATTGGTCTACTGTGAATTACTTCACTATGTCTGCACCACCAAACACACCCTCTAGTCTATTAACGGAAGGTGCTACAAACCCAACAGGTATAACAGATTTAACCCCTGAATTTAGTGCTATATTCTCAGACAACAATCCTTCAGACACTGGTATTTACTTTGAAGTAGAGGTAAATACCTCTCTCGCTTTTACTGGGACAGTAATGTGGGACTCTGATAAAACATCAATCTCTTCTATAACTAATGGTGCGAGATCTTCTGATATCTCATATACAGGAACAACCCTTACTACTAATGGTACAACATACTACTGGAGGATAAGATTTTGGGATAACAACGGAGAAGTGAGTCCTTGGTCTACTATAAATTCTTTTACTATGTCTGGAACACCAGTAGTACCAAGTAATCTTAAAGTTGATGGAAAGAGTAATCCTGCCTCAATTCTTTCTTTAACCCCAGAGTTCAGTGCTCAACACAATGATCTGGAGAATGATAGTGCAATATATTATGAAATTGAAGTAAATACTCTTTCCGACTTTACGGGTACAGTAATGTGGGATAGTAACAAGACCTCTATGACTGCAACTCCTAATGGTCAGTACTGCCAAGATATTGTATATGCTGGGACTCCTCTTACTGGAACATCAGGTACAATCTACTACTGGAGGATAAGATTCTGGGATAGTAATGATAATGTAACAGATTGGTCAACTTATGCAACCTTTACTGATTACATAGAAAACGAACAATATATACAGATGGATGGAGTACTCTTAGAAAAAGTTAAGATAAATCCAATAAACTAAACACCCTCTGCTCCTACTAATTTAAATCCTCTTTCCAGAATTACTATTACTTCGATTATTTTTTCTGCTCAGTTTAATGATTCAATTTTAACAGATACTGAAATATATTATGAAATTGAAGTTAATACAAATGATACATTTACTGGGACAGTAATGTGGGATACTGGGCAAACAAGCATTACACCAATTGTTAATGGTACACAATCAAGTAACATAGATTATGATGGAAACCCCATGACTAAAGGTGTAACATACTACTGGAGAATAAGATTCTGGGATAACAAAGGACTTCCAAGCCCATGGTCTTCGGGCACATACCTTCTACCAAATACGCAGGGACAATAATATCCAAATTCATAATTACTTAGTATAATAACTACCATGAGTTTAAAATTCGATTCTGCAAAAAAACTAAGAAAAGAAAAAACTAAGCACAAAGTTGAAAGTTGGGAAGAGTATGAACAAAGAGAACAAGAATTCCTCAAAGAGAAGCTTTTAAGTAAAGAACCAACTATTGATGCCTTTGTTAGAATAACTGCTGGAAAAGCAAAAAACTTTAAGATAGAAATACCCAGAAATACAAGACCATTAACAGATAGAATGAAGGTACGAATCTTTGATGTCCTAAGAGAGGATATTGCAAACAAAACAGTACTTGATCTCTATGCTGGTGCAGGTTCGTTTGGCCTAGAAGCACTGTCTCGAGGAGCAAAGGAGGTTACATTTGTTGATGCTTCTAAACACGCTGATTTAGTCATCAGAGAGAATGTAGCACATACGGGATTTCTTCCTCAAGCAGACATAATTAGATCAAAGGTAGAAGAGTTTCTCTTCAGATACTCACAAAGTGACAAAACATTCGACATCATATTTCTAGATCCTCCTTACAAACTATACAACACAAAAAGATTGCTCAAAATGCAAGACGTAATTCATCAGTCCTCACAGTTTCTCCCTGGTGTTAGAAATCCTAAAAGTAAAGGCTTTAAAGGTGCATTGATAATAAAACACCCTAGAAGATATCCAATTGAAAAGCTAGAACTATCAGATATTGTAAGAATAGAAACATATGAGTTTGGATTAAATTCCATCTCTTTTTACATAGTTAAATAGTTTTGATTGTATATTTGAGACAAAAGATATAAAATACTATCAATGTATAAAAAATCTTGGTTTTACGGTTTAAAAATTACTAAAGTGGTATATCAGACATGTTAATAATGTCAAAATTTTCATGCAAATATTCTCTGCAAAATATCAATCTATCTTAATTATGTATTAAACAAAATGGAAAATCCTAAAGAAAACAAATTAGAAAAAATGAGACACTCAGCTTCGCATGTCCTTGCACACGCTGTACTCAAGCTATACCCAGACACAAAATTAGGAATAGGACCAGCAATTGAAGATGGTTTCTACTATGATTTTGAGTTCTCACAACCAATTGAAGAGAAAGATCTAAAGGAGATAGAGAATGAGATGAAGAAGATAATAAAGAGGAAATTACAGATTACACAGACCTTTATGAAAAGAAAAGATGCTATTAAATACCTCAAAGAGATTGGGCAAGATTACAAATTAGAGTTACTGGATGAGATACCCGATAAAGACATTAGTTTCTTTGTTACTGGTGATAGTGAATTTGTAGATATGTGCAGAGGTCCACACGTAGAGGATACAGGTGATGTTGGAGTAATTAAACTAATAAAAACAGCCGGAGCATATTGGAAGGGTGATGAGACAAAAAAGATGTTAACTAGAATATATGGAAGTGCCTTTGAAACGAAAGAGGAATTAAAGGATTACCTATCAAAGCTTGAAAATGCCGAAAGATTTAATCATAGAAAATTGGGTAAACAGTTAAAACTTTACGCCATAATTCCAGAAATAGGACAGGGGTTACCTGTATGGTTACCAAGAGGATATACCATTAGAAGAATACTTGAAAATTACATGTTCGATCTTGAAAGGAAACATGGGTACCAACATATATTAACTCCTCATATTAATAGGGGAGAGCTTTTTAATATCTCGGGACATCTCAATTTCTACAAAGATTCTATGTATCCTCCTATTAATATAGATGGAGAGGATTACTATCTTAAACCGATGAACTGTCCAGCAGGATTCATGGTCTACAATATGGAATTAAAAAGCTACAGAGATCTTCCATTTAAGTTAGGAGAGTTTGGAACTGTATACAGATATGAAAAAACTGGTGAGCTACACGGTCTTCAAAGAGTAAGAGGTTTTACACAAAATGATGCCCATATATTCTCTACACCTGAACAATTGGAGGAATCTATAAAGGAAATCTTAGACCTTTTGGATATATTCTACAAAGATGTAGGATTTGATAAATACAAATTTAGACTATCTCTTTCAGATAGAGAGAGCAATCCTACTAAATATGCAGGTGATATTGAAAAATGGAGATTCGCAGAAGAGATTTTAAGAAAGGCTTTGGTGGATAGAGGAGTTGAGTTTGAAGAAATGCCTGGGGATGCCGCATTCTATGGCCCTAAGATAGATGTACAGGCCGTAAATGTATATGGTAAACAAGACTCAATATCAACAATACAGCTAGATTTTAATATGGCAAATAAATTCAACATCAAATACATTGATGACAAAGGGCAGGAGAAACAACCGTATGTAATACATAGAGCTTTAATCGGCTCTTTTGAAAGATTCTTCGCATTCTTAATTGAACACCACGGAGGAGATTTCCCTCTCTGGTTAGCACCAGACCAGGTCACTATTATCCCAATATCTGACAAACATATTAAACATGCAAAGGAGATATATAATTTACTTAACAGCAATGATATCAGAGTGACTTTGGATGATAGAGGTAAAAGTATGCAATCAAAGATAAGGGATGCTGAAAAACTTAAAATCCCATATCTTGTAATCATAGGAGACAAGGAGATAGAAACTGATACAGTATCTATTAGATCAAGACTAAACAAAGAGATTGGATTAATGAAGCAACAAGAGTTTTTGGAGTATTTACAAGAAGAGATTAGAACAAAAAAGCATAAATAAATTTATTTACATATTGATAATTCATGTATGATAACAATCAAAAACCCAAGAAAGATTTAGGCGCGAGAGTAAACGAATGGATTAGAGTACCAAAAGTGTTAGTAATAGATGAAAAAGGAAAAAACATTGGGGAAATTACTACATCTGAGGCTATACGTATGGCCAAAGCTGTAGAATTGGATCTAGTAGAGGTAAGTCCAAACGCAGTGCCTCCTGTATGTAGAATAATGGATCACTCAAAATATATCTACGAACAGAAAAAGAAATTAAGAAAGAATAGGGCAGGGAAAGTAAAAGATTTAAAAGAATTTAGATTCAGTCCAGTCATTGATATCGGAGACAAAAATACAAGAATTAGAAGAGCGATAGAGTTTCTGGAAAAGGGTCATCCTGTAAAGATAACTGCTCAAAAAAGGGGAAGACAACAGTACTCCCAAATGAAAGATGTATTCAACGATGTATTGACTAATTTCAGTGAATATAGTAGTATCGAACCCGAGCCAAAGAGTGAATTTAATAGTATTTCAATCACTTTTAAGAAGAATGTCACGTCAAAAAACAAACAAAACAGCAATCAAGAGAATAAAACTGTCAAACCCAAAGGGGAACAGAAAAGTCAAGATGATGTACAAACAAAGTCATCAGGGTCATCTAAAGACAAAAAAATCAAGAAAGTCTAAAAGGAGACAGAGTGATGATAGAATCGTATATAAAGCTACCGCAAGGAAGTTAAAAAGAAAGATCGTTAATTTAGTATAAAAAGAGATGAGAGTCAAAGGTGGTACAGTAAGAAAAAGAAGACACAACAAGATAATAGCCCAAACGAAGGGCTTTAGAATGACCAAGAGTAAACTGTATAAGGTTTCTCATGAGGCATACATGCACGCTGGTCAGTATTCATACAATGATAGAAGAAAGAGAGCTGGTCAATTTCGAACTCTTTGGATAACAAGAATAAATGCTGGATGTAAAACTAATGGTATACAGTACAAAGACTTAATAAATGGCTTAAAGAAAAAGAATAGTGAATTAAATAGGAAAGTACTTGCCGATATTGCGTTTAATAATCCTGATATTTTCTCTTTCATAGTTGAATCTCTTTAAACTAAGTTTTTTAAAATATTTATGACTTTCAATAAGTCCTTTTCTTTTGTATTAACTTCCTCTTTTATTGTATACTTTTGAGATAACATCATACACATAATATATGATCAATGATTTGGATAGTTTAAAAAGTGAAATCCTTAAAGATATGGATTCTCTCTCCTACATTGAAATTAAACAGAAATATCTTTCAAAAACTGGGTTACTTACCTCAATGTTTAAAGGTATAAAAGATATCTCTTTAGAAAAAAAACTTGAGTATGGGAAAGAGCTTAACAAACTCAAGAAAGATTTGGAAGAAAAAATAAAGGAGAAAGAGATAGACATAAAAGATATTAATTTAGAAAGAAAGATTGATCCTACAGCCCCATTTGATATTAACACACCTAAAGACAAAAGACCCCATATACTTGATCTCATAGGCTCTGCACACCCATTAATGCAGGAGTTAGAAAAGATACTAGATATTTTCCAGAGAATGGGCTTTGATATACTAGAAAGTAAGCAAATAGATGATGATTTCCATATGTTTGAAAGTTTGAATTTTCCTAAAGGACATCCAGCAAGAGACATGTATGATACATTCTGGAGTGATGAAGATTTTGTACTACCTGCACACACCTCAACAATGCAAAATAGGGCACTGAGAAGGTTTGGTCCACCACCAATTAGAGTAGTCTTACCTGGAAGATGTTTTAGGAATGAAGCTACCGATGCTAGTCATGATCATACTTTCTATCAAATTGAAGGTATCTATGTTGATGAGGGAATCTCAATGGGCCATATGCAAGCTGTAATAAAAGAGTATTTAGAACAGTATCTCCAAAAAGATCTTGAGATAAAGATGCAACCTGCATACTTCCCATTTACTGAACCTGATGTAGAGCTTGTAATCAGTTGTCCCTTCTGCGATAAAGTGGGCTGTAGTACCTGTGGGAATAAGGGATGGATAGAATTAATGGGGTGTGGAATGATTCACCCAAATGTCTTAACTGCTGGAGGAATTGATCCCCAAATATACACAGGCTTTGCATGGGGCGTTGGTTTGGATAGATTAACAGCAATTCAAAGAGGTATAACCGATATTAGGAAGTTACGAGATGGAGATATTAATTTCTTGAGACAATTTTAATATATATGAAACTACCATTAACAAGTATAAAACAGTATGTTAAGTGCAATCTAAATTTAGAAAGTGTTCTAAATATCCTCTCTACAAAAGTTGGTGAAGTTGAAGGATATACTGATCTATCTAAAATGTATGAAGGTATATATGTTGCACAGATTCTCTCAAAAGAGGAACACCCCAATGCTGACAAATTAGGTGTATACAAAATTAATATTGGACAACCAGAAGATATTCAAGTAGTTGCTGGAGACAAAACATTAAATGTCGGAGATAAAGTAGCATATATTAAACCTGGATATGTAGTTCCATACACATATGGAACAGCCAAAAGTACAAAGATTAAGGCAGTGAATATGAGGGGTATTACATCAAATGGGATGCTATGTTCAGAAAGAGAGTTAAATATAGGACCTAATCATACAGAGGTACTGGTTTTAGATTCCCAAGCAAGGGTAGGAATGTCTTTTGCTCAGTATTATGAATTAAACGATATCGTAATCGATATCGAAAACAAGGCATTAACAAACAGAGGAGATCTCTTTGGAATATTAGGATTAGCAAGAGAGATATCTGCCGCTCAAAACATAGCTTTTGTTAGTCCTAGTTGGTATAGGAAAGAAGTAGTAGATATTGATATCAAAAAAGAGAAATTACCAATTACCGTTGTAAATAATGCTTCAAATCTCTGTCCAAGATATATGTGTGTTTCAATGGATAACATCTCTATTATAGATTCTCCTGTATGGTTAAAATCTCTCCTTATTAAATCCAACATAAAGCCTATTAACAACATTGTAGATATTACTAACTACCTTTCCATTTTAACAGGACAACCCTTACATGCTTTTGACTATGACAAATTAGTATCAAAAGATATTAATGGTAAAGGGGATGCACATATTACAGTTAGGACAGCACAGGAGGGAGAAAAAATCTTTACATTAGATGGGAATACTATACAACTTCATGCTAACAATTTAGTTATTGCTGATTCAACAAATCCAATTGCAATAGCTGGTGTAATAGGGGGAATGGATACACAAATAGACATTAACACAAAGAGGATAATAATTGAGAGTGCAAATTTTAATAGATTTTCTATCCGTAAAACCTCCATGGAGTTAGGTATATTTACAGAGGCTGTAACAAGATACACAAAAGGACAGCATCCTTACTTCTGTCTACCAATTCTTCTTCAGGCTATTAGCTTAATTCAAGAGTATGCAAAGGGCACAGTTGCAAGTAATATCATAGATATATACCCTGAGCCACTACTTCAAAAAAGTATATCTCTCTCTATTAGCAAATTGAATATTCATCTTGGTACAAATCTAGGCAAAGAGGAGATAAAGAAAATACTTACAAACCTAGAATACCAAATATCTGGAGAAGACGTAGAATATCTTACACTACTACCCCCAATCTTTAGAACGGACATATATATCCCAGAAGATATATATGAAGATATAGGAAGAATATACGGATATGAAAACATTCTTCCTAAATTACCCTACAGAGAGCTATCTGCAACAAAAGAGAATAAAGAGATTAAACTAAAAAGTAGAATTAGATCTATTCTCTCTAATTCAGGATGCAATGAGTTAGACACCTACAGCTTTACAAGTAAGGATGGAATATATAGCTCAAACCAAGATCCCAATCTTGCATATCACATTAAAAACTCACTCTCTCCTGATTTGGAATTTATGAGAACATCCATTCTTCTTTCTCATTTAGAAAAAGCAAAAATAAATATCTTAAAAAATATCTCCCCATTTTGTATCTACGAATTTAATATTCCTCATCAGAAAGGATATATGGATAATTTCCAGTTACCAAAAGAAGATTGGCATCTTTGTTTATTGTTCTGTTCGAAAGAAAATATCATAAATGGAAGTTCTTTCTATCAAGTTATGAGATATCTTGAAAAAGTGCTTCATACACTTGGAATTAATTCGTTAAGCTATGATTTAATTTCAGATAGCTCAGAGCTAGACCTACCTATATGGATAAAAAACATTATCCCTTCTTTTAATAGCAACCAAGCTGCATTAATAAAATATGTAAAGGATGGTAAGACTACTATCCTTGGTGTAATAGGGAATATAGACGAAAAGGTTAAAAATAGTTACAAGCTTCCTGTATTTACTGGTGCTTTTGAAATTAATCTTGATGAGATATTACCACTTGTGTCAAACAACAGTGGTTCTTTACATAAATCTAAGTACCCATCCATTACCCAAGATATATGTTTTACGCTCTTAAACAGTACGAAATATATTGACCTAAAGCAGAGTGTCTTAAAAGTCATTAATACAAAAGAGCGATTTGGAAGTATAGAGTGTGTTGATATATATCAAAAGGATAATAATACAAAAAATATAACCTTAAGAGTAAGTGTCGAGCATAACGAAAAGACACTAACAGATCAAGAGTTTGAAAAAATAAAGGAAAAGATTGAAGAAAAAACAAAGACATTTAAATAGATATATTTAAAGCTTCTTTCTAACCCCCTGAACATCAGGTACTATAACTTCCTCTTCTTCAATTTTAAAAGTAAGAGATTTTGTACCAACTTTTCCATAGTTATCTTTTGCAGTAACTAATAGAGTATGCGTTCCTGATGACAGGGAAGCAAGCTCCTTACTAACTGAGTACTGTGATTCACTCCATACAACGCTAGGTATAGGGACTCCATCTATTGAAACTACAAATTCAACTATAGTTTCCAGTTGTCTAGTAGTTCCACTTATAGCTATGGTTACACTTTTTTTAAATATAGATCCTTCTAAAGGAGAGTCTATTTCAACCACAGGTTCATTATTTGGCCCCAATGGAAGTGGACAAACAGCAGTTGCTGGTTCTGTGAAGAAATATTTATTATGTTCAATTAAGTACTTCTGATATGTTGCCTGCTGTAATTTATTCTCTATCTCAAAAGTAATTAAAACTCGATCTTCAACCAATCCATACTTCTGAGCTAAACTCAAATTACTCGGAATCATACTGTTTGATGTACAAACAGTAACAATCTTTCTGTTGTCAACCTGAGGAGCTCTTCCAGCGATATATACTGTTGCCTCCTTGTCGCAATTTACTCCCTCTGCAGGTGTTCCCCCTGTATCTCTACAAACTGTGCCAGAAACTATCCCCGCTGGTCTGGTAAATAACTCTGGTTTAAACCTATCTGCTAACCTATTTGTAATAGCATATGCTATTGGTAGAGGTACTGTTGATCCATATGCTCCTGGTACTTTCGTATTATCATTGTTTCCGGCCCAAACTCCAACCACCAAATTCTTGTGATACATCATAGTTGTTAAATCCTTAGGACCATCTGTAGTTCCGGTCTTAAAACAAACATTCACACCTTTTACTCTAGAATTACCAATACCTAACCTATCTCCATGCCCTCCTAAGTCACAAAGTATGTAGTTAAGTAGATATATCTCTTTTTCATCAACTACACGTGTACCTCCCTCAAATAGAGTCTCTTTCAAAATATTACCCTTTGAATCCTGCACTTTTAGTATTGATACTGTATCGTTTTTTATACCCTCATTGGCAAAGACCCCAAAGGCTGCGGTATGTTCTAACATTTTCATCTCTCCTGCACCTAAAGCTAATGCTAATCCATAGTCTGCTTTATTCTTAAGAGTAGTAATACCCAATTTTTCAGTTACCTGTAAGAACGCATCTACTCCAACCATCTGGAGTGTATATACTGCTGCAAGATTTCTTGATCTACCAAGATTTCTTCTAGCAGTCCCAATTCCCTCGAAAGCACCATCCCAGTTTTTAGGTGTATATTTACCAAAACTCATTGGAATATCAGGAGCTAATGTCCCAGGAGAAAAGCCTCTACCAAAACCAGTAAGATATACATAGGGCTTTGCTGAAGAACCAACCTGCCTATTACTTGTCGTTATATTTACATTCCCATCTACCTTCGGATTATCAACATCCCAATAATCAACAGAGCCTACCATTGCCAGAATCTCTCCAGTATTGGGGTTCATAACTACAGCCGCTCCATTGTTAACTTTCTTTGGTAGCCCATTCTTTTTAATCCCCTTAACAACTTCATCTTCAGCAATCTCTTGAATTGAATAATCAAGTGATGTAGTGACACTTAATCCCCCTCTTTCAACCCTCTCAATACCAAACTCTTTCTCTAATAGTTGCTTTACATAGAAAACAAAATGAGGTGCTTTAATATCTATCATTTTACTCGTATATATTAGATCCTCCTCTTTAGCTTGATTAATTTCTTCTTCAGTTACACCTGTTAGGTTTTTGTGCTTTAACATTTGATCTAAAACATATGTCTGACGGACCTTTGCCAACTCAGGATTACTTCCAAACAAAGGTGAGTAAACACCAGGGCTCTGTATTAAACCCGCAATTAGTGCACTCTCAGCAAGGGTTAAATCCTTAACATCCTTCCCAAAATATGCTTTAGAAGCAGCTTGAAAACCGTAATTTACACCCCCAAGAGGTATTTCATTCATATACATTTGCAATATCTGATCTTTTGTAAACGATTGTTCAACCTGTATTGTAATCAAAATTTCTTTTATCTTCCTTGAATATTTCTGCTCATACGCTTGCTCTCCTAATATGTCATAAAGGAGGGTAGATTTGATTAACTGCTGAGTTATAGTACTAGCACCTCTTACAACCTCTCCTTTTGTAAAGTTTTGTATAACAGCCATTGCAATACCTGCATAATCCAAACCCTTATGCTGGTAGAATTCAATGTCTTCTGCAGCAAGTAGAGCCCACTTAGTATACTCAGGAATATTTTCAATTGAAACAAACTCTCTATTTTGATTTCCATATATTGTATAGAGCAAAACACCATTCCTATCATATATCTTAGTACTCTGGTCAGAAGTTCTTTCAACTAATTCGTCTGGAGATGGTAAGGAGTTTTGTAAGTTTTTAAGGTATACACCTCCAATTATTAGAGCTAAACAGCCAACAAAAAAGAAAATTCCAACAACAATATACAGGAATTTTTTAAACTTACGTGTTTTCCCCTTGTACGGAAATACACTTTTCGGAGATCTTGTTTTACCTTTACCCTTTTTAATATTCCTACTGTTATACATCTTCAATCGGTTATAGCTACTTAAAGAGGTTGGTCTTTTCGTAATGACTTTCCTGCTACCAAATCTTTTGGGTTTTCTTGCTGACATACTATAATTCATAAACTTGTGTATATATATGATACAATCTTTCTAATATATATTATATATCCTTAATATTCAACACAACAAAGGAGGTGATATAATTGGAGATGATAAATACAAGACTATCAAAACAACCTTACAAAGGGACAGATGATTGGTACCCAAAAGATATGTATGCAAGAAATTATCTCTTTGATACATGGAGTAGAGTAGCAAAAAGGTATGGATATGAAGAGTATGACACTCCCTTAATTGAAGATGCCGATTTGTACAGAGTAAAATCTGGAGAGGAATTAGGAAATAATCAGCTGTATAGCTTTACAGATAAAGGGGGGAGAGAGATAGCACTCAGACCAGAGATGACTCCTTCTCTAGCTAGAATGATTGCTTCAAAAAGAAATGAGATTACAATACCGATAAGGTGGTTTAATATTGGAAGGTATTACAGGTATGAGAAACCTCAGAAAGGAAGAAAGAGGGAGTTCTCACAATTAAATATTGATATATTGGGTGTTGAGACTCTTTCTGCTGAAATAGAAATCATACAGTATGTACTTGATGTAATGAAAGAGCTTAAAGCTCCTTTAGGTACATATGAGCTAAGAATAAATAATAGGTACTTACTTGAATATCTTTTTGATGAGATTTTACAAATTAACGATGATATTAAACCAAAATTAGGTAGAGCTCTAGATAACTACTTAAAAATTCCCACTACCGATTTCCCAAACTATCTAAAAGAACTTTCCCTTTCTGATGGGCAGGTTTCCTCTGTTATGGAGTACCTCAGTTGGAATATACAAAATTTAGAAAGTATCAAAGAGAAATCAAAAGGAGCCAAAGAGTTGGTTGAATTATTTACAGAACTAAAAAAGCTTTCCATTAACAATGTCATATTTGCACCATATATTGTTAGAGGTTTAGCTTACTATACTGGCACTGTAATAGAAATGTATGATATTGGAAAAGAGGGCAATCCTAGAGCTCTGTTTGGTGGAGGTAGATATGATAATTTACTTGAAATATTTGGTGAGAAAAAAATAGCTGCATTCGGAATTGGATGGGGAGATACAACTACCCTTGACTATATTAAATCGTATAACCTTGTTCCTCAGTACAATAATGATATCAAGGTGTTTGTATGTTTAATGGATGAATCTCTTTACTCTCAGACAACTTCTTTAGCTTCATATTTAAGAAATAATGGTATAAACACACTACAACAAATTACTCATTCGAAACTCTCTAATCAACTTAAATATGTTAATAAAATGGGTATTCCATGGGTTGTAATACTTGGTGAAGATGAAATAGAAAAAGGTGTTGTGCAATTAAAAGATATGAAAAGTCGTGAGATGTTCTTAATTAAGAAAGAAGATATCATACAAAAGATATCATAACAAAAGTATAATCCCCTAATTAACATATTATTTTATACCCACCCTGTGGTTGTAGTTGAAGTAAAAACATTCCAATATATACATTACATACCATCCCAAATGGAAATATATATTAAAAGTGTAAAAATAAACCTAACCCCATTTGAATCACTATTTTTGAATTACTTAATAAATAATAATGGCTATTGTGATATGACTAAATTTGAAAAATATCTTGCAATAGAATATACAAAGGAGATAAAAAGAAAGAATATAGTGGTTGGAGTAGGGAGATTAAAAAAGAAGATACTTTTTCAAACAGGATATGACATACTAAAATGTAAATATGGTTTTGGATATAACATTAGGACTTAAATTCCTTTTTTCCACTGTGAAATCTTGTTAAGAGCATCCATGGGAGTAAGATTATCTATGTCAATCTCTTGTATTTCTCTTTCTATCTCGGAATCTTTCGCCATAAAAAGAGGAAATTGATATGTACTTTGAACTGTATCTCCATCCATTTTTTTCTTACTAGATATCTCTCCCTCTCTAATTTGGTTCTCATTAGAAAACATTTTCTCTTGTTCAAAACTTTCCAAAATCTCATTAGCCCTGGTGATAACTTTCTCTGGTAATCCAGCCATTTTGGCAACATATATTCCATAACTTCTGTCAGTTCCACCCTCAACAATTTTTCTTAGAAATATTACACTACCCTCAGTTAAATCCTCCTGAACAAGTACATTGTAATTTTTAACTCTGTCTGGAATCTTTTCGGAAAGTTTAAGTAACTCATGATAATGAGTTGCGAAAAGTGTTCTAGATTTTAGATCATTAACCAGATACTCTGCTAGTGCCCATGCAATACTAACGCCATCATATGTACTGGTTCCTCTCCCCACCTCATCTAGTACAATTAAGCTGTACTTTGTTGCATTGTTAACAATATTTGCAGCTTCATCCATTTCTACCATAAAAGTACTTCTTCCTCGCGAAAGATCATCTGATGCTCCAACTCTTGTGAATATCCTATCTACCAAAGATATCTCCATACTCTTGGCAGGAACAAAACATCCAATCTGTGCAAGCAAAACTAAGGTTGCAACCTGCCTAATATATGTTGACTTTCCAGACATATTAGGGCCTGTGAGTATAGACATTGAGAAATTGTTAAAGTCTAAATGGGTATCATTAGATATGAACTCTCCTTCATTAAATATCTCAACTATTGGGTGCCTCCCATCCTGAATAAGTATAAGGCCATCCTTTTCCCCCATGTCATATATTTTAGGTTTACAATACTCTCTTTCTATTGATATTTTTGCAAATCCACAAAGAACATCTATGTAAGATATATACTCTGAAATCTCTTGTAATGTAGGTATGTCTGGAATTAATGATTTCCTAAATTCATCAAAGAGTTTAAACTCTAATTCATTCAACCTCTCTTGTGAATTAAGAATAACATCTTCCTTCTCTTTTAACTCCTGAGTAATATATCTCTCACAGTTAACTAGAGTCTGTTTTCTAATATATCGCTGTGGTACTTTCTCTTGATGTGTTTTCGTAACTTCAATGTAATATCCAAACACTCTATTATACCCTATCTTTAAACTCCCAATTCCTGTACTCTTTTTCTCGTTCTCTTCAAACTCCTTAATCCATCCCTTACTATCACCAGTCAATGCTCTTAACTGCTCTATCTCTTTGTTGTATGAAGATTTAATAATTCCTCCTTCCAAGATAGTAGGGGGTGGAGAGTCAACAATACAAATATCTATCCTCTCTATCAACCTCTCAAGAAACTGTGCATACTTTTCTAACTCCTTAGACATCTCTGGTATTGTAGAGAGTGTATTTCTTAATTTAGATATATTTTCCAAAGATATTTGTAAAGCTTTAATATCTCTTCCATTTGCTCTTAATAGTCCAATTTTCCCAACAATCCTCGCTATGTCACTAACATCAGAAAGTATCTCTTTACTTTCAAAAAGGATATCCTTGTTTCTGAAGAATAGATCCACTATATCTATCCTCTCATCTATACCTTTTTTCTCAATTAGGGGATTCAATATCCATGAGTAAAGCAATCGTTTACCCATTTGAGTAGATGTACTATCAATTACTCCAAAAAGAGAGCCCTGTATCTCCCCTGTGTATGAATTAGTCACCAGTTCTAAATTTCGAATAGTTGCCCTATCCAATATCATATTTGATGTTAAATTCTTCCTTCTTGGTTTTTTAATATGAGAGGGTATCATTAGTTGGGTATCTCGGATATGTTCCAAAATCATTGCTATGGAGCATATTGCAGAAGCTTCATCTTCTAAGCCTAAAGATTTTGTATCTGATATATTAAAAAACTCCTTTAATATCTCTTGTGCATACTGGATATTTCCCAGTCCTTTGCTTAGAAACTGAACAGGAATAGTTGGGAATTGTAACTCTTTTTCATTCTCTAGAAGTAAAATTTCCATTGGATCAAAGGATGCCAAAATGCTTTCAATATTTTTCTTACTGTACTTTGTATATATCCAAGTTGTCTCTCCAGTAGAAATGTCACAAAGGGTAGCTCCTAGTTCATTTTTAATTTTACAAAATGAACACATGAAGTTACTCTTTACTAAATCCAAATCTTCTATTGTACTTGGAGTAACTATTCTTGTTACACCTCTTTTGACAATACCCTTAGCTAATTTTGGATCTTCTAACTGGTCAACTATGACAACACAGTAACCTGCTTTTACTAACTTAGGTAAATACTGATTAATTGCTTTATGGGGAAACCCAGCAAGTGGAGTAGGGTTACTACTCTTGTCTCTGGCTGTGAGTGTGATATTTAAAACCTTAGATGCAATCTTTGCATCTTCTCCAAATGTTTCAAAGAAGTCACCCATTCGAAAAAGTACTATCTTGTCAGGATACTGTTTCTTAAATCTAAGATACTGATCCATCATCGGTGTTTGTTTAATATCAAGTTCCATCCCCTATTATACAAAAGATTTGATAGTGAAAACTATATGCATTAATAAATGGTTATTTTTTCTTCAATATAATCTTCGCTTCCTCTTGGGATACTGTATTACGAATATCCTTTACACTACTTGGTAAAACAGAAACACCATATACTCCCTTTTGGACACAGTACTTAACTAAATCCTTACTATCCTGTGCTATTACAACAACCTCTTTTGAAGGAGACTTAGATATATCACAAACAGCGTCAACAACCTTTAGAGAGCTGTTTGTTGCAAGGTCATACTTAGTTTTTGTGTCATCATACTTAAGACCTTGCATTACTTTAACAATCCTAGGCATATCTAAAATCACTCCATCTATCTTTACATCAAGTATCTCATCTGCAAGTATTACATCGGTCGGATTATCAAGTATGGCATATATTCTAAAGGATGATGTTCTTCTTAAGCCTCCAGCCAAAAGACTCTTTTTAAATTCCGTCATAGCAGAAGCGTTCATTGGGGAGTATATACCTACATCCAAATTCCTTCTTTTATTTATATTCCTTACCCTTCTAACTATCTTTATTACCCTGTTTAACAACTCCTTGTTATCAAGGTAATGAGCAAGACCATTAGCTGAATCTTCTAATTCACTGTTTTCAAACTGTTTACCTTTCGTTAACTCTCTAAACTGTGAAACTCGTGAACACCCAATAGCTAGTACAACCTGATTACCCTCTGCTAAATCAACATATTCACATATTTTTTCTGAAATCTCTTTTGAGTATTCAACAAACTTTTTCTCTTCTACATATGCAAGTAAATGCCTACCATTTTCTAAAAGTATTCTATCCAGATCAACATATACCAATCCATGGGAGTTACCAACTACATCCACAAGCTTACCTATATCCTCTGTAGCGTTTACAAACACCTTTGTAGCACAAGGGGGTAGGTTCATATCATGAGGAATCATATACCCTTTCTCTTCTTTCAATTCCGTAACAGATCTTTGGTCAGACTGCTCTGTCTTAAGAAAATCAATACTAGAAAGACTCTCCTGTTTGTACGCTTGGACAACAGGATGAGAAACAGTAGGAGTAGGGGAAGAGACTTTCTCAACATATATACTCCCTGTATTACCATCCAATCTAACAAGTTGACCATCTTTAAACAGAGAGGATGCACCATTTGCACCTACTACTGCTGGTATATCAAACTCTCTACAAAGTATAGCAGTATCACTAGTTATCCCACCTGTTTCAAGTATTACACCACCACAGTTAATAATGAGAGACTCCATTTCGGAGGAGAATTCCTTTACAACAAGGATATCTTTTTTGTTAATAGCTACTTTACTTCCTTTCTCAATAATCTTAATATTCCCAACTACAACACCAAAGCTAGCTCCAAGTCCTTTCAAAATGAAATCGTTAATATCACTTATCTCCCTGTTCTCAACTTCTTTCTCTCTTCTTACAATACCCTTTGCAGTAGAAATCAACTTCTCTGTAAATGGAGTGTATTCATGCCTGTTCCCTTGCACAATCTTTTGAGCGTTCAATACGGCCTTGTCCTGGAGTATTCCAATACCTTGATATTTCTCTAATCCCCATTTTAACACCTCTCCCAATGTATCAAAACTTTTTGCATTTTCAACTTTAATTTGGTCTGGGACATACCTTTCATAAAGATCCTTGCTTTGTAATATCCATACTTTTCCCCCAGACATTACCCATTCTATGTTTTGAGCTTTTCTCAATTTGTTTTCAACAATTAAAGATATCTTTGCTATCTCCTTAAGATATCTATCCTCAACTTTCTGCCTATGACTCCATGCTCCAGAGATTGTAACTTTTTCTGTACCATCTTTTTGTGTTGAGCTACTCTTTAAAACTCTAATTTTCATCCACTCTTGTGGAGATATCTTCTTTTCTAAAACCTCTAAATCCTTTTTATTTAGAAGATATGTATCAGGTGTAAGCTCTCCTAAAGAGATTGAATCCCCAAGTCCATATACGGCTTCAATACTTAACTTGGTAGGATCTTGAGTTATTGGATCGAGAGTAAATGCAACACCAGATACTTCTGCTTGAACCATCTTTTGAACAACAACTGCAAGCTTAACATCAGCCAAATTAATTCCTTTAGAAGATGCGTAGGCAACAACATCATCTGTAAACAAGGATGCATATATTCTTTTGATTGAATCCAAAATATTTTTTGCTCCTCTTACATTCAATTCTGTAGAAAACACACCAGAAAACGATACTTCTGGATTTGATGGAAATACAACAGAAGATCTTACTGACACCCAAGTGTCTGTAAAACCAGAGATTCTTGCGTATGCAGACATTATTTCTTCAACATCCGATTGCTCAAAACTCGTTTTGTACAAAGCTTTGTACACATCAGACTCATCTGGGTTCTTACCTTTCTGAATTAATTCATTTGCATCTCTAAAAAGAGTCTGAGAAACAAATTTGTCAAACAGAGATGATGATATTACAAAAAAATCTGGAATAGGGATATCCATATCTTTAAGTTCAAAGAGTGAAAGGCCTTTTCTTCCGACAGTAGATTCTTTTAGCTTACTATACATATGGTCCTCCCAAAAATATACAGCTCTTTTACTTTTTAATGACTCTTCGTACATGAATAACTGAGCAGTTAAGATTATCTATCTAATTAATGCTACCTTTCGCCTCAATTTTTTGCAAGTCGATATAAAACTCATAGCATATCTTTGAAATCACTATTGCAGGAACAGATAGTATTGCACCCCATACTCCAAAAAGAATTAAAAAGGTAATAGCTGAAAAGAGTACAAGTATTGGTTTAACACCTGCAGCATTTCCCATTACCTTTGGAATTATGAAGTTGTTTTCAATTTGCTGATAGAGTAAAAATATCAGAAGAAGTAGAAAAGCACTTAAAGGTCCATTAGCTATCAACGCTATTAAAAGTGGAGGTATTGAAGAAACTGTTGCACCTAAGGAAGGAATGGCTGAAAGTAAAGCAACAAACACACCCATTGGAAGAGCAAAAGGAATACCAAATATGGCCAATATTGATCCTAATACAGTCCCAGCTATGGTACTTACTACCGCTTGACCAAGTAACCATTTCCCTAACTTACTCTCTAAATCTAAAACTAACTTTTTCACCCTCTCTCTCTTTTCATCAGAGATTATTCTGATAAGTCCCAAATCTAGTACCTTGCTATGATCAATAACTAAGTATACAGAGAATACAACTGCTGCAAGAAAAAGGGAAAACCATCCGAATACCCCTCCAACTGCAGTTGCAATATTTCCAAAGCTATCAACAGATGATAATTTCTCAAACCATCCTAAAATAGTACTATTTATTACTGTTGAATCTATAGTAATAGAACCAATACTAAAACCATGAATACCTGATGTAAAACTTTTAATCCATATGGGGATACTCTCTCCCAACTTACTAAGCTGATTTATGAATGGAATAGCTATTAGAGCGGTTAAAGCTAAAATTAAGATAGATCCTAAAAAATATGTTATAGCAATAGCCCACCCCTTAGGTATCTTTCTTTGCTGAAGCCATTTTACAATTGGTAAAACTGCTGACATAATAACAACGCTCAAAAACAGGAATACAAATAACGTTAGTATCTGTTTACCCCAAAGCACAATTGCAATTATTCCTAAAACTAAAGCTATTAACTTCCAAGAGAACTCAATTTTAAAAACAGGTTTTTTAGTCTGAGTTGAACTTTTTATTCTCTGAATTTCAGCCAACTCCTTAAATGGATTTTCTCTTTTTTCTTCTTCGTTATTTATATTTAACACTTTTATCATATTGATGAATAATATATTTATATATTTTATTATATCAACAATACTATATCTTTTTACAGAGAAAAAAAAGAGAGGCTGATAAACCTCCCTTTCAATTTCAAAATTCTTCTTCTTTTACCTTCTATTCTTGAAATAAACAAATGTTGAACTACCCAAAAAAGCCATTAAAGCAAGAATCCCGAACAACATCATTAAATTGTTTCCAATTAATTGATCAAATGTACCTGCAGCTTGAGGAATATTTGAGTCTACAACTGCATCTCCATTTACACTACCACTTGGAGAGTAAGCAACTCTCACTTTTTCATCAAGTAAAACTTTGTTCCCTGCCAAATCCTCTATGTATACAGAGAAAACGTTCTTACCTTCATCCAAAGCTACTCCCTCAATTCTAAAATTCCCACTTGCATCAGCTACTGCCTCAAAGCTTTGCGTACCCCTTTTAACTTCTACTGTTGCATCTGGTTCTGTTGTACCTACAAGTATGAAAGTATCCTTGTTAGTTTCCTCTCCATACTTGAAAGTAACCATATCTGGGTTAGGAGCGCTTCTATCAATTATGGAAATCATACTTTCTGATTTTGGAGATATATACCTATTTGGAAATCCTTTTACTCCAGCTACTGTTACCATGTACTCTCCCTCTGTCTCTAAAGCCTGTTCAAAAGAGAATTTAGATTCTTCATTTACCTTTGTCTCTCCAACCTTCTCTTCGTCAATATATATAAATACATTGTCATATCCATTTGCACTCCCCTTTACCATAATTGTTTCTCCATTTGTAATTGAAGTCACTTCCTCCAATATTGGTGCCTCAAGTTCAGGGTTAAGCAGTGGCTCCTCTCTATACTTTATATATGAGAAAACTCCAAATGCTACAAGTAAAACACCTAAACCTATAAATACAGAACCTACTAATCTAGAAATTTTTTCTTGATTTGAAGATAGAGGTTGTTTAATTTCAACCTTGCTTCTCATACTACTATCTGTATATTTGTGGGTAGATTTTTTTGTATCTTTCTTTTTTGCCACTCTAACCTATATAATAATTTATATACCTCATACCCAATAGCATAAAACAAAATTAGAAATAGTGCAAGATACTCTTGTAACTGATAGAATATGGGTATGAACAAGCTACTCAAAAGTATAATAACAACAGTATTAATAATGATAATACTTCTACCTGTTGTGTACTTTGTGATATATCCAAATTACAATAAAGTAATCGGACCTATAAAAAGATTCGATGTACCAAGAAGTGCAGGAGAAATAGTATTCCAAATATTAACAATCATTGTACCAACCAGAGATAAAATTCTAGGTGTAACAACTCTTAATACAACAGGCCAGAGTATAGAGGAGAGTTTAGGAGAAGATACCATATTAGACAGAAAAATATTAGAGGAGTTAAATACAAAGATTTCTATCAATTCCATTGAGGTTGAGGGAGATATCTATGAAGGTCTAGAATCTACAACAATGAATAAAGGTTTTTGGCACTTCCCAACATCTAATTTACCTGGACAGAAGGGAAATATAGTCATAATTGGTCATAGATATGCAAAACTACCTCCTAACAAAGATACTTTCTTTAATTTAGATAAAGTAAAAGTAGGAGACAGAATAGAGGTAAAACAATCCGATACAGTGTACACATATATTGTCACAGATAGTAGAGTNNAAACTGGACAAATTGTACAAAAATACATAAAATACAATACTTTCTTAATTTCATATACATATTAAATGGATACCCCATATACAAGAAAAGATATTAATGAACACACAATTGAATTAAATATCAATATTCCAGCAGACAGCTTTAAACATTCCTATGACTTAATGCTTAGGGATTACTCAAAAGATTTAGATATTAAAGGATTTAGAAAAGGGAAAGTACCAAGTAATTTAATAAGTAATCAGGTAAAAGAGGTTGTGAAATTTGAAACTTTTGAAAGACTTGCTCCAATGTATATTAATACTGCTATTTCAAAGGAAAAACTTGAACCAATTGCTCCACCTCAGTACAAAGAAATCCCAAAGATACTGGATGGGTTGGATATCCCTTTCACAGTTACTGTAACAACAATGCCAAAATTTTCATTAGGTGATTTAAAGAAAGTAAAGGTCAAAAAAGGTACTCTTACTGTAGAAGAGAAAGAAATAGATGGCGCAATTGAGGAGTTAAAACAATCACAAAAAACAAAAAGTAAAGAGGTAGGAGACCAATGGGCAAAAGAAGTAGGGGACCTTTTGAAAGCCCCAGAAGTTAACAATCTCCAAGATCTAAGAGTTAAAATTAAAAATGCTTTACAAATACAAAAAGATCACTATCAAATGCATAAATTACAAGAAGAGGCTTTAAAGTTAGCAATAACTGAATCAAAAATAGAAATACCTCAACCTGCAATTGACTTTGAGGCACAAGAAAGAGAAAAGGCTTTTAACGATGATATGAAGAGTAGGAGTGTTAGTATAGATGACTTTTTGAAAGCTAATGATATTACTATTGAGAAGATGAGAGAGCTATGGTTAATGGATTCTAAGCAAGCAATAGAGGCAGATGTATTTCTAACCCTTTACGCTGATACAAAGGGAGTAACTGTGACTAATGAAGAACTAGAAGAAAAGATTGAGAGTATAAAAAAGAGTCAACCTAATGCAGACAAATCTGTTTTTGGTAATCCTCAATGGAGAGAGTACATTATGAAAGTAGAAAGGAAAGAGAAAGCATTTAGATTATTCATTGAAGAGGTGTTAGGTAAAGAGTATTTAGATAGTCATAATTAAAGTATTAATACTTACTAAAAATGTCATACTTAATTCCGACTGTAATTGAAAAAGATAGTGGTGGAGAGAGAGCATATGATATATATTCGAGATTACTTAAAGATAGGATTGTATTTTTAGGTGGACCAATTGAAACAGGTATGGCAAATACTGTTATTGCACAGCTATTATTTTTAGAGAAAGAAAACCCTGATAAAGAGATTCAGATGTTTATAAATTCCCCTGGAGGAGAAATAAATGCTGGTATGGCTGTACTGGACACGATGAATTACATTACATGTGATGTATCTACAATTGCAGTAGGACTCGCTGCATCTATGGGATCTTTACTACTTGCACATGGTGCTAAAGGAAAAAGGTTTGCTCTTCCTAATAGTAAAATACATATTCATCAACCTATTGGAGGGGTAGAGGGTCAAGCGAGTGATATAGCTATAGAAGCTCAAGAGATTATTAAAACAAGAGAACAGCTTTACAAGATGTTAGCTAAACAAACAGGTCAGAGTATTAAACAGATTGAAAAAGATGCAGATAGGGATAAATACTTTACAGCTTTAGAAGCAAAAGAGTATGGATTAATAGATAAAGTAATTAGTAAGAGATAAATCAGTAATTATTAAAATGGAAAAAGTAGAAAACCTAAATAAATATTTATCTAACCTTTCAGAGCGCATTGGGGGACCTAAATCTGAAAAGGGATTGTTAATGGGACCATTTTTAGGAGAAATTGATAGGTGCCTTAAAGAGAAAGATTATGTTGCTCTTCAAGAGTGTACTGATGCTTTAATACACTTTTTACCAGAGAATGTTTCTTCTCTTTCAATATCTATTAAGGGAGAAATTGATCCAACAATTATTAGGTCTGAGAGAGACAGTGTAATACCTGAAGAAGAAAAAGAACATTGGGGATTATTTGAATTAATTCAGTATACAGCATTGTCTGATTTATCTAAAGAAGATTGATAAAGGGAGAGTTTCAGGATAAAATACAAATTACAAGGGCGATTAGCTCAGCTGGTTAGAGCATCACATTGACATTGTGGAGGTCACAGGTTCGAGTCCCGTATCGCCCATTTTTTTATGTTAGATTGTTACCCTAAATTTTTGTAAAATAACTTATGGATTTTGAGAATACTGAATCTTTTGAAGATACAATTTCTAAAATATTGGAATACAAAGAGAAGGGATACTTTTTTCATGGCTCTCCAAAAAGCGATTTAGATATACTTGAACCTAAACAGAGTAGTGATGTAGATATTACTAATACTTTTAATATTGATTGTGCTGTATTTGCAAGTACAATACCAGAGGCTTGTATATTTAGCCTTTTAGGTACAGATAATGTTCCAGAAAATCTTTTGGGTCGGACTATGTGGGTAAAAACAAGTCTTGATGGACATATACAAGCAGAAATACCCTTAATATGGAAACCATATATGGAGAATAATACTGGAACTTTATACATACTTCCTCCAGAGCCATTTAATATAAAAAATGATGAGTGGCAAGTGAAGAGTAAGCTAAGTGTAAAACCTATTGATAGAATATCTGTAGGATTTAAACATTTTGAGAGATTAGGAGGGAAATTAGTGTGGGAAGAGGAACAAGGAGAGATAAAAAAATAAATGGAAGTGAAATAAATAGGTTAGAGTCTAGTATCGCCAACCATTACCAAATTTTCTGATAGAATTACATATATGAAGAAAACTATTATAATTAGGAGCCTCCCTATCTGGGAAGACAACCCTAATAAAACGTCTAAGATCTATTACGAACTTACCAGTCTCTGAAGCAGATGAAGAATTAACAATGATAAATGATGGAGTATTCCCATTAGATACTGAATATAAAAATAATATCCTCTTTCCCAAAGTAGCTAACTTAATACTAAGTAAGTCTGAAATTATTTTCTTCACAAATTCCTGGTATTTCTCTATTCAACAATTAGAAGAAGCTAGAGAGAAGGGCTTTAAGATTGTTCAGTTACAAGTGAGTTTGGATGTTTTGAAGAAGAGAAATATTGAGAGGCAAAACAAGGGATATGATAACTTAGAACAATATTTAAAGGATATGGTTGAATACCAAAGGATTATCAAAAAACAAAACCTTGTTGATTATATAGTTGATGGAGAACAACAAGTTGAAAAAGTGACATCTGATTTATTAGATATTATTAATAAATAAGTCAACAAAGAGCCTATTTTTAAGTTACATGCATTTTAATATCGCCCACCATATTTCAATTTCTTGATATACTCTGACTATGAGAGCAACAAGAGCATGGTATGAAAATAATCGGATATCTCCAGAGCATATAGATTTAGAAGTAAAACAGATATATGTTTGGGTTATTTCTAAAGATAATATGATAGCAATTGTTACAAAAAGTAATGGAGAATCTCAATTCCCAGGTGGACATCCAGAACAAGATGAAAATCATGTTGAAACAGCAGTAAGAGAAGTAAATGAAGAAATGGGATTAGATATATCACCATACATTTCCAAACTGATCCAATTTGGATACTACTTGGTAGAGGAGGCTGGTGAAAAATATCTTCAACTAAGGTATTTATTAAAACTTCCTAAAGAATCGCAAGAATCACCTCTTTTTATGAATGAGAAGTCGGAAGAAGAACGCCCTGTTGTATCTGCACAATGGGTAGAATTAATAAAACTTTCAGATTATATTCCATGGACGAAGGGGTTGGAGGAATATATAAATGTTATAGAGTTAGTTTCAAGTAAATAGATATTCTATTCTTAAGTTCCATGTACTTTAGTATCGCCCACCATTGCTATTTTCCTGTATAATACTTTTATGAAAACTCTTAAACCTTTCGCACTTAAAGAGGGAGACACAATAGGAGTCGTTGCACCCGCATATCCTTTTCCTTCTAATAATGAACCTGAATATTATGAATCATATAATAAAGGCAGATCTGAGTTAGAAAAGATGGGTTTCAAGATCAAGGAATCCAAAAACCTTAAAGCTGTAGAGTGGTGGAGAGCAGGCACACCTCAACAAAGAGCTGAAGATATTAACGTGATGTATAGAGATCCCGAAGTAAAAGCAATTATTGCACATGATGGAGGAAATGATTGTATCTCACTTCTTGAATATCTTGATTACGATTTAATTGCTAACAATCCTAAGCCTTTCATCGGTTTTAGTAATATTACTAATATCCATTCAGCAATCTATACAAAAGTTGGACTAGTAGGATTTCATATGGGTTTGTTAACATATGAACTGGGTAATTACTGGCAAGTTGCAGATGAACAAGTAAAAGAGAAAGGATTTAACTATTTCCATAAAGTAATCAGTGATACAGAACAATTGGGGACAATAGAACCACTAACTAAATGGGAGACTTGGAGAGAAGGAAATGCACAAGGGAAACTCTTTGGTGGCAATCTTAGTATGCTAGATTCTTTAGTCGGAACTCCTTACTTTCCTGATATAGAAGATCTTAGAAGTAGTATCTTCTTTTGGGAATTAGATAACTCACCTTCGTATAGAATAGAAAGGGCTTTAACACATCTTAAATATATTGGATTGTTTGATGTAATTTCAGGTATGCTTATTGGGAAATTAGTAGACATGAAGGATACTGCACAAGGAGGGTTAATAGAGCCCACACACAAAGAAATAGTTCTTTCTGTATTGAGCGATTATTCTTTCCCAATTCTTGCCAATATGGATTTCGGGCATAAGATGGTTCAGATACCAATGATAGTAGGTTTGAATGTAAGTATGAATGCTAATGATAAAAGTTTTAAATATTTAGAATCTGCTGTTTTATAGAATTGTTATAAGAGATATTCTGTTTTTAAGTTCCATGCCTTTTAATGTAGCCCACCATTATAAATATCTTGTATAATGTCATATGATTACAAGCAATATTTCAAACTTTATACCAACCTTAATCTCTCAAATTCCCTTTGATATTTCTAATTTACAATTAGATCATTTTGGATATCAGACATCGTCTAGTTTAGACTATGAAAATCTTAAAAAGGAATGCTTAAATATCGGAGAACTTCTTTCTGAGAATATAGTTAGTGGAAGGAGAGTTGCCATCTTTAAATTAAATGAACCTCTTCTGTCAAATGGATTTGAAATCTTAGGCTTTGAATTAGTAGAACCTAAAGAAGAGCAGATATGCGATTCAGAATTAGATCACTTAGAATTTGTAATACCCATTTCCTTTGAAGAATATATTAAATTGCATAAAAATGTTAATTGGGATATTTCTACTATGAATAGGGAAGCATTTCCAAAAATAGCATTAAAATTGAATGATGGGAAGAGTGTTAAATTCCATATTAAGGATATTTTTGAAGAAATTCCAGATTAGATTTTTAATACTAGATATAGATTCCTTCTATGTTTAAATTTCATACTTTTTAATATCGCTGGGCATGACCATCTTAAGCTCTTATTTCTTTCTCCAACCAATCTATATACTCCCCCTTATGTCTTCTCCACCACAAGTCTTCCCATAGATAGTGAACAGCTAACTGTTTATATTCTTCAAACTGATTAATAAAATCTAATAACTCTTCTACAGAAGCAAGATTCTCTAACCCTCTATTAAAGAATAGCTGAGAATATAGTTTTTGTTCCCATGGGGAAATATGTTCAAATACATCCCATCTATGAAAAACATCAAACAAAATATACCAAACAGTAGCAGGACCGATACCATACAAAGAAATAAGGAATCTCTTTTGTTCTTCTAATTCCATATTCCTAACATCCTCTTCTTTAATGGCTCTCTCAAAAAACTCCTTATCCAATCTTTTAATAGATTTTGCCCTATATCCAATCTTGAGATCTCTCAATTCTTGTTCTTCAATTTTTTGGAACCTTCCTACACCCCACATACATAATAACTTTTTACCATCAAATTCAACCTCTGTTCCATAGGTAGATAACATATTTCTAAACATCTGAATTGATCTTCTTACTGAGGCATTTTGAAGTATGATTCCAATGATTAAATATTCATAAAGAGAACTAGGATGACCAGGTCTCATACCTTTCAAATTATGCACAGCTCTAGAAAGAAGTTCATGGTTACTGAATCTGTCATAGAAGCTATTAAGGTCTAAATCAAGATTGTATCTGTATATTAATTCCTCTCCCAGTGATTCAATATATTCCTTAGAAAGATTTTCATTAGAAAAAACATCTACATTTAATTTAGGGTTTTCTGTATCCCCTGTATTAGTAAACTTTATGCCTAGAAGTTCACCCATATAATTGATTGTTTGCCATCTAACTCCTGTCTGATATTCGTGATCATCGGTAGTAAAATGATCTGGTTTGAAAAAGGTAGAATCAAAATCAAAAGGTGTAGTAGACACTATCTGTATTGTTTGAATACTTTTAAGTTTCATTACTCTTCAGAAGGTTGAGATATTTCCCAAACATATCCCTCTATATCTTTAAAATATGCAACTTTTTGTCCCCAAGAGGTTGATTTAGGAACTTGGATAAATTCAACACCTTTATCTAAAAGTTTCTTATATGTTTTCTCTAGGTCGGATACTTCTACTGCAAATAGAAAGGTACTTTCATTATGATCTACAAATTTTAGATTCTCAGACATATCCTTTAGTGTTCCTTCTGTTAGCAAAGCTAGCAGAGAATTACCTACAACTAATTCTGCAAATTTGTTTTCTTCATCTTCTATATGAACTGATAGCTCAAGAACTTCTTTATAGAAAATGAGGGCTTTATTAAAATCGATAACCTTTATTCCAATTGCTGCAAGCTTATTAAACATTCTTATAGTGGATAAAATATTATTATTGAATTATATCATTACTATTAAACAGATACGATTTCTAAGTTCCATGCCTGAAAGTGTTGTCCACCATTTACAATAGAATTTTCAGTTATAGTATAATAACATCAATGAAACTAAGAATTGACCTCTCAAAATATGAATCTATGTATGACTCTTTTGACAATGGGCATAATAGAGACCATATGGAAGGAGTAAGAAGATTTGCATTAAAACTCTCACAAAAATATTGCCCTGATAAACAAGAAATTGTATATGTATCATCCACATTGCATGATATAGGACTATCTGTTTCTAGAGAAGAACATGAAAAACATGGATACAAAATCATCAAAAAAGATAGAGATATTAAAAAGGCATATTCTAGAGATGATTTTGATTTAATCTTAGAAGGAATAAGAGAACATAGGGCATCTACAGGTAAACCAAAAAGTGATGTTGCTAAAATTATTAAAGATTCCGATAAGGCATATGCAGATATGTATACCAACTTTAGACGTGCTTGTGAGTATAATCGTAATAAAGACAAGAAAGCACAGCAGAAAGAAGTGTTAAGAAGGGCTGCTTCATATATAAAGAATACTTTTGGAGAGGGCGGATCTGCTACGGATGTCTATTTCCAAGAAAGTAGAAAACAAATTATTGGATGTTATAAACCAATTATAGAAGCTTATGATAATAATAATTATGAAAAGTTGGAGAAGATTTTAAATCATAAGGAAGATAACTAAATTCTTCTTAAGATTCATCCCTTAATTCTAGTCCTATTTATTTTCTCTCTACCTAAGTGTTTATTTATATGCTTTGTATAATATCCGTCAACTCTCTTTCTGTAATTAACACCATTCGCTTTAAAGTATTTGAATATCTCTAAATAATATTGGGACGGTATATCAGATGGTATATTATAACCATTCTTCTTCAAATTCTCTTTTATATATTTTAACTGATTAAATGTAAAAAGTTTCTTAAATGTTTCTAATACACTACTATTTATCTGATTAAAAACATATGTAATAAAATCTCTATACAACTCAAATTCTTTCTCAGGATTATTTTTCTTTGTAATCCTTAGTAAAACAATATCAACATTAGGTATGGGATTAAAATCTCTCCTATCAAAATTCTTTGTAACAATTAAATTGTAACTTGAAGAAAGGATTGTAGATATCTGTGTATTCTTATATATACCTGTATATCTTTCAGCCGATTCCTTTTGAACAAATAGGTATGCCTCTACCAATTTAGAATCTGTCTCTGTAATTTTATTAATAATATCTGATGTTAAAGAAAATGGTATGTTTGCAAATACCTTATACTCCTTATTCGGTAGAGTAGAGGTAAGAAAATCTTCATTTCTTAGAACAACAGTATGATTATCTTTAAAATTTTTCTCTAAAATATCAAAGTATTTAGGATCTAATTCATATGCGATTACATTGTCACAATGTTTTACTAACTCTTTCGTTATAACACCTTCCCCCGCCCCTATATCAATTACAGTATCACAACTATGTAAGTTAATACTTTCTATGATTCTTTTTAGATTCTTTTGGTTAGTGTAAAAGTTTTGAGTATATTTGATATTTATCATATATGGATTATATCATCAGTATTAAGGGAGAAAGGATTCTAAGTTCTATACACATTAATATTGTCCATCATTACCTCTTTGTTGATATAATGTTTTTATGAACAAACTAGAAAAAGGACTAACCTCAAAACAACAAGACATCAGATATTTACAAAATCAACTTGAAGCAATTCACTATGATCTCTACAGAAATATAGATAAGAGGATTTTGACAAAAGCATTAGATAAGGCAGCACAATCAGACTCTAGATACTTCATGCTGGCAATACAAGAAGCACTGTCACTCCTCCGTGATGCTCATACTCGTGTCTCAGAAAATTTTCGTCAAGAAGAATTATTCCCTGTACGCTATAGAGAAATAGGTGGGAAGTACTATATAACTGGTGCACTTACTCCCCAATCTCCCTTACTGGGAAGAGAGGTCTTAAAAATAAATAATCTATCACTAGAAACTATTCTCCCTGCATTATCTGCACTCTCCTCGAAAGAAAATTCTGAAGTCCTGTATAGAGATCTATGTTGGTTTCTAAGATCTAATAAAATACTTAGATACTACGGTTTTAGCAATAGTAACCAAATTGTCTTAACAACAAACAAGGGAGATATTGCTCTCAAAGTTGATGAAAAAACTCAAAATTTGTATCAAATGAACCCATTACCGTGGAAAAAGGAAAATTACAAGAACAATTCTACATACGATGGGAATTCATTCTACCATTTCCGAATAGAGGGAGAGACCTTGTTGTTTCAATATAATGACTGTACTAACGAAGGGTACTCAAAAAAATATCTAAACGATTTCAAGCAAAACTTACTTAATAAAGCTAAAGAGGTAAAGAATATTGTCATAGATTTTCGATTAAATGATGGGGGGACAACAAATATCATGGAAAACCTTTTTGACAATCTCCCAAATAATATACCGATATATGTCGCAATAGGGAGGGGGACCTTTTCTGCTACTATGCACCATCTTCTTTATTTAAAACTTAACAAAAATGCAATCCTTATTGGTGAGAACGCAGGACAGAAACCAAATAGATTCGGTGATTGTAAAAAAATTGTTCTACCAAACTCAAAAATACAGATACAATCTTCTTTCAAATATTTTGAACTCCTTCCTGGAAGAGATATTGATGATATAAAACCAGATATCAGATTACCTGTTACTATAGATGATTATATAAACAATACAGATCCATTAAATCAATGGGTTAAAGAGAATCTATAAGTAGAGTATTCTTTCTAAGTTCTTTGCACTTTAATATCGCCCACCATTATTATTTTCTGATATTATTAAAAATGGAAAAACTCTATCACGGTTCATATATTCAAAATCTTAAAGAAATAGAACCAAAGGAATCTGCACATAATAAACCATATGTATATGCAGTATCAGATTTAGCATTTGCGGCATTATTCTCAGTTCCTGTTAGAAATACATTCATTGCATCTTGGGGAAGACTAAAAAATGGTATCCCTTATTTTTGTGAAATAAAGGAAGGAGCTTTTGATCTCTTTTATCAAGGTAAAAAATCTTCAATATATATACTAAATAGTAAAAATTTTTTTCAAAAAGAAAATATGTGGAAAGATGAATATATCTCAGAAAAAAGTGAAGACGTTTTAGAAGAAATACAAATTCATGATGTTAAAGAGTATTTACTAAGCCTACAAAAAGAACATAAATTCAAATTAATTGATTACAAAGATAGAAAGAAATACTTCCCAAATATTGATGAGGATTCAATCAAGAATGCTATGAAAATGATTGCGAAGTATGAATCAAAACGGATGTTAAAAGCAATTGAGCAATGGAGACCTGATATCCTTGAAAGGGTGAAAATGGAAATTAAAAATACAAAAACAGAATAAACATATCTCTAAGTACAATATCTTCTTATGATTAAACCCATAACCTCTAAAACAAAATTAAGTATAATTGAAACTATTGTAGAAATACATAAACGATGTGTTTTAGAATCTAATTCTCCTTGGTACAAACCAGATGTTATATCAGAATGGATATCTCAAATCTCTGTTAAAAATGTACTTGACCAATTAACTAGATCATCAAAATGGATAATACTTGAGGAAAAAGGAAAAATAATTGGATTTGCTCAATACTCTCTTGTAGAGAAAGAACTCTTTCAGATCCAAATACTACCAAATAAACAAAGAAAAGGTTTTGGTACAACACTATATAAATATATAGAAAAGGATTTTATTAAGAATAAAGTAAAAACCATCTCTCTTTTCTCTACCCTCAACCCTATAAATTTCTACAAGTCTCTTGGCTTTGAAAAAATTAGAAAAATCTCTTACCCCTTGGTAAAAACAAAAGTAGAATTAATAGAAATGAAAAAAGAATTAAACATTGTATATTAATTTTCTGCTCTTGATAATTTGATATGTGGAAATGTCCTAAATGTAATAGAGAATTTATGAAAAATAAACAATCACACTCCTGTGTGTTTTTCCCAATAGAAAATCATTTCAAAAATAAAGAGTCTTCAAAAATTCTCTTTACAAAATTAATAAAAGCTATTGAAAATAGAATAGGGGAAGTAAAAATAGAATCTCTACTATGCTGTATTCATCTGTTAAGTAACTATACCTTTAGTGGAGTATGGATATTAAAAGATAGAGTTAGGTTAGATTTTAGAGTAGATTACAAAATAGAAAGTAAGAGGATAGTAGATAAACAGAATCTCTCTAAAAACAGAAACCTCTACTACCTTGAAATAAAAGATGAAAAGGAAATAGACAATAAACTACTAAACTGGATAAAAGACTCTTACAACATTCATAATTAACTACATTCTAGTTAGGAGATACTTCCTCCAATTTTTATCAGGTATACGATACATATCCTGCTCCTGCTCTGACAGTTTGTCATAAAAATCACTCCAGAAATCTTTCAAAATAGGATAGGAGCCCTTACTTCTGTTTTCACAAGGTTGCCCATGATGTTTGTAATTAATCATAATCTCTGGATCTTTAACAAATGATTTTGCAGAAGTTGTAATTACCTTTATCATAGACTCTCGCCCTTTATCATTCTTGAAGGAATGTAATACAAAAAGAATATCATCATTTACATCATAAGCGGTTTGTTCATTTGAATTTAAAAAATTCTTAGAATCTAAAACATGTTTCCAAAAAAGGTTAGAGCTATCTTGCCCTTCATTGAAAGAATCAAATATCTCTTTTGGAGCAAAAGAAACAACTGGCCAATTAGCAGCCTCTAGTGCTCTCTGCGAGATTGAAGATATCGCATTGAAAACATCTTCCTTTGATACCTCTTCTGTTCTCTCTGATAACTCTCCATCCATATCCGATGATGATAAATTTAATGATTAAATTTAACAAACTTAATATCTTTCATCTTAAGCTTTCCTAAGTTCTGATACATCTCATATATTTTCTCATGTGTAAAACCTCTCTCTAATAACTCTATACGAATATTTACAATTCCTCTCTCTAGTTGAATAGGCAAAAGCACAATTGCATTATCTGCAGTCTCAATAAAATATACTCTATGTGATAATTGAGGATTGTACGGTACACCAAATATATTTGAATGCTCACACAATGATTCAAATGTATCTTGATTATCTATCTGTTTCTTACTAATTCTTAATAGTTGAAATGGTAAATCCTGATTATACTTTATCCCATCCATATACCTATCAATCTCATTTAATGTAACATCTCTAATAATCTCATCAATAGGTTGATTCTTTTCATTCCCGTACTCAAGCATCGTGTGTATTTGAGATATGAGAAAATTAGATGGCTCCTGATTCATATCTTTCTCTTTGTACTCTTGGGGAACTGGCATCTATTGATAAATAATAATTAAACTCTACATTATACTAAAAATGCTGATATATGAATAGAAAACAATTGTAGATGAATTAAGAAAGTAATTTCTCAACCCCAGATAGTAACTCATCAATATTTTTGGTTTCCATTAATTCTCTTCTAATTTCTTGGGAACCAACGAAATCAGAAACATATGACTTAACAAACTTCTTTAACTTGTTAAAGTCCTTGCTATCCCCCCATTTCTCTTTAAACAAAAGAATATGCTTTTTGAATAAGTCAAAAGATTCTAAAAGGGGAAAGTCATCCTTACCGGTAAATACCCATGGCCTGTCTATTGCACCTCTACCAATCATAACTCCATCCACCCTGTATTTTTTTGCATACTCATTAGCCTGTTTTACAGAGTGTATTTCTCCATTCCCGAATATTAATGTCTTTTTACCCAGGGTATCTCTTAAATCAACACAGGGTAAAATCTTACTCCAAAGTATCTTTTTAGATCTAAAACCAATTGCTGTTCTACAATGAATAGTAAGTACATCCAAATCCTGCTCTAAAAGAAACTTAATCCACTCCATATCATAATCATCCCATCCTAACCTAGTCTTAACAGATATCGGTAAATCACCACCACCCTCTCTGGTACTTTCAATTATCTCTTTGACAAGACCCCTATCTGCTTTAATCATCCCACTACCTGTATACTTAGAATATACATTTTTTTTAGAGCATCCCATATTAATATCAATACCATCAAAACCTAAACTTTGAACAAATCTTGATGCATAGTAAAAGTTGTCTGGCTTAATTCCCCAAAGTTGAGCTATTATCGGTTTCTCACAAACATCATACTCTAATCTACGTATTACCTTGTCCCTTCCAGTATTGTATATCCCCTCTACGTTAACAAACTCGGTATAGAAGAGGTCAGGTTTTTGAATAGATGTAATAATTTGCCTAAAAACAGTATCTGTTACATCCTCCATTGGGGCAAGAGAAATTATTGGTTTTTGGAAAGTACCATATATATTCATACACAGAATTGTACCATATACCCCTTGTCTTGAAAAAATATCGAATTTAAAATAGACTTAGTATGTATTATCCTTTTATATATGATCCAAAAAAACACATTAACAAACGGGGGAGAACAACAGCTATTAAACGAAAGTAAGGTAGATAGTACTTTTAGTATAGTGAGATATTCAATCAAAGAATTCCTTAATTGGTGGTATATAAAGATGAGTATATGGCATTTAAAAATGTTAGGCAGAGTATCTGTTCTCTTAGATGACAATCTCTCCATATCTCTTCTTCTTAAAAATTTCTTTCTTCCATGGCATAGAGATTACTCATTCATAGGATATATATTTGGTATTCTCATCAAATTGGTATATCTACCATTTGCAGTTACAACATATCTACTACTGTGTACACTGTATTTCATACTAATTGCAATCTGGTTATTACTACCACCTGCAACAATATTTTTCATATTAAGATCTTTTCTTACACTCTAATGGCAATAGATTACGGATGGCAAAATAGAACAGTAATAGGGCACCATGAAAAAGATAAAGATATCTTTAAACTATTGGAGGGTGAACTTCCCATTCTAACAAATGAATCTGATGCTCTCTTTTTAATAACTAGGGATCAATTCTTTACTGTTTCTACACCCCAGATATCAAATGTATTAACAAACTACCTTAAATACAAAAAGGTCTATGAAAGAATTCGAGTAATTGCAAACATACTATTAATCCCTGGCCTCTTCATAGCTTTCGGATATCTTCTTAGACAGTTAGGACTTTTAGAGAAATTACAAATTGTAAATGAGTTTCTCTCAAGTGGTATAGCAGATATACTCTTTGGTCTTTCAATTTTCAATATCTTTGTACTTTGGCATGACTATTACAAAGATAAAAGTCACCCAGTAAGATTACCAAAAGCAGAAAAAATACCTCTAAATGATTTAGAAGAGATTAAAAATTCAGGAATTAAATTTGGAAGATATGCTCATCTGGAAGCAATTAATTTTGTCAACGAGTTAACACTTGATGTCATATGTAACAATACTAAAGGAAACAGAATAGATATGTCTACCGTATTTACACAATTAGTAGTATACCCTGAAATTCAAGAGATATTTAAAAGAGCAAATATAACGATTACTGAGGATATATTTAAAGAGAATAATGTAACAAGAGAAACATTACCAATATACTCATATACAGCAATTAGAAGTTTAATTATGTACTCTCTAAATGAAGCTTTAATAACATCTTCTACAGAGATACAGCCAAAACATCTTTTACTCGCTCTTTTTAATGTATTCCCTGTTTTAAGACAAACACTCCTAACTCAAAACTCGTCAATTGATATCTTAAGAGAGGTCGTAAGATACCAATCATACAAAATAGAGAAGAGTAAAAAAGCTAATCACTTTAATCCTAATGTAGAATACTTTAGAAGAGGTGGTATAGCCAATGCCTGGATATATGGATACACATTTGTACTCAATCATTTTGCAAAGAATCTGAATGAATATATTATAAAAGAAAATGACATATACGGTATTGGACATGATGAAGAGATAGAGGCTTTAGTATCTATTCTTGGAAAAGTATCAAACAGGAATGCCCTCTTTATAGGTGAACCTGGCGTAGGAAAAAGTAGCATAGTACTTGGTATGGCCCAAAGGATAAATAGTGGGAATGTACCATTACAGATAAAAGATAAAAGAATCTTACAGCTGGATATTAATGGTTTAATTGCACTCTCTTCAAAGGAAAAAAATGTCGAATTACTTCTTTCAAAAGCAATGAAAGAGCTTGAGAATGCTCAAGATGTAATACTTTACATTGATGAGATGCAGGAATTAATTCCTTCTAAAGCAAGTGAAAGTGGGCACTCTCTTGCAGGTATACTCATTCCTTTCATATTAAATAGCAAATTCCCCATTATAGGGACTGTAAATTACTCAGACTACAAGAAGTACTTTTACAGTATGGAATCTTTCAGACAATCTTTTACAAATATTGAGATAAAAGAGATCTCTGCTGCAGATACACTCCAGATACTTGAAACGAAGGTATCGCTACTTGAAAATAGGTTTAACATATATATAACATTTCCATCATTAATTAGTGCTGTTGAATTAGCCCAAAGATACAACAAGGATAGGAAATTACCAAGTAGTGCTGTTCAATTAATAGAGGCTGCATGCTCTTGGGCACAAACAAATGGTGTTAACAATCTCACTGGTGAGCATGTATCAAAAGTTCTCTCAAATCAGAAAGGAATTCCAATAGGTAGCATAAATGCTCAAGAGAGTACACGTTTGATGAAGTTGGAAGAGAATATGAAACGAAAGATTGTTGGACAAGAGGATGCTATACAAGCTCTTGTAGAGGCACTTAAAAGGGCACAGGTAGATATTAGGAATCCAAATAAACCAATTGGTACATTTCTGTTTATGGGCCCAACAGGAGTTGGTAAGACACATATCTCGAAGGTATTGGCTCAGGAGTATTTTGGTACTTCCTCAAATATGATTAGAGTGGATATGTCTGAATACAAGAACTTGGATAGTGTAGATAAATTCTTAGGTGAAACTAACGACTCTAATATCTTAAGTAAAACTTCAGTATCTTTAGTAGATAAAATTAAGAGTAATCCATACACAGTAGTACTCTTTGATGAAATGGAGAAAGCTAATCCTCAGATTCTAGATCTTTTCCTACAGATATTTGATGAGGGAAGACTCACAAGCACATTAGGAGAAACTGTTGACTTTACACACAGTATAATCATATGTACAAGTAATATTGGAAGCTCAATGCTTCTTGATTCACTTAGTGAGAAAGGTAGTACATGGGAAGAGATAAAGGATAGAGCATTAATAGAGCTTAGACAGGCTATTAAGCCAGAGCTATTAAATAGGTTTGACAAAATACTAGTATTTCATCCTCATGATATTGGGAACCTCTCTAAAATTTCAGAGCTAATTTTACAAGAGCTATCACAAAGACTTTCGGAAAAAAGTATTAAGTTAACATGGGATACCATAATTCCTCAATTAATAGCAAGTAAAGCAAATGAGCCTGGATTAGGTGCAAGACCTATTAAAAGATACATACAAGATAATATTGAGGGTAATATTGCTAAAGAGATGGTAGAAGGGAAACTAACCTCCGGAGAGGGAATTCACATTAAAGAAAGTTGGATAGTTTAAATTTGTTGCAAGAATTAAGATATTAAAATATAATACAAGGTTTAATATTGTATAAATAGTTATGGGTGCATTACCAAAAAGAAAAATATCGAAGGGGAGAAAGAACAGAAGAAGGTCCCAAGACTTTCTAACAAAACCTCAAATGTCTAAATGTCCTAAATGTGGTAAAACAAAAAGACCTCACTTTGTATGTGAGTTTTGTGGATACTACGGCGATGGGAAAGATCTTAAGAGTAATAAATAGTAATTACTTAATAAATGAAGAAAGCAACTGACCCAAGACACCTATCTAGAGAATTAGCATTACAATCTCTTTTTTCAGACGATTTTGACGTGAACGATGAAAGTCTAGTTCATTTTAAAGTTTCGCAACTAGCCCAGATAGATGCAATTGATACATACAACGAAGAGCTCTATGAGAAGTTGGTCGTGGGGGTAAGGGAGAATCAGGAGACAATTGATCAAACTATTGCCAAGTTTGCCCCCCAGTGGCCAATATCACAAATGAAGTTGGTTGATTTACAAATACTTAGAATATCAATCTATGAGGGTTTTGTTGCAAAGGTTACTCCACCTAAAGTAGCAATAGATGAAGCTATTGAGTTAGCCAAAGAATTCGGTGGAGAGAGTAGTAGTAAATTTGTAAATGGTGTTTTAGGAGCAATATATAATACATTTAAAGATGATTAATACAACAGAATTTGAAAAAAGAATAGGGGTTATATTCTTAAATAAAAGCTATTTAACTGAAGCTCTTACCCATAGATCGTATCTAAACGAACATAAAGATTGTAGAGGACATAATGAGAGATTAGAGTTTTTAGGGGATGCTGTGTTAGAACTAATAATTTCAGATTATCTGTATAAACAGTATCCTGATAGACCCGAAGGTGAGCTTACAAGTTTTAGATCTGCTTTAGTTAAAACAGAAAGCTTGGCAGATACTGCAAAAGGTATGGGAATAGGGGAGAACCTCTTGCTTTCCAAAGGAGAAGAAGATACCGGTGGTAGAACAAAGAACTACCTTCTTGCAAATACCTTTGAAGCTATAGTTGGGGGTATATATCTTGACCAAGGATATGAAAAATGTAGAGACTTTGTATACATGCACCTTCTAAAAAAGCTACCTGATATAATTAAGAATAGGTTAGATATTGATAGTAAGACAAAAATTCAAGAAATAGTTCAAGCAAGATACAGAACAACTCCTGTATACGAAGTAACAAATGAGCAGGGACCTGATCATGACAAACAGTTTACTGTTGTTGTTAAAATAGATAACAAGAAAATTGGAGAGGGGATTGGTAGTAGTAAACAGAGAGCTGAGGAAGATGCTGCATCAAAGGGTCTTGAATATATAAAGAAAGATACTGTATAACTTGAATATTAATATATCATCTGCTAAAATAACCCTGCTATGTTAAAAATTAGATTAAAAAGAACAGGTAGAAGAGGACAACCACATTACAGGATAGTGGTCATGGAAAGTCATCAACCAAGAGATGGAAAGAGTGTCCAAGAGATTGGTTACTACAATCCAAGAACACAACCAGCTACCTTCGAAGTAGACAAAGAGTTAGCCACTAAGTGGCTAGAAAAGGGTGCTCAACCTTCAGCTACTATTGCACAGTATTTTGTTAAACTCGGATTACTCAAATCTCTTAAGAGAGGTTCAACAAAACCAAGTACTGTTAAAAAAGAAAAGAAGACAGAGTAATACTCCCAACCTCCAGTTAACACTTCTGGTAATATTTTTTTCCTAAGGGTATAATTGCTCAATTGATCTTAATTTATTTTTCTTAAATATGAAAGAGCTACTTGAACATATTGTTAAATCAATTGTTAACTATCCTGATGATATATCAATAGATGAGAGAGAGAGTGTTGATTTCCCTGGACTTACAATATTAACAATAGACGTAAATGAGAATGACAAGGGTGTCATAATTGGAAGGAAGGGAAGAACGATTAATTCTATAAGGGACATTATTACAATAAGTGCAATAAGAAACAACAAAAGAGTAAGAGTAATTCTTAAAGATGATAGACCAGCACACGAGAGTGAACAAGTTACCCAAGAAGAGGATATGCTAGGTGATGAAATCTAGTTAAAGACTTGAAGCCTTTCTTCTAAATATTTCCATAATGTCTTCGTATTCTGTATATGGCTGAAAGGGACCATATATATTAGGCTCTCCTAATTCATCAGTCATATAGTAACCACTTACTTGAAGTGAGATATTCCATGTTTGTGACCCTAACTCATCATCCCTTGCACTTATCTCAACATTTTCCAACCTTATCATATATGGTGATACATTCTGAACATCATCTAGGAATGCTATAACATTGCTATATGCACCACTATACCCCAAGGGTCCTGATACACCGTTTATACTATCTGAGGATGAGAGTTCACTAATAACAAGCTGTAATTGGTTTTTAGCTAAATCATCAATATAATAAACAAAGTTTGACACTAAAAGGACTCTTGGTATAACTTGTCTAGCTGTTAAGATATCCTCATTCAGTTGGTTTTCATCTAACCTATTTAACTGTTTATTTAATTTCTCCAACTGTTCAATCTTTTCATCAGTTACTTTTATCTCATCTAAATACCCAAATGCTGATTTAACCATAGGGACAAATACAGCAAAAGAAAGAATAATAAATACAGCACCTGATGCTATTGGTATAATTAAATCAGTAAGGGAAAGCTTACTCTTTTTTACCTTCTTACTTACGACATTAAACTCCTCTCTTCTTTTTTTCTCCGATTGTGATGTTATTAATGCCATATTTATTCGTTCTTAAAATTTTCTAATATTAATTTCCCTTCAAAAGAGAAAGTCGCACCCTCTTCATTCTTACTAACAGAACCTAAATTAACTGTCTGGATATTCTCATTAACACCTAGTAGATACCACAATCTTGATAGCTGTTCTAAATCTGGAGATTTCCCAGATAGCTCAAAAGATAAATCTTCCGATATCGTTATACTTCTATACGATACCCCTTGAACTCTTTGAGCCATACTGTTTAGAAATTCAACTATCTTTTTGTGTGAGAAACTATCCTCTTTCACCTGCTGATATAGTTTTACTCTAGAGAGTATTGCATTATTTGAAGATATCTTGTCAATACCTAAATTAACACTCTTCTCTATTCTAGAAAGAGATGCCTTCTTTGAATTTAACTGTGCTTTTGAAATGATATTAAAACTAACTATACCAATTGCAATAGAGACTAAAATAATTATGCTTAGTACTGAACCAATATTTAAAGTATTCTTTTTTCTAACATGAACCTTCTCCTCCTTTGTCATAGAAGGAATTAGATTTACTCCTTCTTCAACTTGACTGTTAACTATTTCTGTAGGTATTGCTGTTTTTGAAGTAGGAACCTGTTTAAGGAAAGGATTCGGCTGTTGAGGTGGTGTCGCTAATGTCTGATTGTTATTTACTTTTTGAGTTTCCTGATTATTCATCTTTTAATGCTAAACCTATTGCAACAGAGTATGATGACCCTGATTTTACAACTAGGTTTTTAAATTTATTATCCACTGATATATTTAACCACGGATTCGCAATTTGTGCACTGACCCCTAGTGATTTAGACACATACTCTGTAAGACCTGGGAGTAGGGCACCATCCCCATTTAATAGATATTCGTTGGGAGGGGCACTCATTGTTTTATTTTTGTAAAACTCAACACCTCTTCTTACTTCTATCATAATAGATTCAACAATAGGAACAAGAGCACTGTAAATCTTTCCTTCCAATACGTTTGGCAATACTCCATAATTCCTCTTAAATTCCTCAGATCGGTTATAGTCAAAATTGAATTTATTTACTATAGCCTGTGTTAGTGAGTCAGACCCTATGGATATACTTTGAGAAAATACCAGAGCTCCATTTAACATAATACTCATGTCTGTACTGTTTGCACCAAAGTCTAACATTACACAGTCTTTCTTTTTCATAGATCTAAACATTGCTCTTCCCATTGCTACAGATTCTGTTTCTATTGCAATGAGGTCGAGATTTGCAAAGCCTGCTACATTCATATATATCTGTATAATCTTTTTGGGGGCTGCAACAAGTAACACTCTTGGAGCATTTTTCTCTTCGTTAAACCCAATCATAACATAGCTCATTTGAACTTCATCTATAGGGACAGGAATATACTGTTTAGCTTCATAATATACAGCTTGTTTAAGCTCCTCTTTTTTTACACCAGGAAATTCTAGAAATCTTGTAAATACCGAAAACTCTGGTAATGCCATTACCACATTGGGATTCTTTATTTTTGAATTAGCATAGAGTACCCTAAGTGCTTCTCCTAACTTCTTTTGATCTTGTTTCTCTTCACTATTTATAACTCCCTTTGGTGTTAATTGAGTACCTAAATTAACCAATTGAGGAGTGGATAGTATATTCTTAAGTTCTACAACTTTTACGGTATGAGTCCCAAAATCTATGCCGACATGGTCTGGCAGTTTAGCCATATTGTTGGACAGTTAAATTATGACTACTAATATAATAGCAGATATTTGTTAAGGTTTAAAACCTGTTTCGAAGCTTTGTAGTCT
>DDXN01000022.1 GCA_002347605.1 Candidatus Dojkabacteria bacterium UBA2259 | reverse complement strand
TTCAAATCCCATCTTCCACCCCATTTCCCAGTTTTGTTATAGTTGTATATAGCATCAAATGGCTTTTGTAGTTCTACATATATCTTTTTATCATCCAATGTAAGGTTCAAGGTTATCAATCCTAGAAGCTCTCGTTTTTTATCTATGCTTGAACTTTGAAATATATCCCAAGCATGGGTTGAAATATTTAATAGTTTTATCATAAGGTCTGCGAAGTTTTTATCTGCTTCTGGAAATCTATTTAATATCTCATTTTGTTCTGTAATCTTTGATCTAAGCTCTGTAGCCTTTTTATCGTATTGTTCTTGAGTAATACTCTTGTCTAATCTCATGTCTAGAAGTTCATCTAAGTTTTTCTGATATCTATCTATTAGCTTTCTTGCACCTTCCTTTTGTTCATTTTCAAAAATTTTCTTACCTTCATGAGTATTTTTTATATCAACAAGAAGCTCTTCCATTATCCCTTCTGGAATAACGAGGTTCTTAAATACATCTTCCAATTGTTTTAAAAGAACTCTTTCTGGAACATTTAAATTGGAACATACATCTTTTGGTTGAGTACATCTAACATAATTTTGTAGTTTTCCTTTGTATGGGCTACATAATCTTCCACATTTCCCACACCTAATTAGACCTCTAAAAATGTATGGGATATTATTATCTGGTCTTGTTTGTTCAACTCTTTTCCCATCTATAATCTCTTGGCATTTATCAAAAAGTTCTTTTGAGATAATATTCCCAAAATAATGTGGATATTTAACACCTTTGATTTCCTGCATTCCATAATATATGGGGTTATGAATAAATCTTTCTACGTCTTTTTTATCTACAAGCCCACCTTTTTTTGTATTTTTGGTTAAACCTAATCTTCTTAATTCTTTAGCTAAAGATCTATAAGAATAAGTGCCTGTAGAGTATAACTCAAAACCTTTTTGTATAAGATAGGCTCTCTGAGGATCAATTATGCCTTTGCCTACAGTTCCACCTTTGCCATCATCTTCCTGGATATTTAAATAGCCAATCGGTAGTTTTCCTATGGCTTCTCCTTTCTTCAGTTTAAATTCAAAGGTCCTTTTAACATTGTCTGATATGGCTAGAACATATTGTTTTGCTCCTATGACTGAGTAATCCCATCTCATAATATCTTGCCCTGGAGAATCTATATTGATAATCAATCTGTCTGATGCAAAATGAAGCTCTATCTTATTTTTCTCAATCAACTCTTGACAGAATATACTTTCCTTAAATGATCTTTGTAATCTATCAACTCTTTCTACAACAATTGCCAAGACTTCGTCTTTTAGTAATGAATCATTGATTATCTTATTAAACTCCTTTCTTTTTCCTTTTGTAGAAGATTCAACTAGCTGAAAAGGTTCGTGAATAAGTTGAAGGTCCTTTTCTTGTATATATCTTAATAATCTATCTGTCTGAGCACTAAGAGATTGCCCATCTACTTCTTGCTCATCAGATGATACTCTGGCGATTGCAATTGCTTTCATGATTTTATTATAAACCATTTCCACATTTCATGCTAACTCTAGTATGTAGAATTAAAACTTAATGATACATATACTATTATTAGCAATTAGTACAAAAATGAAGAAAACAATATTACTAAAATTTGGGAAAAGAGTCAGAGAAGAGAGACTAAAATTAGGGATATCTCAGGAAGAGCTTGCTGTTAGAGCTGGAGTTCATAGAACTTACATAGGAATGATTGAAAGGGCTGAAAAAAATATAACTCTTGAAAACATCTCAAAAATAGCTAAGGCCTTAAATTTGAAAATATCCGATTTAATAGAAGAATAAACACATGAGTTCTCCGTACAAAAATGTTCCTACTAAAGATTGGGCAAAGATAACAGAAAAGCTAATAGTGATACATCCCTTGTCTGCCAAGGAAATTAAAGAAATTGTTCTTGTTTCCTGGGATACAATTTTGCAATCTCAAATTGGTAATAGCTATATAGGGAAAGACTTCTCACCAAAACCACAAATAATGGGCTTCTTCCTACATGAACTTATTCAGATAGAGATAGAGAAAAGATATCCCAAAGTGTGGAGAAAAGAAAAAGATGCGAGAGATAAAGACCTCGTTTATATTCCTAACGAAAATTACTCTATTGAAATTAAAACATCCTCAAATCCTAATAGTATCTTTGGAAACAGAAGCTATGCTCAAGATTCTGAAAATGGAAAGAAAAGCAAGGCAGGGTATTATTTAGCAATCAATTTTGAGAAATTTGCAGATACAGGCGTCTTGCCCAAAATTCTTAAAATAAGATTTGGTTGGCTTGATCATGAAGATTGGATTGGTCAAACTGCTGCAACTGGTCAACAATCTAGATTAAGTAGAGATGTTGAAAACTATAAACTTCTACAAATTTAAAGAGACTATTCAAATAGCTTTAGTGATTTCGGAGTATCCAAAAAATCTTTAATTCTCCTTTTCGTTATTTCGCAGTATTTTTGTTCTATTTCTATACCTACAAATTGTCGCTTATTTGCCATGGCAACAATGGCAGAAGTTCCAGAACCTAAAAATGGATCAATTATTAAATCATTTTCATTACTAGACCCTTTAACTAAACGATCAATTAGTGCTGACGGAAATTGTGCTGGATGGGGAGTTCTTTCTTTTGAGCTTCTGTTAGCACCAGATGTTACTTTGGGGATTTGCCAAACATCTGTTGGATTTTTTCCTAAGGGGTTACATCTTAATCTTCCCTTTTTTTTCTGATTTGGGTATTTTACATTCTTATCTCTAATATCATCAAGATTAAAAGTGTAATTATCCTTATCTTTTACATACCAAAGTAATTTCTCATTTCTTGGTGCAAAAAACTTCTTTGCTGAAACGCCTGCTCCATAGTTCCAAACAATTTCTTGAATAAAATAGAAAGGATTTCTTTCCCAAAGCAAATAAGGTATTGGTAATGCTTTTGCTTTGTTTGGCATCTCAAGATAACCTAAATTCAACCAAAATGTTCCATTCATTTTTGTAATTCTATAGATTTCATTTATCCACTTTTCACACCAGTTTAAATAATCATCAATTGGCAGAAGAGTCTCATATTCTTTCCCAATATTATATGGGGGGCTTGTTACTGTCATATCAACAGTATTATCATCAAACTTCTTCATTAACTTTAAGGAATCATCATTGTAAATAAGACAATTCTCTGTCTCAAAATATGGTTCCCCAAGTTTTTGTTTTATTTCTGCTGTATTCATCTTGCTAACTCTAGTATACATAAATAAATAAAAATAACAAGATATTTTACTATATTTTTGTTTCAATATCAGAAAGAATATTCATATTGCATAAGAAAGAGGATTTTTCTAATTGTTTATTAAATCTATTCCATTTATACCCTCTGTCTTTATTCCATTGCATGAAATTTCTAAAAGCCCGTGTCCCATATTCTTGAATGAAGATTATGCCATATGTTAATCTCATCAAATCATTATCTTTCATTTCAGGGTATTTAATTCTAATAGCCGTAGAAATTTCTATAATATTACTGTTTGTTTTAATGTTTTCGGGGAGATTGGTTACCATTTGAATCTTGCCCCAATAATACCTTAGCAATTTCTGTGATATTTCACGCTTGAATATATTTACAAATGTAATATTCTTTAATGATTTACCATCCCCAATCGTTGTCAATAAGGCTCTTAATTTCTGTTTCGTATTTATTCTCAATTCTAGTCTCAGAATTTCCTGTTTAGGATATTTATCCTTGAACATATCCAACTGAGAGTAGTTATCTTCTTCAACTGATCTATTCTTTCCTAACTTCGCCCTCTCAAGGTCTCTCAGCTTGTCATAGACAACAAATTCCCACCTATCACTGTGCATATGCAATATTTGTCCACCATTCCTAAAACTCGTTTTATCAAGGTCAAGCCACTCGTTGTAGTTACCAGCCTTCTCCAACTGATTGATTACCATAGAGCAGCTTACATAGGCTTGTAGGGGTATATTACGACAATAGTGAACTGAAGATACGGGAGCGTTAATCAATTGATTATCTAAAAGTATTATACCCATTAGAAATAACTTGTATTTTAATTCTGATATTAATTTGGGGAAATCTTCTTCACGGATTTCTTCAAAGTTATTTCCAAAAAGTATTTTTGGCGCTGAGAATTCTATCCTAAGGAATACCTGGTATACATTATTTTTCATTCTTGAAGAAAGAGTAAGTCTCGGTAAATAATTACCTTTGTCTTTCTGATCTTTTGATGGATTCAGCTTACATTGTATAAAGCTACTGTAGTAGGGCTCTTTAAATAAACCACTAGCAGATGGACTAAATCTTCGTGGATCAAGAATATTTTCTTTAGTAACTGGGATTGTCAGTACTACCGTATCTATCATTGTTTTTCATTACCTTTTCGTATTCGTTAAGAATTATTTTTTCAAGATACATACCGAATTCTTTTGATATAGGGTGAAATATTGCAAAATCTTTGTTTATAGATTTTTTTGTTGGATAGAGTAGGCGATAACCTCCTTCAGATCTTGTAACAATTCCAATGGAACTCAGATATAGATTGTCGTCTAATACAAAGCTCACAAATGCTACAAGACCATTCTGAGGCTTAACTGGAACAAATTGTATTTCAGTTATTTGAGACATAATTATTTTCTTCTCTTACTTGCCTTTATACAATCACTTAGTACTGTTCTTCTTATTTCTCGGAATAAGTTTGTTTGCATCTCTTCTATTTCTTCCCAAGTAAGTATCTTCTTTAACTTCTTCATAAGGATTAACCTCCTTTCTTTGGGATTCTATCTCGGACTCATAAAGTGTGTTTACAAAATTGATAAGAGTACTTACATGTATTTGATTTAGTTGAAAAGAATTGTCATATTGAACGGCTAGACAACATTCTAATTTAGGATACTTTTCCTTCAATGAAGAATTTTTATCCATATTACTTGAGAATTCAGTTGTATTTGCTTCTAAATCTTTAAACAAAAAAATAAGACACTCATTTTATTTAGTGTCTTACATTCCTATATTTGCTTTTCCCTCCATTAGAAAACTCTGATTCTGCACAGAAGAATAAGCGAAGTCTTGTAAGACATCACCTTTTTCATTGTGCTTCATCAGATTCTTTCTGTAAGAAGCGAAATACCACCCAAGTATTTCACTAATAGTATAATCACTTAAAGAATATTTGTCTATAGATAACTAATTATTCCCTGTTTCTATCATTTTGAATCTGTGAAATCATTTTTTTGTATTTTTGTGCAGACTTTTTTGGAAGTGGTAGGATTGAAAAAAAACATTCTAAGTCATTTTTATTTTCATATTTTTTATCAATCAGCCATATCAACAAATGAATAGAAGCTTCTGCATATTCCTTCACCCAATTTATATAATTATCTGAATGTTCATCACATCTTCCTAAATGAACAAGACTGTTTCTTTCACTAACAATCAAATCACCGATATCTTTTCTAATATTATCGGCAAAGAAATTTCTAATTAAATTCATCGCTTCATAATTTTTTCTGTCTTTTGATCCAGTAGCAAACTCTAATACTCTCCAATAATTTAAGAAGGCATCGCCTCTATTTCCCGAAAGTAATGCTTTATTATAAGCATTTAAACACTCCAAAAATATTTTTTCTATATCTGTAACTTTTTTCTGTTCTTTTCTTAAAATCTTAATTGATAACTTATAAATTTTAGACTTTTTTATGTCCCGAATTGAGCTCTCTCTTGAATCAAGAGAGAAATTGGGAATATACTCACTGTATTCTTCTAGGTTAGAATCACATTTCAAGACATAAATATCTGGAATGAGCAAAAGAGCCTGAACTGATCTCGCACCATATTGCATAATAAATTTATTAAAACTATTTGATATATTCACAGCACTTTGAATCCCTCCAAAATAATATTCAAATATATCCATTGCATTTCTACCATCAATAGCTTCAACTTCTGCCTCAAAAAAGAGGAAAGAATTATGTAAGGCAGTTGTAATAATGCTTTTTTCATACCTTTTAATATAATGTCTGTATAAAAAATCAATACCAAAATTCTCGTCAAAAGTCCTATAAGAAATTCTTTTTATTTTGAATTGTTTAAGATTTATTTCTTTAAAGAGGTACTCTTTTGCAAGATTATTTCTAAAGGGGAGTCCAAATCCGATTATAAAAGTCTTCTTTTGGGCAGAATCAATCTTCTCCAATATTTCACTTTGTAGAGTTATCCAATTCGGAGGAAGAGAAGAGTTCCCTAAAAAGGATAGTAATTCTTTTTCTAAAGTCTTCTTTATCGTCAGATTCTGAGAAGTATTCTCAAAGAGTGTTCTATATATTAACTCGGAGTAAACAACAAATTGATTATTCAGAAAAGAGTCAATTTTCCATTCTATCTTTCCTTCCTTGTTGACCGTACAATCTTTTCGTAGCAACTCATAGTATCTATTCAACTTCTCTGAGTTCATATTTGTCAAAACTTACAATTATTCAATTAGTATAACACAAAATAGTTGTACAATAGTTTACTATGCCATGAATATGTTAGTTTAACTTCCTATTACAAGTACAGTATAATACCTATAACTAAATTAATACGGATATACTAAATGGAGAATTTTCTTTTATTTCTTAATTCTAATTTCTTTATTGCTCTAACAACTATCCTTGCTGGAACTATAGCTTTGATTGTTTACCTTAAGCAGAAAGCAGATTATAAACGAGATGCTTCCAAAACATTATATTCAGAGATTATAAATGCAGAAAGAGTGGTTAAAGAGGTAAAGAAATTAAAACAGAATAACAATTTGTTATCCTTAGGCAGTGATGCTGGCAAATATTCTTTAGGTGATTCAAGTTGGGAAAAACTAAAATATCTATTCGTTAATGATTTTGACAGTAATGAATGGGAAAAATTAAATACTTTTTTCAATCAAAGAGATGAATATACAAAAACTATAACTAATATTTCCAATTTGTTTCCAAAAAACCTTGAATTTAGGATGCAATCAATACAATGTGAACTTGCAAGAATAGCAACTGAACAGGCAGGAGAATGGAGTAAAATAAAAGTCCCTGCAGATACAACAGATAAGAAATATATTGAAAAAACTCGCGGAATAATTGAAAAGTTTGAAAACAAGGCAACATCTTTTAAAACAATATATATTGATGCCAACACATCTTTTAGGTATCCGTATCTTCCTCAGGGAACTTTTGAGCCATTAGAAAAGGTTGTTGATATTATTGATACTGATTTAAGTATATCTTCCATTGGATTAAAAATTAAGAAGATGGGAAGATAATTAAAACTTATTTCCTAGTAATTTGTCATCCATATAATTTAAGAGAAGACTTGCTATAGTTTTCATGGAGATATGATCCATTGTTATGCACTCCATAAGGTATATTACTATGTCCCTTATCTGACCCCAGATAAGAATTAAATAAGAAAATACCAACTATCAAGCGATTGATAGATTTCTTTTTTATCCCCAGTTTTAATTAAGGTTTATGTATTGGATGATGTATTAGGAGTTTTTATACCTCTGACCTCTACGGGAAGATTTCTGCTAATGTCTTAATGCTCTTGACAATCCCATAGTGTTTAAACTATCATATCTTTGTTAAATCTAAACTTATGAGTTGGTCGCTTAACAAGTTTAACAAAAGGTTTGACAATGCACTTTAACAATTGCACTAAGAAAAGAGGATAAGATGAAAATCCAATATCTGTTAGTACTTGCTTTACTTTTATTCCAACCGTCAAATTCAGTCATCGCTCAAGGACAAGAAGTTTGTCCCAACAGTGGAAATGGCTGGATTAAGATTGATAATCTGAATGGCTACTCGTTTACATATACGGCTGATGAAGGGTATTTTGTAGCAGAATCTTGTTACAAGGCGTCTACAAATGTCGTGTATAAAACATATGAGCCACCTCAGCAGACGGTTGTAATCACCACTGTGGATCATGAACTGTCTCATGTAAGTGTAAGAGTTGTTGAAACTCCAGAAGTTACTTCTACCCCTGAGATTACTGAAACACCAGAACAAACAGCTACTCCTACTCCTGAGATTACATTAACTCCCAATCCAACAGCGACTCCAGGAGACGTAATAACAGAAGTCAATACAGGGACAAGTGGCCTTCCATTGATACTGTTTGGAATAGGAGGGTTAGCAGCATTAGCAATAATTGCTGTGAACCTTTTTCGGAAAAAAACAGTTATTTAGGCTTCTGGTAGGACTCTTTGTAGTTGTATGGACGACATCATGTTCGCCCAATGTTATTGCAGCTACACATGCCACTACATCATCATTATCACCTACCCAAACAGTTCGTGCTACTGTGACACCAACACCGTTTCAACCGGAAGAGGTTAAAACAGAAGCACCAGCTCCAACCATAAAGGTAACAGAAACAGAGGAACCAAAATTAATCAGTCTCGAAGGTCTGTATTCTATCTCTATCCAGTCAGAGTTTATTACTGATTGGTATCGCTCGCTGTTTAAGCAGTTAGAGATAAAGTTGTGTGAGCAGTGCTCATTGGAGCAGATTGAAGCTCAATTGGAGTATGCTGGTAAAAATTGGGTAGTAGTCCAACATGAACATGTGTTGTATACACACTCAGGTTGGAGTTTATCTGCAGGGCCGGAATTAGGAGAAATCCTACTCCGTATGTATAAAACTGAGAATTTGAGAGATTCAGTAATCTGTCTTCAAGAGGAAGCCTGCTATGAAATAGTAGACTACAAAACTCTCGAGAGAGATTCGATAGGTGGAAGTATCTCTTTGGGAGAACTCTTCAATGTACAGGAGGATGATTATTTCATTTTTACTTGTGCAACACGAGTTATACCAGGAGTACCTACACCCAAGCTGATTCTTCAGATTCGTCAACTCAAATAAAGTGCAAAAGGGAAGGTCTTTGCGACCAATCAATAAAGATCTTCCCTAGAAATTCACAAAACCAACCCCTAGTATCTTTACTTCCCCTGTAACTGTAAAGATGATACTATTTGATTAAGGATGACTAAATATGCTTCTTTTTCACTATTCTTAACTGATTTATCAAAGAAAGGGTTTTTGTGGCAAAAATATATATACTTGAAGGGTAGGGGTTATTAAATATTTAGATTAAAACTTTTCCTAACTTCATTCCACCATCCACCCCAGATTTAACATATGCCCTTTTTTCTTTATCTTTCATTTGATATATTGTTCATATGAATAAAGAACCTTTTAATATAAAATTTCTTGTTGATGATATTTTTCTTGCTAAATTTTGTATAAGAAATTATCAAGAAGAACGATTTAATAAAAAAGTCCAAGAATACAACAAAGAATTAATTAAACATTTTCAGAATACATCTAAATCCCTTTCACAAAATTATTACAATAAGATATGTGACAATTGGTATGCAGCAAGAAAAGATGAAAAGGTTTCTGAGTATATAAATGCTGTTATTAATACTGATTCCTTCAAAAAGATAAGAGAAGAAACAACACAAACTCTCTCATTATTACAATTGGAGTGGGAAGCAAATTATTCAACAACAAAAAAATATCTTGAATCTCTTGGAATCGTTATAAATGGAGATTTTACTGTATATTTTAATCATCCGATCTTTCTTGAAGGTCAATATTGGGGAAATGGAATCATTATATGGTCATATAGAAACGATTTCCCAAACTACAATGTTATATATATTTGGCATGAGATCTTACATGAACTAATTGGCAAATCTGAGAAAGAGCATGCATTAATAGAATTAATTACAGATAATGAAATGAGAAAGAGATTAAACGGAACTAAATATCCTCCATTTACTGGACATAAAGATTTGCAATATTTAAGGGAAAAATTTAATCCTAAATTTCAAGAATTTCTCAAAAATCCAAAAGGTTCAGTAGTATCTATAATTTAGCTAAAGATATGTTCTTAAATTCCTCCCACCATTTACCCCAGTCTGTACTTTCATTCAATTTTACTATCAAATCAAAGGGAGAATTATAGTTATCTCTTTACAACATAATTCTTAATATTAACATCAATACCATACTCTTTTTTTAACTCTTTCGCTAAATGTTTAAGAAATGTTTTCCTATTAGGTGACGCAATACTCAAATCTTCAATAGAGTAAAGAGTAAAATGATCAAGACTATTCTCATTAGGTATCCTCTCACTAAGTCTCTTACCAATATAATGAAGTAAGGATTGCTCTCTTGGTCTATTTAAAGCTCTTTCCACATATTCCCCTTTTGCCTCTTTTGAAAGATATGCCTTTGATATATCTTCCTTTGTTAAATTAGGAATCTGTTTAAACAAATTTGTAAATATGGGAACATTTCCATCTATCCCTTTAACAAATTTGTTAGCAACCTTTAGTACCTCTTTACTGTTAAAGACACCCTCCTCATTTGTACTCCTATTCGTAGAGATAATGACAGAGTCCTCAAAGAGATTAACCAATTTCTGAAATGAGTCTGTAACCTCCTGCTCAATCACAGGTTGAACAAAATGAGAAATTACAGGTAATTTCACCATGTTATTTGTTATTAAAACACCATCTATATCAACCAATACAACAGATGTTTCTCCTCTATTAACAAAGGAATATTCAGAATTTCCATCCTCCGAAATTTTGTCAACTGCCACACAGAAGCTATCTACAAATATCTCTTGATAATCATTTGTGGTTTCATTGTTAACTTCCTTTGTATTAGTTAAAGATGTATTAAAATCATTTTCAATCATAATCAATATTATACAAAGTAATTGAAGGAATAGTATAGAGAATATTGAGTTGAGCCTATAACCATACCTTTAAGAAATTTCTTGACAAACAGTAAAGACAAGTGATAAAATATCCATTACCAATCATTATGGTGGTGATTGCAGAAACTGGAAGCAGAAATCTAACCAAATTTCAACTATTTATTTAGTAAATGCTTCCTCTTTCGCTTTATAAATACCTCTTTATAAAAGTTGTAATTCTAAAATAAATCACCTATTTCTTTAATAAAAGCTATTAAATAAGGAAGAAATACAATCAATCCTGTTATTATAGATACTGTTGCACTAACTAATACAGCCCCTGCACTTACATCCTTTGCATATTTAATGTTCACCTTATACTCTGAAGAGACCGTATCACATATTGCTTCAATAACACTATTTATTGTTTCAGAGATAAGTACCATTGATATAACTAAACTAATAGCTATCCAATCTGAATGCGATATCTTAAATATTAATCCAACGATTACAGCAACAGCTGTAAAAAACAAATCTAATCTAAAATTCCTTTCATCTCTAAATATTGATTTAAGTCCATCAATAGCATGATGAAAACTCTTTCCAAACCGAACATTCTGATAGTAAAAATTTTTCATTTTCTAGAAAGATAATTTAAATATTCTTAATCAAATGAGTAATCTCTAATAATAATTTACCATAATATTGTGATTGAACATATATCCATTATGAAATAGAATAGGGAGAATACTTTTGATAATATGTGTAGAAACACAAAGTACTCTCCCTTTCTCTTCTTTCCCTTAAAAGAAATAAAGGAAAAAGAAGAACATTCCTCCTCCCAGAACAGCCCCAAAGAGGGTTTTTTTTAGTTCTTTTAGAGGAATTTTTTCCTTGGTTAAGAAAAAACCAAGGGACAGTGCCACCAGTATAAAAACGGTGGTAAATACAATATTTGGAAGAATATTAATTTTCATTCTTCCTCCTTTCTGTCCTTGTAAAAGAACAGTAAATTATACCACGCTTACTATGGGATGGAATAGGGGATAATTAGTAACTAGATTTTAACCTTCTTTCCAGCTAACTCTATTGATTTCCTAGCTAGAAGGAGAAGTGGATCAACCATATATGGATTTGTATATCCATTGAATATTACCGAAAGCTCTGTACATCCTAATACAGTTACATCACAATCATTTGCGATAAACTCTGAATTAATTTCTGCTAATTCAGAAGGAATAGCTTTCTTTCCTGCCTTAACCTCATTATATATAACCTCCATAACCTTTTGCTGACTACTTTCACTCGGGTACATTATTTCAATACCACTTTTATTTGCATACTTATCATATATCTTCATTTCTTTTGTACCATTTGTTGCTAAAACTCCAATTCTTGCAACAGCTGGACCATATCTCTGTCTAATATAACTAATAGTTTCTTCAATCATATTAATTACAGGTATGTTTACACTAGCTTGAATATCATCCCAAAAATAGTGGGAGGTATTACAAGGGATAGCGATATGAGAACAACCGAGATTCTCCAATGTAACTGCATCTTTAATTAATAAATCCTTTAATTGATCAGTGTTATTCGAAAGAATAGCCTCTGTTCTATCAGGCATTGAACAATGATTAAGATATACAGCATCTATATGCTCTTGATCATTATCCGCAATGGTATTATCAATAACCAGATTAAAGAAGAATGCAGTTGCTTTAGGTCCCAATCCACCAATAACTCCTAATTTTTTACTTTCATTTTCCATTATTCTAACCTCATCTTTCTAAAATGGCTTAAATGTGTTTTTAAAAATCTTAAGAATCTAACAAAGCCCATATCCTTAAGATTAAACACAGGGTTGATTACCTTACAAGATAATATCAAAGATATCATCTCCTTTCTATACTTACTAGATTTTACAAATATTAATGCTAAAACTAATGGAATTACCAACCATAATTTTTTTTCTGTTGCTAATGTAAACGGAATCTCTTTGTTTAATATATAGTCATCCACAATATATTTCGCAAGATTATACCCAGCCCCACTTACATAGTAATTACTTCTTCCCTGTCTAGTATTAATCTCAAAGAATCTATATGAACCATCCCTTCTATCATATTTAATATCAAAATTAAAAAATCCAACATACCCCTGATCTTCTAAAAATGATTTCACGCTATTTGAAAGCTTTTCATTTACTTCATTGATGATTACAGAGTGATTTCCCAGTCCATGAGGAGTATGCTCCTCCATTAAGACATTGCCAAGTGCAAGCAGTTTAACTTTTCCCTTTCTGTCTGAGTAACCAGTTAATACATACATATATGTATCATCTCCAGGAATAAAGTCTTGTAGAATTAATTTGTCAGTATATCCTGAATCATATATCTCCTTTACTATTTTAAGAAGTTGTTCTTTGTTATGTATCTTGTAAACTTTTTTCTGTGTATTAAAACCATGTCCCCAATAATCTATACCATTAGAGGGTTTTAAGATAATTGGATATGAAAAGCCGTGATTTAAATTTGTACCCATATCTTTGGAATATATGAAAGTAGAGGGGTATTCAAGATTATACTTTTTACAAAGATTGTAGAAGGTTTCTTTTAAAGTAAGCTCTTCAAGTAATTTGTAATTAGAGGTAATAGTAACAACATTCTCTTCAAACTTATCAACAAGTTTACTTGACAAAGCTACATAGCTATCACCACATCCAACAAGTAATATTTTTTTTGTTGGATTTTCATTTGCGACTTTATTTACAGTATCCAAAAACACATTCTCATCTTCAATATTTTCAATGGCTTTGTAATCAGAAATTTTGCTATTACAGTTAGGACCAGTATATATCTTCCCATATACAATTGATTTAACCTGATAGGCCTCATAGAAAGCTCTAGCCATACTGTATGAGTTAATATCTCCTGCAAAAAGGAGTGGAACAAACTCTCTTTCAACGAACTTCATTCTTGTACCTTAAAGTAAAGTGAAATAACTTAATAATTATATCTTTATTTATTCTTTAGTCAAACGAAAAATGTTTTACAGCTTGATACTAATGTTTAAAAGATATATATTCTATCTGTAATTTTTCTCAACTAATTATGAACTACAACAGAGGTGAATTAGCAATAATATCATGTAAATCTGGAATAAATTTTGCTAAGAAGGTTTTATCAAACCTAAATAAAAAAAGGAAGAAAAATATCAAATTACTTGATACAGAAGAGATTGTATTTGCTAATACTGAAGTAAAAACTGTTTTAAATGAAAGTGTTCGTGGAAAGGATGTATTTGTAATTCAAGATATGGAAAATCACTATGAGGGACGAAGTGTAGATCAAAACCTTAGAGCACTTTATACTGTACTTGGAGCATGTAAAAGATGTGATGCCAACTACGTTACTGCTGTAATACCCTGCTACCCATATGCAAGACAGGATAAACAGTGGGGTAGGGAGGACATCTCTGCAGCTCGAGTAGCTTGGGAACTGGAAGGAGCTATGGGTGCTGATCATATTATCACAATGGATTTACATAATACTGCTATACAAGGTTTTTTTAGATCTTCATGGGTAGATGATTTAAAGGGTGGTCATGTTTTAATTCCCTACTTAAAAAGAAGTATTAAAGATTTTAAGAATACCGTTGTAATTCCTGCTGATTTAGGAGGTGCTAAAAGAGCAAATTACTACGCACATTGCCTTAATACAGACGTAGCTTTTACATACAAGGTGAGAAATCACAAGAAAGAGAATACAGTTGATGATATGAAAATAATGGGCAATGTAAAAAACAAATCAGTCATTATTGTTGATGATATTATTGATACAGGAGGGACTTTCTGTAAAGCTATTGAACTTGCAAAAATTCACAAAGCTAAAGAAATTATTGGAGTTGCAACATTCGCTCTTTTAAACGGTCATGCATTAGAAAAAATTAATGAGTTATATTCCAAGGATTTATTTGTAAAACTTATATGCACAGATGCTACATATATTCCAGATGATGTATTGAAAAAATATAAATGGATAAAGATTGTATCTGTTTCAAACTATTTTGCTGAGATTATACATAGATTAAATAGAAGAAAGTCAATTGGAAAGCTTCTTGACTAACGTTATAGTGTGCTTTATACTTTTTACTTTAATTGTTAATACAATTAGTTGTAATTTTATTTGTAATCTTATAGTATAATTCGTATTCTAGGGGCTTGACAATTACTATCTACCTACCTAGGATATAGATACTAGGACTTTTAAATCCTAACAGATTGGTACCGGGCTCTAATTTAGAACCAATTTTTCTATTTTAGAAGCTTCTGTGGATTTAAAGGATATTTTAATGATTCGAACATTAATACCTTGCAACATTAACAGGACCAGAAGTATTTATATTTCTTCTCTTGCGTTGTATAGGCCAAACCCAGTGTGTCGTAATGCACACTCTCCTGGTGTTTGGATGGTTGTATATTGGTACTCCATCCTTTTTTTTTATACCCACCTCTTTGCATACAATGTATAATTGGTGATGAAGATATCCTTAAAAAAAGTAATATACATAGCACTTTCTGTGCTATTATTTACATTCCTAATATATATTTCAAACAGGTACTCTTCAAAAGATATATCAATTTTCATATCTAAAGCTGGTATACTTGCTCCTTTCCTGTATGTACTAATACAGATCCTTGGTCAGATTTTCGCTCCACTTAGTACCTCTGCTCTCTTTGTTGCCGGTTTTTTACTCTTTGGTAAAGCTACAATTCTGTATTCCATAATTACATGGTTAGTTTCCTCTGTAACAAATTTCTATTTATCTCGGAAATATGGGAAAAAAATATTAAAGGTATTTATAGGGGAAGAGGGTGTTGTTAAAATCAATGAGATTGCAGGGAGAATTACTAACAAGAAATTTCTACTACTTCGTCTTTCAACCTTTTACATTAATGATTTCGCATCATATGCCTTTGGACTAACAAACATCTCTTTCACTAGATACTATCTAGCAACAATTCTAAGTATGATCCCATGGAGTGTAATAATGTTTCTAATTATGCAAAGTGGGGAATCAATCATTTTTACAACTATAAAAATATTTCTAAGTATGATTCCATTTGCAATCCTAAGCTATATTTTTTTAAAAAAGAAAAAGAAGTGATAGTATAGATATATGAAAAAAATCCTTAAATGGATATCTATACTTCTCTTTGCTCTTCTTCTTACAAATTTGCCCCCTTTCTTTTCACATTCTACTATCTACGATATCTCGGATAACCTTAGAATTGTAAAAATACCCCCACTAGAGCAACGGATACTTAGTCAAATGAGTTTAGAACAGAAAATTGGTCAACTATTTGTATTTGGATTTAATGGGACATCAATAAACAAAAATATTACACAGTTAATCCAAAACCAATATATTGGGGGAGTACTCTTACTCGAACCAAATATTGAGAACAATAATCAGTTAAGTAACCTTCTTAGTGACATTCAGAACATCTCATACATTCCATTACTTGTTTGTATAGATCAAGAGGGGGGTATTGTCGCAAGACTATCTGGAGACAAGATATTAACAAAAGCACAAAAAGATATGAAAAATGAGCAAGAGGCATATACCATTTCCAACCAAAGGGGTGAGATATTATCAAGTCTTGGTATAAATACTAATCTCGCTCCAGTTGTTGAATATATAACTAGTTCCAAATCTTTCATGTATCAAAGAGTGTTTAGAGGTACAAAGGAAGAGGTCGCACTTAAATCTAAAGCTGCAATCCAGGGATATATTGATTCTGGTATTGTAAGTGTTGCTAAACACTATCCAGGACATAGTAATTCCTCACCTGATTCTCATTACAGTTTACCAAAAGTAAATATTACTACACAGCAGTGGGATGAATACATATTCCCATTTAAGTATCTAGTTGAGGAAAAGATCCCAGATGTAATTATGGTTGGACATATTCTTTACCCAAATATTGATTCCAAACCATCAACAATATCCTCAGAAATTATACAGAAAAGATTAAGACAGGATTTGGGATATAGTGGTGTAATAATTACAGATGATATGGAGATGGATTCAATTGAAAAAGTAGGGGAGTACAATCAAATAGCAAAAGAGGCTCTTTTAGCTGGTGTTGATATTTTGCTTTACAGTGGTATACCAAATGTCCAAAGAGATGTATATCAGTATATCTTTGAATCAACATCAAATGGAGAGATTGCTGAAAGCATTATCAATGAAAAAGTCTTAAGGATACTGTCCCTAAAAATCAAATATGGATTAATTGATTCATCTATTCTACAACCTCAAGAGGAAGAAGAGGTGCTGTCTGAGTGGCAAAGAGCTCTCCTGTAAGTATAGTCTTAAACCTCTTAGCATATTTAGAAGAATCCGTAAATTCAATATATACATCAAATTGAATCTCTGTATCTAACTTGTTTAAGGATATCCCACTATATTCAAGATACTTTAAGCCATCAAAGACACCATCTCTTTCAAATATCTCTTTGTAATTTACTGTACCAACATTTTTTATGATTATTCCAAAATATGGAGATATACTCTCCTTACTCCTAACCTGATTGTATTTAGTAACCTGGGAAACAACCTCATACTCAATGCTATCTCCCTTAGAGACAATATCTGACTGTTTAATAGTATCTGCGACAGTAAAAAGGAATGTTCTACTAACTGTATCAATAGGGATATCTGTTGGAGGAATTAGAATAACTTCACCTGTTTGACCCTTTGACTTAAAGTTACGAATGAAAAAACTTTTAATCTCTTTCTCAGCAATATCTAAATTCAAAAAAGGAGTAAGATTAATATTTAATCTGTGATCTGATTGACTCTCTTGAGTAACAAACACAAATGCAGAGATTTCTGATTGAGAAATTGTTACAAGTTTTTCAATTTCAGGATCATTTTTTTTGATAGCTCCTGTTAAGGTATTATCTTTTTTACTTAAGAAGAAGATAATAACAATGACAGAAATAATTAAAATCACCATTACGGATATCAAAAGATATTTCTTCATTTGATTTGGTAATTAATATTAAGATATCCTAGTATACAATATATTACTCTTGCGTATAATCATCAAAATATCCTTGAACAAGTATAACTGGAGTGCCTTTGTCTCCACTACCACTGGTTAAGTCACATAGGCTACCTAACAAATCTGTTAACTGCCTTGGTGTTGTTCCAAGAGATTTTTCAACTTCATAGTCAGGACCTTTCTTTTGCTTAATGGCTTCCTTAACATAATCATTAATATCTCCCTTCTTATTCCAATTCTCTGAGATATACTTTAATTTAACCTCTGTAGGTCTTCCTTTTAAACCATTTGTAAATCCTGGAGATACTACTGGATCAGCTAATTCCCAAATCTTCCCTATAGGATCTTTAAATGCCCCATCTCCATACACCATAACTTCAATATTTTTTCCCGTTTCCTTCTTTAATCTCTCCTGTATTCTATTTACAATGTTTTCACAATCTCTTGGGAAAAGTTTTAGTTTTTCCTCTCCAACTTTGTTAGAACCTAATACTCCATAATCAGGATTATACCCATGAATCTTCGATGGCTTCGCACATATGTCCGAAAGTGAGTAAACAATCTTTGCTCCAGCTTCTTTTATAATACTAGCTGTTCTCACTCTTGTATGAATATCTGCTACAAGTATGTTTTTTGTAAATTTTAGAATGTATTTTGGATCATTAGAAAAATGAGCAACAATATTATCCCCAAGACTCTTGTAATACTTAACATAGTCAATATGTGTAAACTCATGAAGAACTTCTTCACCAAAAAGTTTCCTATACTTATCCTCGTCAAAAGAATCGGAATGAGGATTAAGACCCACTTTATACATATCATCGGGGTTCATTAGATGATTGCCAACTTCATCAGATGGATAACTAAAAAGAATATGTACTTTTTCACAAGCCCTAGATATGGCTTGAAGTATTAATGAGAATCTATTCCTACTTAGTATTGGAAATACAACACCAATCTCTTTTGGGAATTTACTTTTAAATTCACTGACTAATTGATCTAAAAAGACATAATTACTCTGTGTAATTGCTACAACAGCCTCCGTTATTCCAACCACATCCCTATCTCTAAATTCAAAAGAATGCTCTTTTGCGGCTCTTAAAAGAGATGCCGCTACAACATCTTCTAAATTATCTCCCTCCTTGATAATCGGAGTCCTAATACCTCTAACACATGTACCTATGTATCTCATGCAATTTTGAGAATAAATTTAAAATTTCACAACCTTAAATACTAGGATATGGAAAAGAAAATGTCTAGCTATTTTACATATCTACTTTCAAAACCATAAAGAATCAACATTTAAGAAGAAAAACGGTATACATCCATAAAGGAAAAGAACGACTAGAGAAACTAATATGGAATATTTTAACCATTTCTTTCTAACAAAGAAAATCGATTTCGAAAAAAGAACATACATAGCCGTAATCACTGGGAATATATATCTACCCTGTAGGGCTAAATAGAAATGATTATGTTTAAGATACATATTGTAATTTTGAAAAAAGAAAAGAATAGAAATGTAAAATATTGAAATAACAAGAAGGTATATATCAACCTTACTCCATCTCTTGTAATATATGGAACCAAGAAGTAGACCAATAGAAAGGAATGAAAGGTAGAGATATTTAAAAGCTTGGGGCATATACAAACTCTCATCTGCCATTATTCCAAATATCTTATCTGTAATATTCAATATCCATTTAGGGAAATATGATATTGGATCTATTCTCTCTCCACTCCTAATCATTTCAAAAATATCCTCTAATCCTCTAACCCTTGTACTTGGAAAAGTTATATTATCTCTGTAATACACACCGTTTTGTAAACATTGCTCATGTGTTAATATCTGCTCACAATTTGGTTCTAAAGATCCATATGTAAGGATATTTACTCCATATATTTGGAAATTCAGAAAGAGAAGAAGCACTATTGGTATTAGAAGAAGAAAGTACCTATTCACTCTCATTTCTTTAAGTAATTCTCTTTTCCTAAAAATCTCTATGACAGAAAGGATTACCAATATAAAGGCTAGAGGTAAGATTGTAAACTTTGTTAACCCCCCTATACAAAGAAAAAGCATCATTAATAACAGGTATTTGATATCTAACTTACTTTTAACAAACTTAACAAAGAAGAGAATACTAATTACAGACAGTAAATTAGCTAGGTTATCGTAATTAATAGAAGATGAAAGAAATACAAACATTAGGGTGTTGGCCAAGAGAAATACAGGTAGTATTCTTTCCCATTTTCCCTTTAAGACCTCCTTTGAAAGCAGGTAGACTACATATATTGTTCCTAAAGAGAATATAACGTTAACCAATCTTAATAGTATTACCTCATCAATTAATCCATTATTAATATTCAATATTCTTCCATTAATCCAGAAATACAGATATGGAATTCTTGTAATATCCCTCCATTGATATGTATCAGGTGTATTTTGTGGAATACCTAATGTAGTAGAGTACTCTTTTGAAACTTCCAGATGATAGAAAGAATCTGGAGAAATTCCCATTCTTAAAGAGAGTGCAAGATAGAGTACAAAACAAGCAAATAGGACAAATATACCAATCAAAACAATTTTGCTTTTATCTATTTTCTTTCCCAAAGAATATCTCTTTCAAAGTTAATTTCTTATCAAAGAAAAGTACTGTTATTAAACAAAAAATGAGAAGAAGAAACATAATACCACGATCAAGAAATGCTAACTTCATAATTTCAAGCTCACTTAACCCTATTGATTTTGAAGTGATTAAAAAAGCTCCCTCTCTGATCCCTAAAGAGCCCGGAGTAATACTAATTAGAAGTGATACTCCTGATATACATGTATATAGGATTACATCTAAAAGATTAACTAATTTCCCTATTGCATTAAACTCAATAAATACAACAAGAATATTAAGAAGAATATTTCCCAAAGCAATAAAAAGAAGCATTAGAAAGGACTTTCTCTCTTTTACAATAAGATCCCATCCCTTTATGAATCTATCTAAAAAGGAGAGTATCTTGAATATGAATCCGTTTTTTCTTTTTATAATCTTCTCAAAGGGAAATCTAAAAAATATTAATATTAACATTCCAACAACTATAACAAGAAAGAAAATACTTAATGTAGGAGACGATGTCGAGTAGAATGAATCTTTTAAGAGAAGCACTATTAATGCTACTAGAGCATTTGTAAGAAAGAATATTATGTAATATCCATATAGAGTTGAGAGGAAATTTGAATAACTGAAAGAGTATTTCTTTTTTAAATATGTTGCTCTAAAGATTGCTCCTGCCCTCATAGGTAAAAGATAATTACCTATACGAGATACTGTTGCTAGAAAGAAACTCTCTTTCCTACCAATAACTTTATCAAATGTTTTTAATGTTACTAAAATAAAAAGACCTTCTAAAAAGAAAATTAATAAGTATATTAACATCACTAGGATAATATATATGAAGTTTGTAGATAATAGCTCATCTATGATTTGAGGGTTTCTAGAAAGATACAAAGCAAAGAGGAAAAGCACAAATATTGTAATTATTAGAGAAAGATATTTCTTTATTAGTTTCATAAATCGGATACAACCCCTATTTTATGTTAATAAACTACTGAGTATATCAATTATATCCATATATTAAAATCTCACACTATTTCAAGAGGTCGTATTAGATATACTACTCGAAGATGACTCCATATTCTGAATGCTTAATTCCTTGTATATACATTACTATTGTTACAGCTCTTTTTCAAGTTAAGAAAATACTGTAATATGTATTTGATATATAAAACTGCCAAAATATGTTTCTCTCTGATACAACAATAAAAGAGTATATCCAGAAGGGTAAAATAATGATTGTAGGAGACATTGAGATTGAACCCAGTGGAATAGCCCTGCATCTTGGGAATGAGCTTCTCATACCAAAACCATACCAAGTAATTGATAGTAAAAATCCAAAAGATATCGAATATGTAAAATATGACCTTTCACAAAGTCCTTATGTACTCAAACCTAATGATTTTGTATTAGGTTCTACAAAAGAAATCATTAAAACAGATAGAGATATAATTACAATGATAGATGGTAGAAGTACATACGCCAGATTTGGAATGAGTATTCATATATCTGCAATGGTACTGGATGGATTACCTTTCAATGGTGAAAGCTCTGTATTGGAAATTAAGAATATGGGATTTTTCAATATTCTTCTTCATCCAAGCGAAAAGCTTGGAACATATCTCTTTTCATTGCTTACAACACCTATAGAAGGAGAAAAGAGTAGTATATACAACAATCAAAATAGAGTTACTCCTCCTAAGTTTGTATAAAAAAACTTGTTAAATATGATTCTCTTGTTCCCCAGCCATTGCTTCCTGCTTTGTAGCATGTACTGTACCCTCTGGATGATTGGAAGGAGCATATATTGTATAAAGTTTTAATTCATCTGTTTGTGATGTATTAATAACATTATGAAGCGTACCAGCTGGAACAATAGCAACCATACTGTCTGAAAGAATACTTTCCTCACCATTCATTACAACCTTTGCCTCTCCTTGTTCAACTCTAAAGAATTGATCTACAGTATTATGTACCTCCTCGCCAATATCTTCACCTGGCTTTAAACACATTACAACCAATTGCATATATTTCCCTGTGTAAAGAACCTGTCTAAAATTACTATTACTTTCGGTTCTTTCCTCAATATTATCTACATATCCCATATATATAATTTAATAAATTAAATAGCTCCTCAATATTATCATTAACCTTAAATGACATCAAATTTAAATGTTGAGAAAACAGAATTTATGATATACTATGGGCATTATTTTGATTACTATCCATTAATGGAAAAAGAAGGGAATATGTCATATACAGAAATAGAGGAAGGTTTTGAACAGATTATTACTGAGTTCTATGAAAACGTTGATAAAAAATCTAAAAACCTCAATCCAAAAGAATTTGAAATATCAGCACTAGATATATATATGCAAACAATGAGGGTATATAACATGCCTTTAACTCAAGAACAGGTAAATCTCCTCTCAGTAGTTAAAGATATTGGATATGAAGCAAAAGAAAATTTAGAAAATGGAAATGGTAACTTAAATCACGAACAGAAGGAAGAATTACAAAAGAAAATATTCAATGGAGATAGAGCTGTTGAGATATTTGCAAGTACAAACCAAGGATTAGTATTATCTGTTGCTAAAAAATATTTCGGATGCCCACTTCCAATTGATGACCTGATTCAGGCAGGCAATGAAGGTCTTTTGCGAGCAATTCAAGGCTATGACTATACAAAGGGATACAAATTCTCAACATATGCTACATGGTGGATTAGACAGAGAATTGTAAGAACACTAGAAAATACTTCAAAAGCTGTACGCATACCTGTACATATGGGAGAGAGTATTGGAAAATACAATAGAACCACCCAAGAGCTTACAGCTCAATTTGGAAGAAATCCCACGGTGGAAGAGATAGCACTTGCAACAGGTTTCTCAAAATACAAAGTAAAAATGATACAGAGTTCCATTAAACCAGTAGTGTCACTTGACCAAGTTTTCTCAGATAAAGAGGATATAACACTCGGAGAAACCCTTTCTTCTAAGGACAATGTCGAAAATACTGTATTGGAGATTTTACTTAAAGAGAAATTTGAAGAAATTCTGGATACCTTTCCCCCTAGGACTGCGAAAATCCTTTCACTACGTTATGGATTAAACGGTTTTCCCTCAATGACATTTCAAGAAATCGGGGAAAAAATGGGGGTTACAAGAGAAAGAATAAGACAGATTGAACAAGAAACTTTTAGAAAAATAAGGGAAATGTATCCTGATTTGCAAAAGTAAAAAATAAAAAAATCTATCTATATGATTTTTTTGATTCTATTTTCTTTATGAATTCATAAAAAAACAGATTCCTAAGATAAAGGGACGAGTAGGCTATCCTTCTAAGAGTATCATTACTAACATCTAAATACGTTCCATTATCAATAAATACTCTTCTTTGACCACTCTTTGCATCTCTCCCAGTCATAATATTCTTGGAGAAAACACAAAGTAACGATTTTAGAAACATATTATAATTCGTTCTTTGTGGTCTTAACAAATCGAAATGTTTACCATTAACTACCTGTTGGAAACCAAACCTATATATCTCACAAAGAGAATCAACCAGCTCTTTATCCCTCAATACCTCTTTCGGTTTCATCTCACAAATACAGTGTACATCATCCATCCAAGGTACAACCCTTGCAACAACAGGAACAACCTCCCCATCAATTTGGCCTTGTAAAACAGCAACATATGAATTGGGAAGAGTCTCATCACTTAACTCAAAAGAGTGCTCAATTGAATCTTGCACTTTACTAGCGTAGTCATATGGACCTGACTTAACTCTTTTCACAATTAGACATTGATCTCCCGCTCTGTACACCCAAGAATCAAGGCCATGATCAACATCTGGTTCTTTAATTAGTTCAATATCCTTTATACCCAAAATTTCCATAGATGATTCTACTACTTTCTTTTGAATAACTAAAGAAATACCTAGTTAACAAGATCTTTAAACATTTATTCTTTAGAAAAATTTCAGAATGCAATATTTCCTAATATTCTTCATATTCTCTCCTTGCCTCTAATGTTTTTCTTAAGTATGATGATAATTCTGTTTGGTTTAATAATGGAGTTATATAACCAATATACAAAAAAACAAATTGGACTTCATATGTCTTTGGTTGTATTGTTGGAGCTATTCCTTAGGTTGTAGTTGCTCTCTATATTTTTGGCCCAGGAGATGAGGTACACAGAGCGCCAAATTTTGTATATTGGATATTCTTTAGTATATCTCTCTTCTTCAATTCCTTTGCTGTTAATATGGTCCTACAGTACAAGAAGGTTGGTAAATTGAAGAAGTATACCTTCGGAGAGAAAGTGTACATTATACCCAGTCATATTGCGAAATCACTTCTAGCATGTCAGGTGTTTGCAGGTACATTAAGACCTTCCTAAATGATTGCTTAGAAATGAGAAAGAAAGTAGTTGTCAATGATTTGATGCAGGAAGAAACAGAGACAGGCTGTACTTCATTGGGCATATGATAGCAGAAAGATATAGGTAAACCTCAGGTATATATTGTATAATCAAAAAGTTGTTCCATAACTTAACTTTATATACAGATACATATGCCTGCATTAATAAATCACAAAATATGTGATAACTCTAATGAGTGTGGAGGTATTGCCATATGTCCTACAAAGGCGATGTATTATGATCCAAAGAAGAAATCAATTGTTGTAGATAACGAAAAATGTATAAGTTGTGGATTATGCAAACCTAACTGTCCTGTTTCTGCAATATATGTTGCCAAAACAGAGCAGGAGTATGAAAAATACAAAAAAGAGATTGAACAAGATACAAGAACAATCAAAGATCTTTTCGTTGATAGATACGGAGCAATGCCAATCTCTGATTTCTTTGTGATTACCTCTGATCAACTCAAAGAAAAAATCCTCAAAGAAGGAATTACACTAATTGAGGTATACACAGAGGCCTCTATACAATGCTTACTAAAATCGATCCCAATAAAAGATATAACTGATGACATAGAAGGGAATATCTCTTTCTTCAAGCTTCAACCTTCAAAAGAAATAATTAGTGAATACGAAATTAAGGAAACTCCTTCCCTCTTAATCTTTAACAGTGGGACATATACAGGGAAAGTAGATGGGTACTTTGATATTAACCAGATAGACTCATTGAGAGAAAAAATTAACCATATATTAGCTTTTTAGACTGAAAATATTAATTTGTAAAAAAATATTTACAATGGAAAAACAGATTTACATGGACAATGCCGCAACTACAAGTATCTATCCGGATGTTCTTGATAGTATGCTCCCATACCTTAAAGAAAATTACGGTAACCCCTCTAGTATTTATTCACTGGGGAGAGAATCTAAAAAAGCAATAGAATTAGCAAGAGAAAAAGTTGCTAAAGCAATCAATGCAAATACCAATGAAATATATTTTACAAGTGGTGGAACTGAATCCGATAACTGGGCAATAAAGGGGGTTGCATTTGCAAACGAGAGTAAAGGAAAACATATTATCACTTCAAATATAGAACACCATGCAGTACTTCATACTTGCCAATATTTAGAGAAATGTGGTTTTGAAATCACATACCTCCCTGTAAAAAGTAATGGAATTATTGATATCCAAGATCTTAAGAAAGCAATTAGGAAAGATACAATATTAATATCAATAATGTATGCGAATAATGAAATTGGAACTATTCAACCAATAGAAGAGATAGGGAAAATAGCTAAAGAGAATGGAATATGTTTTCATACAGATGCAGTACAAGCGATTGGAAATATTAAAATTGATGTTAATCGATTAAATATTGATTTACTATCACTCTCTGGTCATAAATTTCATGGACCAAAGGGAGTAGGTGTTTTGTATATTAGAGAGAACACAAAGATACTAAACATGATACACGGTGGAGGACAAGAATTTAAAAAAAGAGCAGGAACAGAAAATGTAGCAGGTATAGTTGGATTGGGAACTGCCATTGAAATTGCTACACGAGATATTACTAAAAACACTCTGTATTTAATTGGGTTAAGAGACAGACTAATACAAGGTTTACTACAAAATATTCCAGATACAATCTTAAATGGAGACCCAATTAGCAGACTCCCTGGGAATATAAACGTATGTTTTAAATATATAGAAGGAGAATCAATAATCTTACTTTTAGATCAATCAGGTATCTCTGCTTCTAGTGGCTCTGCTTGTACCTCGGGATCTTTGGAACCCTCTCATGTCCTTCTTGCCATTGGTCGATCACACGAGATAGCACACGGATCATTACGACTATCCCTTTCTACAGAAAATAGTATTGATGATATTGATTTTGTCTTAGAAAGACTTCCTGTTATAGTGAAAAACCTCAGAGATATGTCACCTTTAACTAAAAATAAATAAAGTATGGAACAGTACAGCAAAAAAGTTATGGATCACTTCTTTAATCCAAGAAATGTTGGAGTAATAGAGGATGCAGATGGAATAGGGGAGGTAGGAAACCCTGTATGTGGAGATATAATGAGAATGTATATAAAGGTAAAAGATAATGTTGTTACTGATATTAAATTCCAAACCTTTGGGTGTGGTGCAGCAATTGCGACAAGCAGTATGGTAACAGAACTGGTAAAAGGAAAAACCTTAAAAGAGGCACTGAGAATAACAAACAAACAGGTTGCAGAAGCTCTCGAAGGGCTACCCCCTATAAAAATGCACTGCTCTAATCTAGCAGCACAAGGAATTAAGGCAGCCATAGATGACTATAAAAAGAAACATGGTATCAAATAGACCAAAAATATTACTAGGAATGAGTGGTGGAGTAGATAGCTCCGTTGCTGCATACCTCCTACTAAAAGAAGGTTATGATGTTGTTGGTATTACATTAGAAATGTATGAGGACGAGAATTGCAATAACTCAAAAAGTATTAATGATGCAAAAAATGTATGTAGTACACTAAATATCCCTCACTATGTTTTTAGTGTTAAGAATGATTTTAAAAAGTATATTTTAGATTACTTCATATCTGAATATGAATCTGGTAGAACACCCAATCCCTGTGTTGTATGTAATAGATATGTAAAATTTGAAGGACTCATACAAAAAGCAAAAGAGTTAGGTATTGAATATATATCAACAGGTCACTATGCAGTAATAAAAAAGAAAAAAGATAGACATTTACTTCTCAAAGGAAAAGATGAAACAAAAGATCAAAGCTATTTTCTTTACAATTTAACACAGCAACAGTTATCTAAAACAGTCTTCCCATTAGGAAAATATATGAAGAAAGAGGTTAGAGATATTGCAAAAAGAATTGGACTACCAACTGCAGATAAACCTGATAGTCAAGAGATATGCTTTATCAAAAATGATGATTACAGAGGATTTCTAAATAAAAATAGTAAACAGAAGTTACCACAAGGGGAGTTTGTTGATATAGATGGTAATATACTGGGATATCATAAAGGCATATCACAATACACAATAGGTCAAAGAAGAAATCTAGGGATTGTAACTGGAAAGGCTATGTTTGTATTAGATATCGATTATGACAATAATCAAATTATACTTGGAAGTAATGAGAATCTCTTTTCACAGGAGTTAGTAGCAACAAATATGAATTGGATACTATTTGATAAATTAGAAAAAGAAATGAAAGTAAAAGCAAAGGTAAGGTACAGAGCAAAAGAGAGTGAAGCAATAATAACACCAATGCAAGAAAATAGAGTTAAAGTAGAATTTAAATCGCCTCAAAGAGCTATTACGAAAGGACAGGCCATTGTTTTCTACAAAAGGAATAATGTAGTAGGGGGTGGAATAATTTCTTAGTCTATGTTAGATTTATTTAATCTAACTACCCCAATTAATATAATAACCTATTAAAATGACTACTGAAGAGTATCAAAGGGTAATAGAAAATCGTGAGCCTTTAATTAACTTCAATGGCGAGTTAAAACACTTTCCATTTCACATATCTCCAAAACTAAAAAAACATCCACTTGAATTGCTACCACATCTAGGAGATCAACCTTGTACAATTAAAGAAAGTGATTTTGAATTGAATGTTCTCTATCCAGGTGGAGTGATTACATACTGGGAATTTAACAATATGATTATTCCTTCTCAAGTATTAATATATGGAGTAACTTCACAGGCAACAAAGAGATCTCTAAATACCGAGATATTTGATACCAAAATTACTTTTTGGGTCAAAGAAAATCATGAATTAAAACCAAATGATAATTACCTGTCTTTCGGAGACTTACATCTAAGAATTGATGTCTTAGAGGGAGAGAAGGAAATCCCTAAAGACTGGTGGTATACAGATAGAAGAGGGTAAATATATGATAAAAAATATTATAAAAAAAGCTAATAAAATAGTAATATTCTTAACATTCTCAGACGTGTTTGCTTGGGGATCAATGACTATTATATCTGCACTATCTGGACTCTATCTATCAGACAAATTGGGTGTAAATACTATTAAATTTGTTGGAATAGGAACCTTCATATATTTTCTTACAAGATCAATTGTACAAACTCCTCTTGGAATATTAACTGATAAATATAAAAACGACAAAGATGAAATCTTAATACTATTTGTTGGTACCTTACTCATGGGATTGCCGTATATCTTCTACCCAAGTATAACTCAACCTCTTCACTATTACATATTACAATTTGTATTCGGAATCGGAGTGTCTTTAAATCTTACAACTTGGAGAAAACTCTTTGCATTAAATATTGATGGAGGAAGAGAGGGAAGACAGTATGCAACTTATGAAACAATTATGAGTGCTTGTACAGCTATATTATGTTTAGTTTGTGGGATAATTGCAAATATGGGAGATATTTACTTTGATATGGTTATATCCAGCGCTGGTGTAATGATTATGTTAGCAAGTGTATGGAGTGTCCTCATATATAGATATGAGGAAAGAAAAAGTAAAATATAACTAATTATTATGTCTAAAAAAAGATTAATATTTTTAATAATAGCTCTTGCCATAATACTTGCTGTTTTTCTTTATGTATACTTCTTTAAACAAAAATTAGATACAAATAAACAAATACCACAAAATCCTATTACTACTGAGAATTTCACATTAGAAAAAGAGTACGTATCAGAAAATACTTGGAAATACAAAATCACAGGACAATTTCCTAACCCTTGTTACAATGCCACAGTTGAAACAATAATAGCTGAAAGTTACCCAGAACAGGTAACAATAACAATTAATGTTACGAAACCAACACAAGATATGTCATGTATACAGATAATATCACCATTTGAGTACGAAGGAATTTTTTCTGCTAGCCAAGAGGCTCTCATAACTTTAAAAGTGAAGGAGTAATCTTTTTGAACTTATTTTCTTTTTCCTATACAATAGCCTCATTATGAATACCATAGTAAATCTTTTGTCTCAAAACAAAATTAAAAATGTCCTTTTTGATATGGATAATACTCTACTTGATACAGAAGAATACTTTAGAAAAGAGATGACAGATGTAATAGCAAAGAGTATTTCAGAGATATTAAAAAAACCCTTAGATATGTTAGAAGATATACCAAGTGAAATATACAAACTTTCCCTTGTGATATGGAAAGAGGTAGGATACCCTATGGAAGTTGATAAGCTGACAATTCTTGCAGTTGAGAAGTATTGTGAAATAAATAACATTGTATACAACCAGAAGGAGATTGAAAAGAAAATTGTTAAGCTATTTTCAAATTTCTATACCATATCACCAGAACTCTTTCCTGGAACACTAAAAACCTTAAGAGCTTTTAAAAGTAATGGTGTAAAGATAGGAATATACTCCCATGCACAACATGATTGGACTGGAAAGAAGGTTGAGAAAATAATAGAGGAATATAAAAAGATATATCATGAAAAATTGGAGCTCTCTTTTTTTACAACAGACATAACAGATATGAAAGACACCCTAGGTTGGCAAAATGCTGGTAAACATCTTAATTTCGAATTAGATAAGACATTAGTAATTGGAGATAGTTTTACTTCTGATATATATCCTGCAATTGAAGCTGGATATCAATATGTAATATATCTCTCACATACAGACGAAATTCCTCAAATTGAAACAAAGCATAAAATGTACATATCAAAAAATATTAGTACTATTTTTGATTCTGTTTATACATACCCTTTGCAGCCATAATCCCTGTTACAGCAGCTCCTGTTATCGAACCTGACAAACCTGCAGCATCACCTGCAACAAACAATCCCTTAATAGATGTCTCTAAGGTTTTTTCAGTCTGAATCTTTGATGACCTAAATTTAACCTCAGGAGCATAAAGAAGAGTAGAACCAGCATTAATACCTGGCATCACCTTATCAAGTATCTCTAACCCCTCGACAATATTTAATACAATCCTATGAGGTAATCCCATGGAGATATCTCCTGGAACAACATCTTGTAAAGAAGGCTCCACAAAGGATTTTTCTAACCTTGACCAAGTACTTCTTCTTCCATCACGTAAATCATAGAGACTTTGAAGTAGTGGCTTCCCTCCACCCAACAGTGATGTTAATTCTGCTATAGATTTTGCATAAGCTATAGAATTCTCTAATGGCTCTTTTAAATGTACCTCACAAAGAAATGCGAAATTAGAGTTTTTACTATCATGCTCTGAATTGGAATGTCCATTAACACATATATAGTTATCATATTTTTCAACAGCTACTAAACCATTTGGACAGCTACAAAAAGTCCTAACAATATCCTGGTATGTTTTTGTTCTAACCCTATACACAGTCTCATATAAAGTCTGAGCCTGTCGTTTCATTATGGAGGAGGGGAATTCCACCCTTACTCCAACTTCTACCATATCATATATATACTTTATTCCATATTTATCTGCCAGTTTCTGTAACCATCTGGCATTTACTCTACCTGGAGCAAGTAATACTTTGTCCCCATAGATCTTTTTACCATCTTTTGTAACAACCCCCACCACCGTATTCCCCTTAATTAAAATATCTTCAACCGTAGTACAATCTTTAATCTCAACCCCTTTTGAAATGAGAAACTCTTGAAAGTTTTTTACAAACATTTTTAATTTATCTGTTCCAACATGCCTAGCCCTTCTAATAACCAGCTCAATATCATTACTCTCTGCCTCCTTTATCAAATCTTTCAACTCTGAAGTCTCTTTTGGATAATACTCTGAATCAACACCAAACCTAGTAAATATTCTATCAACAGAGTTTAATATCTTTTGATACTCATACTTAGAAATCAAATGAAAGGCTTTCTCATGAGAAAGGTTTGCAGTGAGAGTTAACTTACCGTCAGAGTATGTTCCAGCTCCTCCAATACCAACCATAACATCGGAGGGTTTTCTGTCCTCAATTCTCTTTCCCATATCAATGAGAGCTATCGTTCCTTTTTTTCTTTTCTTTAGGAGTTCATAACATGCAAACAAACCTGCAGGACCAGCACCAACAATTAAGTAGTTATATCTCTTCATGCATGTGTGTGTTAGGTTACATAAAAATATACGCCAGATTATATATCTATTCAAGTAGGAGTTAAATTATTCCAACCCTTTCAATGTATTCCTCTTTGTAGTATCCAAACTTCTCTTCTGGCATTAATAGGACTTTATCTATTCCTAGTAATTTCACAAATTGAGGTTGATGACTAACTATTAATATCGTCCCCTTGTACTCTTTTAAAGCATCTAAAAGAATATTCTGTGAATCAAAATCTAAATATGTTGTTGGTTCATCCAGTACTAAGACATTATGTCTATTCGCAAATAGTTTGGCTAATGCAAGTCTAGTCTTTTCACCACCAGATAATGTTTTGATTTTTTGATTTACCATATCACCAACAAGAAGGAACCTACCCAAGAAAGCTCTTCTATCAATATCTCCCCAATTTAATCCGTATACGTTCTCCAAAACAGTTTGATTGTAATCCAAACCCTCATACTCCTGTGAGTAAAACCCCACATCAGTACCCTTCCCCCATATATATCTTCCTTTAGTTTGAGATAGTTTTCCTACTAATATTTTTAGTAATGTCGTTTTTCCGACGCCATTCTTCCCTATCACTGCAATTCTCTCTCCTTTTTCAATCTCCATAGATACATCTACCAAGATGGGAACACCTTTAACATACTCTTTTGATATATGCTCAACAGAAAGAATACTCCTAGAACATGTTGGTGGTTGGGGAATTTGAATTCTCATTTTTTTACTCTTTAATAACTCTTTTGACAAAGCAAGAACCTTTTCTTTCTCTTTTTTAGCCTGTTCAAATTTCTTAGCAGCTTTCATCTTCTCCTTGGTTTGTCCTCTTCCAGAAAGTGTTTTTGCATATTCATAAACCCTCTTTGCTTTCCTTTCTTGTGCTTTTAATCTTTTATGCAGTAATTCATCTTTCAATGATATCTGTTTCAGGAAATCATCATAGTTACCCCTGTAAACCTCTATATTATGTTTAATGTCATTTAGATACCAAATTTTGGATATTCCCTTATTCATTAATCTTAAATCATGAGATACCACTATGACGGAGTAGGGATAATTAACTAAGTAAGCCATTAGCCATTGTGCAGAGGGTATATCCAAAAAATTAGTGGGCTCATCTAATACTAAAAGGTTCGATTTTTCAAAAAGGATCTTAATTAATTCAACCTTTATCTTCTGTCCACCAGAGAGCTCAGAAAGAATCGAGTCCGAGCTCTTGTCCCTCATATTCATATTATTAAGGAACTTGTTAATTTCCCATTCCTGTATATCTAATCCCTTTTGGACAATTAAATACTCTCCAATTGTTAAATCATTTCCATCTGGGATATCATTTACAATCTCTTTATGTATCTCTTGAGAAAGATATGATACCTTCCCATTAAAATGTATATATCCTAAATCGGGTTCTTCCTTCCCAACAATTATTTTTAAAAGGGTTGATTTCCCAGCCCCATTAACACCTACCAGTCCTATCTTTTCATTTGGACCTAAATACAAATTAATATCTTTTAATATTTCATTTCCACCCTTGGAAATTGAAATGGAATCTATACTTAACATACCTTTGATTATATCATCTAATATTGATTTCTAATTCCCGAAGGTGTTAAATATATTAATAACTTTTTACATCTCTATATACAGATGAAAAAACTTTTCTTAGCTATGGTTGTGTTTGCATTATTGGGAACACCAATGATTGCATTTGCACAAGAGGAGAATACTGAGGAGATTACAGACCCACAGTTAATAATGGAACTTGGGGAAGAGGAAGAAAATACTGAGGAAGTTGCAGATCCAACAAAACCATTATATTTCTTTACTACCTTACTTGAAGAAATTGAACTGTTTTTTACCTTTGATGACGATAAAAAGATAGAGAAGAGATTGGAATATGCTGAGAAAAGAATATCTGAAATGGCACTACTTGCCCAACAGGGGAATGAGGCAGAACTTGAGAAAATCAGAAATAGGTATGAGAGACAGATTGCACAGGCATTAAAGATTGCGAACAAACACTCAGAGATGGCACAAGAGAAGGCTGAAAAGATAGAGGAACAAAGAGCAAAACATTTGGAAGTGTTAGAAAAGATATACAACCAAGTACCAGAAGAAGCCAAGCCAAGTATTGAAAAAATTATTGAAAAAACAAGTGCAAAGTATAGTGCAGACAAAGCAACAAGAAATGCATTAAAGAAAACAGAAAAAGGAAATAATGGTAATTCAGAGAACAATGATGAAGAAACCCAACTTGAGATAACAGTCGATTAATATCTACTACTAACAGATTCTGTAACATCAATATATGGTCTAATTCGTATGGTATAATCCCTATTATGTCAAAGATTTTAAAAATATTAACGATTCAAAATTCTAAAGAAGAAAAGTTCCTTAGAACAAAATCTGATAATGTACTCAAAGAAGAAATTAAATCAAAGGAATTTCAAAACTTCCTAGATGATTTGATCTATACAGCCCAGGAAGTTCTTACAGAGGATGGATACATGGCAGTAGGATTGGCAGCAGTACAGGTTGGAGTTCTTAAAAATGTTTTCTGTATTCTTGATGAACATAGTGAGAAATTCTTAATAATGATTAATCCTGAGATTACTACTCGTAAACCAACACAGATATTGGGAGTAGAAGGGTGCTTAAGTGTACCAGGAAAAGAGGGTACTGTATCAAGATACAAAAAGATTAAAGTAAAATATATGGATATGAATGGTGTAATAAAAAGAAAGGTATTTACTAACCAAGAATCACGAGAAATACAGCATGAGTTTGATCATACACAGGGTATTCTTTTTATAGATAAGTTGGTAGACTAGAAACTTTCCAGTTTTCCATATACAATATACACAGGATATATTTTATACTCTTAATAATGCAAAAAATGCTGTTATCAATAATATTAATTGCAATTCTTCCTTTAACTACCTTCGCAGCAAAGGATACAACTCTTGACCAATTACGTGCTCAAAGTAACGATGTAAAAGCATCAGAAATTGATCTGTTAAATGCAAAAGAAGAAGAAAGAACTCAACAGATTGCTAACCTCCTAGGTTTCATTCTCCCAGAGTATACTGACAATCCTAGTTATGTTGTTACATTTAAGGATCCCTCTCCTAGTAAAAAGGGTGTTGAAGTGTCTTTGGATGGAGCAAGCTTTACTACAATCAAAAGTCCATATACTTTTCCTGCTTTAAACATTGGAAATCATGAGGTTAAATTCCGATTCAATGATGAGACTGATACAGTTAAAATCCTAGAATATGGATTAACAGTTCTTCCAAGAGCTCCAATTATTGACTCTCCTAAAATTGAGGATAATACAATTACTATTACTGGTAAAGCTCTCTCAAATTCTCAAATAATATATACAATAAGTGCAAATGCATATAACGATACTGGCCTTGTGAATACAAATGGAGATGGAGATTGGTCATTGCAAATTACTCCCCAAGAAGGCCTCTTAGATGGTATCTATACATTTTCTGCTATTACAAGAAAATATGGATACGCAAGTGATATAGCAACTCCAATTACCTTCATAGTTGGTGAAAATACTCCCACCAGTAATACTCAGGAATCAAAAGATATCTATTTCGCTTTTAAAGACATATCAAAAGATAATATCATTGAAATAATTAAAAACAATAGAGATTTGGCTATTTTAAGTATCTCATTCTTTCTTTTAGGAATCTTTCTTACCATTATCTTAAAAAGTCTCATTGATTCAAAAAAAGACAGAAAAAATTATACCCAAGTTGAAACTATCTTGAATAAAAAAGAACATGAGGAAAACAAGGAGAGTAAAACATTAAGAGAGATATTTGGTAATAATAGTAAAGAAGAAGATGAAAAGGAAAAAGAGAAAGATATTAAACCAAAAGAAAGTGATATAAAGGCTGATGTCAAAGAGAAGGTTGAACCTACAAAACACGAAAGTATAATAAATAAAGATGTATTTCTTTCAAGGTACAGAAATATAGATCCTGATGATGAAACTGGGAAAGAGAAAAAGAAAGTAAGAATATCTCTTACATCAAAAAATGAGTAAGTATGTCCAATTGTAATATGATAAAATCTTGTGTAAGCCAGAATGGTGAAATGGCAGACACGCTACGTTCAGAACGTAGTCTTCGTTAAGAAGGTGGGGGTTCAACTCCCCCTTCTGGCATCTACTTACTCCAGTTGTAAATATTCTCAAATCTTTGATACGGGTAGACGATATTACTAATATCCTCAATCTCAACTGAGTCTTTCACAACATAGATATAATTAGGGTGATACAAAAATACCACAGGTACATCACGAGTTACATATCTCTGAAAAAGAGAGTAATTTGAAATTCGTTTCTCTTCCTTAAGACTTCTTCTTGCTTCTTCTAAGAGGATATCTACCCTCTCATAGCTATAGCCCGATAAATTCAAATCTGGATAGTTTGTCTTAAGTGAATGCCATAAGTTGTACTGATCTGGATCAATAGTAGTTTCAATCTCATACATCAGCAATTCAAAATCTCTAGTTGCCACAATCTCCTGTGTTAACTGTGTAAACGAAAGAGGTTCTAAGGTAAGAACAACTCCCTCTAATTTCCATAACTCTTTCAAAGAAGTAGCAATCCTCTCATTCAAGCTATTATCATAGTAGCTAAGTGAAAAACTTAATATCTTTTTATCCTCAGTTTCAAAATATCCACTTTCAAGATTTCTAGTATATCCCAGACTCTTCAAAAGTTCTGCTGCTTTTTGTGGATTATACTCATACTTAACTATTTCACTTTCACGATATGCCCACGAGCTCTCTGGGATTGGGCCATTAGCAATCTTTCCTGATATATTAGACTCTTCCATAAGTAACTCCTTGTTAGTTAAGTGGTTAAGTGCAACACGTAAATTACTATTCTCTAACCTCTCTTTCCTTGTATTAAAGAATATCATTCTCAATCTTGAATTAAGTGTAACAGAATACTTTTTGTAACCAGAATACTCCTGTGTATATGACATACTAAACTCATCAATTGAACCAATGGCATCAAGTATTCCATTCCTAAAAGCAGCCTCCAGAGCATCATAATTCGAATAGAGACGATATATAATGGTATCAATCTTTGGAGTAACCTGGAAATCATCAGAAGCCTTAAGATATACAACATTGGGCTCTGATCTATACACCTCATAAGGACCAGAACCAATAGGATACTTAGCAAAGGCATTAAATGGAATATCTGTAACCGACACTCCTTCAAATTTATGTTTAGGAATAATATAAACTGAAATAGCTTCAAAGAAAGTAGCGTTACTCTCTGGAAGTTTAAATCTCATCTTCTCCTCCGAAATTTTTTCAATAGTTACACCTTCTAATGGAGACCCAATTGTATCATAATTGTGTTTTGAAGAAAGCTCTTTGGAAATCTCAAATGTAAAAAGAACATCATCAATGGTAAGAGGTATTCCATCTTGCCATTTGTGATTCAAAGATATTGTAATATCATAGGTTTTACCATCAGCAGAAACACTCCATTCCTTTGCAATTCCTTCAAGAGGTTTCCCCTCTTTAGATATATGAACAAACTTCTCAAAAACTAACCCCCTTATATCTGCATCAACATTACTTTGCGATGTAAATATCGGATTAAACGAAGATATTGCACCAACACTACCCTCTACAAATACATCCTCTTTCTCATTTGACATTACATTAGCAAGTGAAGAACTCGTAAGAAAACCAAACAGGGAAATACCTATAACACAAAAGATTATAATGAAACTTAAAGGTGCTGTATTCTTAAAGAAACTAACTAGATTTAACGGATAATTCCAAAACCACTCTCTCATTCCAATTCTTTTTTTCTGTTCACCAACCTTTATGATATCCTTGGAAGGTCTAATTAACTTGAAAGCTTCCTGCATCGATTTCCTTACACCTACCTTTTCATTTTGTTTTGAATTAGACATACCTTCTATACAACAGAGTACTTGTAAATCAATAAAGATATTACAATGAGAAGAATTATCAAAGAGATAGTAAAATAGTAGAGGAATTTTTCTAAACCTCTTTTTGTTCGAAATACCTCTCCACCCCCTCCAAACATCTTTCCAAGTCCCTCAGCTCTATTTTGTAAAAGAATTGAGATAACGAGTAAAACACAAACTATTATTTGTACATAAAAAAGAATATTCTGAATATTTCCGTTCATAGCATTGATTATACAATATTAGGAACTTTTCTCAAGAACTTTAATTAACGAGGAAATTATAGAGTGAGATACACTTCCAATGACCATTGATAGGAAGGGTGTAATGGTTAAGGCATGGATAACTAAACTACCTGTATTAATACCTTCAAATTTATACTCCTCAATATTATACCCTGGCATAAACTCTTGAAGCAGAAAGAAACCTCCAATACAAAGTAGGGTAGTCATAATAAACTGAGTAATGAAATTTTCTTTAATAGTAAGAAATTTTAATATTAGAGAAGCAAGAAATACTAACAATGAAAGAAGAATTAGTGTAGATATAAAGTATATTGGAGTAGTGGGTAGAGTTATACCCTTAAACATTGTCAGTACAAAATATGCACTTAGCATATACTGTAATAAGTTTTTAAGAAATGTTTTCATTGTCTTCTCCCTTCTCCATTATACATTAGCATTTTACATATTTGTAATACATTAATGCAAATAGAAATAATATAGGATAACTAGATGGTTGTTTAATTTATTCATATTAATGTATATTGGATATATATGGACTCTTTTTGCAAAACAAAAATCATTGCTACCATAGGACCCTCCTCTTGGGATAAAAAAATCTTAACAGAGATGATTCGTAACGGTATGGATGTTGCCAGAATTAATGCATCTTTTGCTGATTTTGATGAATTAAATAGGGTCTCGAAAAGTATTAGAGAAATCTCCCCAAGAGTAGCATTAATGTTAGATACAAAGGGATACAAGATAAGGGTTACTGGATTTGAGGGTAAAAAAGAGTTAAAGATTGGTGAAAGTGTAACAATAGTTTCAGAATCATATCTTAGTAATAAAGAGTTGCCCAACAAATATATTGCTGTTACATATCCAACACTCCATCAAGATGTCTCAAGAAACACATCAATACTCCTTGATGATGGAAATCTTTTACTCAAAGTAAAGGATATTGTAAACGAAGAGGTACTTTGTGAAGTAATCCAAGGGGGTACTCTTACAGCCAAAAAGAGTGTAAATATTCCAGATACTCATTTAAATTTTCCACCTCTTTCTCAGAAGGATAAAGATGATATCAAATACGCTATTGAAAACAACTTTGACTATATATCAGCCTCGTATATAAGAAATGTCAATGATGTAGCTCAAGTGAGAGAAGTAATGGGTAATACCCAAACAAAGTTAATAGCCAAAATAGAGAATAGGGAGGGTATTGATAACTTTGATCAGATACTAAACTTTGTTGATGGGATTATGATAGCAAGAGGAGATATGGGCGTTGAGATACCTCTACAAGAGGTCCCAATAGTCCAAAAACAGATGATATACAAATGTAGGTGTGTTGGGAAGCCAGTAATTGTTGCTACACAGATGTTAGAATCTATGAAAGAAAATATTCGACCTACAAGAGCAGAGGTTAGTGATGTTGCCAATGCAATAATGGATGGATGTGATGCTGTAATGCTTTCTGTCGAGACCTCTACTGGTCAATATCCTTGTGAATCTGTAAAGATGGTTAATGATATAGCACTTGAAGTAGAAAATGTTCTAAAGCCTCAAAGAGTAGAGGGATTAACTCAGGCAACTATAGATACAGATATACTGTGTAACTCATTATTTGATATTATTCAAAATCTAAGTATAAAGGGTATTCTTGTTATCTCCAAAAGTGGAAAAACCTCACAAAGTATTTCCAGACACAGATTAAACATCCCTATATGGGAGGTAGGAAACAGTATAAAAAGAATAAGACAAAATGCACTACTTCGAGGAGTTAAAGGGTACTACCTAAAAGACCTCCCATCAGATAGAGATGAAGCAGTAGAAAAAGCAGTAGAATGCATTTATTCATATGGGGAGTTGGATTTAAATGATAAAATTGCTATTATTAGTGGCAGTTCTATTAATAACAGATCCAACAACAGTATACTTGAAATTTCAGTTGTAAAAGATGTGATTGGATCTTAGCTGACATGGTGACGTAGCCAAGCTGGTTAAGGCCGTGGTCTGCAAAACCACTATCATGGGTTCGAGTCCCATCGTCACCTCCATGTATTGATAAGGACGTAATTGTATAATAGAATACAACACTTTAGCCGAGATGGCGGAATAGGCAGACGCGCGGGACTTAAAATCCCGTTCTAGAAATAGAGTGGGGGTTCGATTCCCCCTCTCGGCAGAGGCTAATCTACATCAGTAAATAAATCTGGATTCTCATTCCCACATTTTGGACATTTCTTTAGCTCCTGGACCCCTTCATATACATAACCACATTTAAGACACTTCCATCTTAACCATGTAATATCTAAGTCTTCAGGATTTTCCTTGTTCTCGATATATTCAACCTTTAAATTAGGATCTATATGTGAAGTAATATCTTGAGAAGAAGTACTCTTGTTTTGATTATCACTCTTTAATGTATTGTCCATCTTTAATTTTTTCTAAAATTAAATTAAATGTCTCTTCCTCATTCATATTTGATGTATCCAAAACAATATCATAATACAACTTAGGTTTGTCATATTTAACTCTGTACAATCTCCAATATTTCTCTTTGTCTATCTTGTATCTTTTTGATAACCTTCTTTTAATTTCAAAATACCTTTTTAATTTCTTCAGCCCCTTTATATTTTCTTTTTCTAAATGCCTTTTGATTTTTACACTCTTAGATGCATCTAACCATATTGATACATCACATTTTAAACATTTTACCTTAGCTAAAGCTCCATAAATCTTACTATCTAGTACAACATTACCCCTGTTTGCATACTCCTCTAAAAGAGAATCAATTTCATAATCTAGTGTGTTTCCACCCTTTGAAATCTCTTGTAAAAACTCTTCAAAATATTCATAATCTCTTTCTTTTGCAGCTTTTCTAAACAAATCCCCCGCATAAATATGCTTAATACGGTAATATCTGCTAAGCATTTTTGATATAGTTGTAATACCTGAACCCCCAGGACCACCGACAGCTATTACAATGTCTTTCTTACTTTGAGTCATAGTTAGATATATAGTATATTAATAGAAATATAATGTCGAGTAAAAAGAAACAAAAAAGAAAGGTGTCAGAGCAACATCATGCACCTGACAAGTCTGTATTAATATTCATCCTTGCGATGGCAATCTTTGGTGCAATTATGATTTACGATGCAAGCGTTTACAAAGCAAATCAAGAACCATTTAATAACCAGTTTCATTTCCTCATTCAGCAGTTAGTATGGCTAACCATAGGTGGTATCCTTGGTCTGATTGTATATATGATTGATTACAGAAAAATATTAAAAGCCTCATTCCCTTTTTTAATTGCTACTGCAATCTTACTAATATTGGTACTACTGGTGGGAGAAGAAATAAATGGGTCAAAAAGATGGTTCCAATTTGGAAGTTTACCACAGATTCAACCTGCAGAATTTGCTAAATTAGCAATAGTTATGTATTTCTCAAGTTGGTTTTCAAACAAAGAGTATTCATTTAACAAATTTGAAGATTCTTTTAAGAAAGGATTTCTAAAAAACCTTCTTCCTTTTTTAGCTATCCTTGGCGCTGTAGCACTTTTAATACTTTTTGAACCTGACTTGGGTACTGCAATGATTATATGTGTAACAGCATTCTTAATGTTTTTCCTCTCTGGAAAAGACAAAGCTCATAGGCTAGGTTCATTTGCTGTAATACCCCTTGCCTTTGTTTTAGGAATCATCGCAATTGCATTAGAGCCTTACAGAATATCAAGAATAAAAACATATTTTGATTTAATTTTTAAAGGACAGGTTGGAGATCCACAGGGAAGTGGATACCAAATGCAACAGATATTAATAGGGATTGGAAGTGGGGGATTCTGGGGAAAAGGGTTCGGACAATCTAGACAGAGATTCGGATACTTGGTTGAAAACACAGCCTTTACTGATTCAACCTTTGCTGTGCTACTAGAAGAGTTAGGATTATGGGGTGGAGCACTATTAATTCTTTCATGGGTATTCTTTCTCTTACGAGGAATGAAGATTGCACTCAGTGCTACAGACAAGCAGGGACAATTTCTTGCAACAGGAATTACCGTATGGTTAACATGCCAAGCGTTCTTTAATATGGCAGCAAATGTTGGACTTATTCCATTAACAGGAATTCCACTCCCCTTTCTAACTTATGGTGGCTCTAGTACAATAGTAACAATAATTGCGTTTGCATTACTTTTAAATGTAAGTAAATATACTAAAAATGCTTAAATCCCAACTCAAAATAATGATAACTGGAGGAGGTAGTGGAGGCCATCTCTCTGTTGCAAAAAGTATCATAGATTCTTTAATTACAGATTACAATATGCCTGTTGAAAACATAATATATGTTGGAGGTGATTTAGGAATGGAGGGAGAACAGATTGGTAATTCACTTGAGAAGAAAGAGTTCAAAGAGAGTAAGTTTCTCAAATATTTCATAAGGGCAGGTAAACTCCAAAGGAAGATTTCATTTAATACAGTACCCTTACTCCTAAGATCTCTGCTTGGATTTTTCGATTCAATATCAATTATTAAAAAAAATAAGCCCACCCTTCTCATTTCCTCTGGAGGATTTGTGTCAGTACCTGTGTGTATTGCAGGATGGATATTTCATAAACCGATATATCTACATGAACAAACTGCATCTGTGGGTCTAGCAAATAGAATAGTTAGTAAATTCGCAAAAAAGATATATGTCGCATACAAGGACTCTTTAAAATTTTTCCCAAAGGGAAAGAGTGTTCACTCAGGTAATATTGTAAGAAAAGAAATATTTGAAAAACAGATTACTCCTGATACAAACAAGGATATAGTTGCTTTAATGGTCACAAACAAATCACTCCCACTAATATATATTTCCGGAGGTAGTCTTGGATCACACAGTATTAATACAAAAGTATTTGAGTCTCTAAACTCACTATTAAGAAAATACAGAGTAATACTTCAGACAGGGGATAATGAGGTATACAAAGATTACGAGAAAGGAGTAAATATCAAGAGAAGTCTTCAGAGTGAATACCAACAGAGATTTGTTGTTATCAAGTACATTGATAGTCACAGTATAGGGTATGTATTAAACAATATGAACCTGTTTGTTGGAAGATCTGGAGCAAATACTGTGTATGAGCTTGGGGTATTAAAAAAATCTGCTCTGTTCATACCAATACCTTGGGTTACACACAATGAGCAGTATTTAAACGCAAAGGTTTTAAGTGATATTGGAACTGCAAACATTCTTGAAGAGAAATATCTTGAACAATGCAACTTAGAAGAAGAGATAGAGAGATTTCAAAGACAGCTAGAAATGAGAAGTATTGATTACGATAAACTAGAGAAACTGTTTCCTACCAACTCTCTCTACAATATCTTAGAAGATATACTATCTTCTTACCTGTGATAGGATATACTACTGTTTTTTTCTCTTCTCATATATACTTAAAGTGATGAGAATACAAAAAGATGTATCTCTTGCAAAGTTAAATACATTTGGCGTAGATGTTAACGCTACATCTGTATTAACCTTTGAAAATGGAGACGATTTCTCAAATACAAATATAGGGGGGTACTTAAAAGCAAAGAGCTTTCTAATTTTGGGAAGAGGTTCAAATATCCTTTTTACAAAAGATTATCCTGGTAATATTATATTAATGAAAAACAGTGGAAAAGAAATATTACATGAAGACCAAGATAGTGTAACTGTAAAGGTAAATGCTGGGCACAATTGGGATAAATTTGTTAAATGGAGTATAGATAATAACTTGGTAGGACTTCATAATCTAGCTCTCATCCCTGGTACCTGTGGTGCTACTCCAATACAAAATGTTGGAGCATACGGTGTTGAGGTTAAAGAGTATATAACCGAGGTTGAGATTTTTAATACAGAAAGTTTTGGAAAAGAAATAGTAACAAACAGTAAATGTAAGTTTGGATACAGAGATAGTATATTTAAAAATGAACTCAAAGAGAAAGCTATTGTTACCAGTGTTACTTTTAAACTCAAAAAATTCAAAGGAGACATTGATGAGAAATATCTTAAATACTCTGGCATAAAAGAAGCACTAGATGGTAAAGATCTCACCCCGAGAACTCTGTATGAATGTATTGTAAATATTAGGAATGAAAAACTACCTAAGGTAGAAGAGTATGGCTCCTGTGGTAGTACTTTTAAAAACCCCGAGATTTCAATATCAGAGTATGAGAGATTGCTCCTTAAGTTTCCACAACTTCCTAAATTTGATACAGATAGGGAGGGTATTGTTAAAATACCAGCTGCACACATTCTTGAAAAACTTGGATGGAAGAACAAACGAAGTGGAGATGTAGGCACATGGATATACCATCCACTAATTGTAACAAATTATGGGCATGCCTCTGGAGAGGAGATTCTCTCCTTTATTAAAGATCTCCAATCTGATTTTAAATCTGAAACTAATTTAGATCTAGAATGCGAAATTAATATTATATAATACCTAAATATGTCAAATTTAATAGTTAAAGGTGGTAATAGATTAGATGGAGAAATTACTCCTGCTGGGAACAAGAACTCTGCATTACCTATCCTTTGTGCAACACTTCTAACAGAAGAACCAGTAACGATAAAAAACTTCCCTGAGTTAACTGACGTAGGAAAGTTAATTGATTTAATGGTAGAGCTAGGTTCTAAAATAGATTGGGATAAAGATAAACAGGAAGTTAAGATTGATAACTCTGGTTTTTGCAAATCTTTTGGAGACTCTGGTTTTCCACTAGGTATGAGGGGAGCTTTGTTAATCCTTCCACCACTTCTGTATAGACATAAGGTACTTGAAATTAAACAGGAGATAGGGGGATGTGCTCTTGGAATTAGAGAAATAGATCCTCATTTAGAAATCCTTTCAGCATTGGGTGCTACTATTAAATTAAAAGATGCCATTATTATTGAAGCAAAGAATGGTTTAACTGGTAACAAACTATGGCAAGACTACATGTCAGTAACTACTACCGAAAACTTTGCTATGGCAGCTTGCTTGGCAAAGGGAACAAGTGTAATGGTGAATGCTGCCTCAGAGCCACATGTCCAAGATTTGTGTAACTTCTTGGTATCTATGGGGGCAAAGATCAAGGGAATAGGTTCCTCTACAATTACAGTTGAAGGAGTAGAGAGATTGCATGGCACAGAGTTTACAATATCTTCCGATCATCATGAGATAACAACCTTACTTGCACTGGGTGCCATGACAGGTGGCATGGTAAAAGTACATAATGCAATACCACAGCATTTTCAATTAATAAACAAAACATTTGCTAAATTTGGAGTAAATATTAAATATGAGAAAGATATTGCATACTCTGAAACTAATGAAAAGTTAAAAGTAGTTGAACCTTTTACTAAAAATCTTTTACAAAAGGTTGAAGCAGCACCATGGCCATATTTCCCTGCAGATTTATTACCATTAATGATGGCACTTGCAGTAAAAGCGGAAGGGAACAGTATGTTCTGGAACAAACTGTATGAAGGAGGGTTTTTCTGGATACCTGAAATGATAAAATTTGGAGCCCATATTGTAATGTGTGATCCACATAGAGTAATCATATTTGGTGGAAAAGAGTTAAGTCCAGCAACTGTAGAAGCTCCCAATATAATTAGAGCAACAGTAGCACTTTTAATGGTAGCTTTAACAATTAAGGGTGAAAGTACAATAAAAAATGCAGACTCTATAAAAAGAGCCCATCCCAATTTCGTTGAAAATCTCCAAAAGCTTGGTGCAGATATTAAATGGCAGGAATAAAACTCCTATCCTCTATAGTGGACGATATATAAAGAATATCTACAGATTTCATCTTAGAAATGTTGTTATATAATGATTTCACTTAATGCTACATTCCAATTGCTATTAGGTTAGAAGTTCAAATCGTTACTTTCTTTCTTTTCCTTACTTAAAAGGAAATATTCACATAATAGACGACTTGTAGTAATACACTCTTGACCTATACCNNATGTAATAGATGGCTCTTTTATAAATAAAAATGTTCGTGATACAAGTAGATTCTTAATAGGAGGTGCAACTCAGATCTCTATTGATAAACAGGGAAGATTTCTAATTCCAGACTCTCTTTTTGAGCATGCAGGTTTAAAGAAAGATGTTGTCTTTATTGGCTTAATCAACTGGATAGAGCTTTGGGATAAAGAAATATGGGACAAAAGGGTAGAGTACCTTGTAAATCATGGTGATGAAATAGCACAGGAACTAAATAGGATGAAGGAGGATATATAGATGGAGAAAATTCATATTCCAGTACTACTTAAAGAGACTATTGAATCATTAAATATTAAACCTGATGGTTTCTACATTGACTGTACATTAGGAGATGGTGGTCATAGCTTTGAGATATACAAAAGATTAAACAAAGAGGGAATACTTCTTAGTATTGATCAAGATCAGCACGCAATAGACTTTGTAAATAAATATTACCAAAAGTATATCGGAGCAAACTGGAAAGTAACAAAATCAAACTTTACTAAGGTAGACTCTTTACTTGCCAAGTATGATAGGAAACCAGATGGCATCTTAATGGATCTTGGTATCTCCTCAAGACAATTGGAGGATTCACATGGCAGAGGCTTTAGCTATTTAGAAGATAGTGAACCACTAGATATGAGAATGGATGAAAATCTCGGAGTAAAAGCTAAAGATCTACTAGTTGTACTCTCAGAAAAAGATTTAACAACTATCTTTTTAAAGTATGGCGAAGAGAGATATGCAAGAAAGATTGCACATGCTATTAAAGAAAACATTACGAATATTAATACCGTTGGAGATCTTACAAGACTTGTCTATAGAGTTATGCCGGTAGCTCGTCAAAGTTCTAAGAACCCTTCTCGCAGAGTCTTTCAGGCTCTGCGAATTGTGGTAAATGATGAACTTAACTCTCTATCAGAGGGTTTAGACAAATCTTTTGAGATCTTAAATAGTAAAGGAAGGATGTGTGTAATATCCTTTCATTCATTAGAAGATAGGATTGTTAAAGATTTCTTTAACAATTTAGTTGAAAGCGGAAAAGGGTTAGCTTTTACTAAAAAAATAATTGCCCCAACCGACCAAGAGGTAAGAGATAACCCAAGGTCCGCTTCAGCTAAATTAAGATCCATAGAGAAAATATAACTGAAAACTGCCCAATGAAAACAATTGAAAAGAAGAAAAATTCAAAATATATCAAAATAGTAATATTCTCATTTGCACTATTCTTACTTTCTCAGCTTGTTGTAAATTCCGTACTCACTCCTCTTGGCTCAAGTTTAGAATCCCTAAATACAGAAAAAGAACATTTACTGGAAGAGAATAGAGTGATATCTGAAAATATCGCAAAAAATAGCTCTCTAAGAGTGATTGAAAGCCTCTCTGAAAAGAACCTACATCTTTCACAAAACAGAGTACAAACATTTGTATATATTGAAGATTCTAGCTTAGTAGCTCATAACTAATGACTAGTCTTAATCATCTTCACACTTCTAAGCAGAAAGGTAAGAAGTCCTCACTGGGTGCTAAAATTCAAAAAGGTAATTACAACTTAGTAATTGCTTCTCTTTCTTTGATAGCATTTGTAATATTCTTCCAAGCATTTCGTTGGCAGGTTTTGCAGTCAGAAAAATTTACAACAATGGCTAAACAGCAATATACAGACAAAGGGAAACAAACTACTCAAAGAGGAAGAATTTATGCAGATGATGGAACAGTATTAGCAGTAGATCAGCCAATATGGAATGTATATGCATCATTAAGTACAGATGAGAGAGAAAGGGAACTGTTTTTTAGTAAGAAAGATCTATTTGTATCAACAGTCTCATCAATATTAGCAGTAGAAAACGAGAGTATTTCAGAAAAAATAACTGATGACTTTTTGTATGTTAATCTTGCAAAGGGAGTAGATACTGAAACTAAAACAGCTCTAGCAAGTGCAAATATATTTGGAGATGAAGACATTAATAGATCAGGATTTGGGCTTTATTTCGAAAGAGCATTAAAGAGGGTATATCCAAATGGAGAGTTAGCTTCTCATGTACTCGGTTTCATAGGGAAAGATGCACAAGGTAACGATTTAGGACAGTATGGTATAGAGGGTTTCTACTTTGGAGATATAACAGGCAAAGAGGGATATACCTATGAAGAGAAAGATTCTTACGGTAATACAATATTAACTGCAGAGTACGAACCTGTTTTGGCACGTTCTGGTAAAGATTTCACTCTCACTATTAAGCCTTCACTACAAAACAAAGTTGAGAAGATATTGAAGGAGAATGTAGAAAAAACAGGATCAAAAAGTGGAAGTGTCATTATAATGGAACCTAAAACTGGAAAAATTCTTGCAATGGGAAACTATCCTTCGTACAATCCAAATGAGTACTGGAGAATATCAGATCCATGGGTATTTAAAAACCTGTCTGTTGCAGATGTATATGAATACGGATCTGTACAAAAACCAATTACTGTTGCTATAGCATTGGAGTCAGAATCTGTAAAAAAAGATTTTACTTGTAATGACAAAACTGGATACTTAGATCTGTATGAAGCAACAAAATATCAAGATTTAAAAGGAAGAAAGATATGGACATGGGATAGAAGACCAGATGGTCTTCAAACTTTGGCTGATATGTTAAAAAACTCAAGTAACCCATGCATTGCAAGAACTGCTCTGGAAGTAGATTCTGCATATTTTTACAACAAACTAAAAGAGTTTGGTATAGGCAACTTTATAGGCATAGGACTACAAGAGGAGAGTAATAGTTATCTAAAATCATTCAACGAATGGACGAGACTAGATATAATTACCGCATCCTTTGGACAAGGGATATCTGCTACACCTCTACAAATTATATCTGCAATTAGTACTATTGCAAATCATGGGAAAAGAATGAGACCTTACATCATATCTTCAATCTCAGATGAAAAAGAGGTCATTCAATTCCAACCACAAGTTCTTTCAGAACCGATATCTCAAGACACTGCAGACTCCGTTGCAGAAATGATGACACATGTAATAGAGGATGGTGGAATAAATCAGAGGTATATTACACAGTTACAAGAGTATTACATTGCTGGGAAAACTGGTACAGCACAAGTAGCAAAACAGGATGGAACGGGAGGATATGAAAAGGACAAAACTATTACTACCTTTATAGGTTTTGCTCCTGCAGATGATGCAAAAATGATCATGCTTACTAGATTAGAAGAACCCAAAAATGACCAATATGCTGCTGGTACAGTTGTACCTCTTTGGACTGAAATATTTCTAAATATTGTACATGACCTAGAAATCTCTAAGAGAAATTGAGATAATATCAAATAATTTGGTAACTATTAATATGACTGACATACTAAAAGAGAGTTTCAAATATCTTTTTCTTTCAACTCTAGCTACTGTACTTTTGGCACCAATAATGATTAGTTTACTCTACAAATTCAATCAGGTAAGTGGTATTAAAAAGACAAAACTTGGATCTGGGAATGGTACAAACTCTATCTTCATGAGAATAATGAAAACTACTCAAACTAATGGGACACCTAATATGGGAGGGATAATAATATGGATTGTAGTACCTCTAATCACATATATCTTTGTACCTATGTTTCCACAACTGCAAGCACTTCTCATCGGCTTTATACTATTTGGTTTCTGGGGCCTAGTAGATGTTGTTGTATTTACTAATGGCTTTAAGAATAGCCCGCAGATAAAGGCTATGCAGGAAACATTTGAGTGGAGAGTAGGGAAACTTCTTTTTACTACCCTCCTTAATATCGGTGTAATGTACCTACTTTACAGTACTGGAACTTTCTCTACACTATCTTTAATAGGTACAATATCAATCGCTATTACACCCACTATTCTCATTCTCCTTTCAATCTTTAGTCAATTAGCAATGTACTCTGGTGAAATTACAGATGGATTAGACGGTTTAATGGTAGGCATATTCATAATTATTGTTTGTTCAATGTCTATACTACTAATAATCCAACAGCAGTATGACTTCCTTCCTTTTCTTGGGATTGTTTTAGGAGTATTACTTGTAGATCTCTACTTTAATATCCCTCCTGCAAGATTTTGGAACGGAGGACCTGGTGCAATGCCTTTGGCTTTTTCAATGTTTTTTGTTGGACTTGTTACAAACAATTTAATCCCTTACCTATTCATGTCTTCAATTACATGGTTAATTATGAGCTCCAGTGCAATACAAATGTTAAGTATGAAATTTTTTAACAAAAGGATATTTAGAATAGCTCCAATACACCATCATTTTCAAGCAATAGGGTGGCCACAATACAAGATAACAATGAGATTCTGGTTGTTTACTCTCTTTGCATGTATCTTAGGAATATTTATTGGAATAATCTAAAGGTTACTCTCGTTCACATCTATTTTCTCCATCTAAACATTGACAGAGTTGGGTACCATCTTTTGAGTTATACACATCTCCATCATTTCTAATGTACCCTTCATATATACAGTTGTTTGAAAAGTATATCTCATTATTTTCCCCCTGATACTGTATTCTAAATGTATCACCTACATTCATATCAAAACCATTGATCAGAAACACACTTTCAGACATACATGGTAGATTATATGTTTCGTCAAAAAGATTACTAACAACTGTAAGAACTAATTTCTCTTCTTCAAGTTTGTAGAACCCTATTTGGGGTGCAACCATACTATCCTCATTACACATACTTTCCATTTCTACTACAACCTTTAAATTGTTGTTTACACTTGATATCTCTGTGAATTTTGTACTTTGTGATACTGGATTACTAGGATTGATAAAATTCTGATAGTCGAATGTATATATTAAATTTGTAGAAGTAAACTCACTAGAGTTTACCCTGTTTTCAATATCCTCGTCACAAATCTTTTCACCCTTACTATTACATATACAATTTGTTCCTGTATCCTCTCCGTATGCACACTGTTTAGATACAATAACATCTTGAATATATACAACAAAAATTCCTAGTGAGGAGAAAAAGAGAAACAACGTAATTATAACCAACCAATTGGCATACAACCGACCTTTCATAACAGAAGTATTGTACCACATTTTCAAAAAGAAAATGCAACCCTCAATAGCACCTTTCTTCTATGTTATACTATCCCTATGCATGATTCACATATACATATATCAATGAGTCCCCTAAAAGAAAACATTGAATCAGACATCCAAGAATTTCTAGACTGCAAAGGAAGAAAAATACTAACACAAACTACAGATATAACTGACTATCAAGAAACAATAGATATGTATACCTCTTTGTCTAAAAAATTTCCTGATACACTTCAACTCGCATTAGGAATTCATCCCTCTCGATTTGAAGAAGGAATAGCAAAAAATAGTATTGAGGAGTTAGATATCTTTCAATACTCTCAAAAACAGTATGACCTTTTTGAAGAGATATTTAATAACAACCTGGATAATATTAGTGCCATTGGAGAGTGTGGATTAGATTACTACGGAATGAATGAGTACAATCAATATAGTCAAACAGAGCAAGAACAATTAAAAGAAATACAAAGAAGAATATTCAGTAAACTATGCTCTCTCGCTGCTTTGCATAAACTTCCTATGAGCATACATGCAAGAGGTGTAAAAGGAGATAACAGTTGTGAAAAAGATGTTCTTGCTATTGTAGCAAAAGAGGGAAAGGGTACACTGAGAGGATCATTTCATAGCTATACGGGAGACAAGAAAATGTTAGAAAAAATCCTAGATTTAGGAATGTATATCGGTTTTAACGCAATAATTACATACCCAAGTGGTGAAAATGTTAGAGAGATTCTAAAACTTACTCCCTTAGATAGAATACTCTTTGAGACAGATGGTCCATTTCTACCTACACAAAGTGTTAGAAAAAAGAAAAACTCAAAAAAGAAATATGGTAGACCTGTATTAATAAAGGAAATAATTGAAAAGGCTTGTGAGATAAAAAATATACCATATGAAAAGATGGAAAATGTTACTGATCAAAACTACCTTTGCCTTTTTTCGAAAACGGATATATAAGAACAACAAACTCACCATGAGGATGTGCTTGAAAATCTCTCTTTTTAAGAGCAAACATTAATTCGTTTGACTGCCCACTTATCAGCTCCTCTCTAAATTTTGTTAAATCCTTCGCAAGCACAGTAGTATTCTCATCAACACATTCACTAATTGTTTTAAGTAAGGATATAACTCTTTTCGGGGATTCATATACTATCACTGTACTTCCCAAACTCAAGTATCTTGATAGCAGATCTTTCCTTTTAGATAGAGATTTAGGTAAAAAACCTAAGAAAGTAAATTTGTCTGTAGGAAGACCACTTATTGAAAGAGCTGAAATTAAGGCAGAGGGACCTGGAATACTTTCTATAGTATACCCAGCCCCTCTTAATTCTCTTACTAATTTAAAACCTGGATCACTTATTAACGGTGTTCCACTATCTGATACTAAACCTAAATTTAAACCCATATCTAATTTCTCTTTAATTTTTCCAATAATTCTTTCATGATTCTGATCTCTGTAAGAGACAAGTTGGGTATGAATATCATACCTATTAAAAAGCTTAATACTCTCTCTTGTATCCTCTGCTAGTACAAATGCAACAGACTTTAATACCTCTACTGCCCTGTATGTAATATCTCCCAAATTACCAATAGGGGTAGAGATGATATATAGTTTACCTTTTCCCATAATAGAAATATTTAAACATTAATTACTCTTCTTAAGATATTATCTCTGTTTCCCTCTGTGATATCTTTACTTGATATTGCCTCTTTAACATCAAAATCCCCAACAGAGATTCTTCTTAACTCTTTTGTGGTTGCATAGGTACCTAACTTTAAAGCTAAATCATTTATTAATGTCCTTACATATGTTCCTGAGGAGCATTTAATTTTACATTTAAAATGTGGATATTCATATTCATAAATTTCAAATTGAGAAATATATATTTTTACTGGACTAAGTACTATCTCCTTCCCCTCTCTTGCCAAATCGTACGCCTTCCTCCCATGTACCTTTTTCGCAGAGTATCTTGGAGGAATCTGAGATACTTCACCAATAAAATTAGTCTCAATAACTTTTTCTATTTCCTCCCAGGTAGGTTTTACTCCTTTCTCATCCTTATGCAGAATCTCTCCCTCCATATCTTGTGTATCAGTGCAAAAACCAAACTGTCCCACTACCTCATACACCTTCTCATATGAAAGGAATGTATTCATGAGTTTGGTTGCCTTCCCTAAAAGGATAACTAATAACCCGCTCGCAAGTGGGTCAAGTGTCCCTGCATGTCCAATCTTCTGGTCTTTACCTATTATTTTTTTTAGTTTTCTAATTACATCGTATGATGTAATATCTAACTCCTTGTCTATATTTAAAATTCCGTCTATCATATATACATAGCAATATTTAAACTGAATAATTATCTCATATGCCAAATGGTTTAGCACTTGCCATTAATCTGTTAATTTTACTTGTGCTTTTGGCATATATTGTTTCCCTTGTTTTAAATTTCTTTTCTCCTTTTTACTCAACACCAAAAAAGGTTTTAAGTAATGTAATTAAGAATTTCAAATTATCAAAGAATCAAAAATTCGCAGATTTAGGATGTGGAGATGGTAGGGTGGTATTTGGTACATACAGAATGTATAGGTGTACAAGTGTTGGGTATGAGATTAGTCCAGTACTGTTAATGTTTGTCAAATTAAGTAAGCTAATATGTGCACCATTTAACAAAAAAATCCGATTTATAGAGGAAGACTTTTTTAAAGTCGATCTATCACAATATGATGTTATATATTGCTGTTTACCAGAAGATGTTTTAGAAGTACTTGCTAAGAAATTCAACAAAGAGTTAAAAAAGGGGAGTAGGGTATATTCATACAAAAATGAATTACCTAAAAAGAAGGGCCTTGGGATACGTACTGGTAAGGACATGGTATACGAGTATACATTCTAGTTTCAAAAGGGTAGCAGAGGGAAGCAATGTATAATACACAGAATGTGTAATTAATTGTTTCCCCCTGTGGATTCTACCAAAAGGTTGATTAAAGCATTCCACTCATTAAAAGAATGGAAAAAAATATTGGTACCACAGAAAGTGCACTCCATAAAATCTCTGTCCCCTTTGCATTCTCTGCATTGATTCTTCCCATTTGGAAAAACTCGATAAGAGCTGACACCAAAAAAAATAATGATGTCACAAAGTAAAACAATGGATTCGTTCCTTGCAATATAGCGTACCATATTATAGCGCTAGCATATATTACGATCTGGAACAAATCCAAACCCGATCTTGTTTTTCCAAACTTTACTGAATTTATCACCACTAACACTAGTAGAAAAGCAACATAGAAAATCAACTTACTTTCCATTTTATTCTCCTTTTTTTATTTATCCCTTGGTAGAACCCAATACAACCTTTATAACAATATAGAGGGCATATTGGGTATACCAAAGAATATATTTGGTAGAACTTTTTAAAGAGCAATTCCTTTTTCTAATTAATGCTAGAAAAAGGTAGAGAAGGGGAACAAAGAATTAATACACATAAAGTGTAATTATTTATTCCCCTTCCTGGGTTCTACCAATGGTTTGATTATGTTGCCACAATATAGGTTAACCATGCTAGTGGCACGATACTTACCAATAACGATAAGTATTGGAAAAAATTCGTCTCCTTAGGTCTAATCGAAAAAATTCCGATCAGAATGGATACCACAAGTGCCACAAAAGTACAAATTATTAGTCCTTTTGTGTCAAGATTGATTTTTTCCAAGTATACAAGGAAAAATAAAATCAATAATCCTGAGTGGATTAGAAACTGACTCCACACAAGACCGTTGTTCTTTATCTTCCTTGACACTGCAACATCAAAACAGATGCAGCCTATCATTCCTAATACGAAAAACAGATTAAGATCTTCCATTTTATTCTCCTTTTTTTATTATCCTTTGGTAGAACCCAATACAACCTCTATTGTTAACATAGAGACCATATTGGGTTCACCAAAAGTAATTTGGAGGAATCAGTAGAACCTTTTTAAAGAGCAGTCCTTGTATAAATTAAATTTAATACAAAGGAAGTAATTATACTATAGGATGGGCTAAATCTCAATCCTAATGATCCGTTAGAATCTCCTCAACGGTTGAAACTACTTGCAGAGAGTGTTTAAAAACAATATCTGGGTGTTTGTTGTATTCATATATCATGTCTGATGATTGACCCTGTTTTTGATGTATTCTGTATACAAGATCATAATCATCTCTACTACAAAGAACAGACTCCCTATACTTCTCATGCTCTAGCGCTAATTCATATACACCATTATCATTGATAATTAAACACTTAAGTAAATCATCATAATCATAGTTTAAATTTTGAATATACGTACCATTTCTTCGGTTATAGTTTTTTACAAAAGAAATAACACGAGATTGAATCTCTAATATCTGCCTATCCATTCCTTCCTTACTAAGTCCTTTTCCTTCCAAGGAAGGTAGCTCATGAATAAATGCCATATTCTCTTAATTCTTAATTAGATATTTCTAGCCCACTTATCCAACATCCTTATCTTTCCATTTCTCAATCAAAATACCCTATATAATTCATTATCGGATTATACCAAATGTCCTTCTTAGATAAAAATAGATATAATAGGGGATATGATAGTATATGAACCATTGGCATCAAAATATAGACCTTCAAAATTAGATGATTTTGTTGGACAGAAACATTTAGTTGGAGAAAATGGCCCAATCAGAAAATTTTTAGAATTAGGTAAAGTACCCTCCATGATATTTTGGGGGCCTCCTGGTACTGGTAAGACAACATTAGCATACATAATATCCTTAAACCTGTACTATGATTTTTACAAAATGCAAGCTGTTAATAGTGGTAAAGAGGATTTAAGAAAAATTCTTAAGATTGCTGTAAATAACCAAAGATACAATAAAAAGACCATGCTCTTTCTAGATGAAATACATAGATGGAACAAAGCACAACAGGATACATTACTACCATACGTAGAAAAAGGTGTAATTACATTAATAGGTGCTACTACTGAAAATCCCTCTTTTACAATAATTAGTGCATTACTATCTAGAACTAAAGTGTTTGTTTTTAATCAACACACTAATGAAGATATCTCTCTTTTTCTAAAAAGGATTGTAAAAAAAGAATATCCTAAATACAAAATTAGTAAGAAGATAATAGATTTAATCTCTGATCTATCAAATGGAGATATTAGATCAGCATTAAATATTTTAGAAATGGGTATTACTCTTTCAGAAGCCAATACCAAAAAAGAAGACAAACTTACTCTTTCTGAAAAGGAAATAAAAGAGGTAGTACAAAAACCTCTTTACTATGATAGAGATGGAGAAGAGCATTACAACATTATCTCCGCTATACATAAATCAATGAGATCCTCTAACCCTGATGCTGCTGTATATTGGGTAGGAAGAATGTTAAGTGCAGGAGAAGATCCTTTGTATGTTGCAAGAAGAATGATTAGGTTTGCAAGTGAGGATATTGGAAATGCGGATCCACAGGCTTTAATACTAGCAAATAGTGTATATGAGGCATGTCAAAAAATCGGTATGCCTGAGTGTGAGATATTTTTAATTCAGTTAGCAATATATCTTTCAAATGCTCCCAAGGATAACAGTGCATATATGGCTGAGTTACGTGTAAAAGAAGATATACAAAAGTATGGTAATTTGCCAGTTCCTATGAATATTAGGAACGCTCCTACAAAGTTGATGGGAGATTTAGGATATGGTAGGGGTTATGAATATGATCATGATTTAGAGAGTAAAAAATCTAATCAACAGTGTTTACCTGATAAACTAATTAAAAGAAAATATCTAAAAAATATTTAGATTTATATAAACTCTTCCCATTAAGTGGACAACTTAGATACTAAGATTATCTCAATATGTTGAGATGTTTTTGATGGAGCAAGAAGCTACTAGGGTCTAGGTATGAGCCCTTTTTATAGATAAACAAGCAAGATAGGTAGTAATAGGTACAGCAAGTATTAATCCAATACTCCCTACAAGTGTTCTAACTATTTCAGTAGTAACTAATTCATAACTAAGTATTTCACCAAATGGTCTTGGATTATTCATAAATATTAATAGTAATGGGAGTGAAGCTCCTGTATATACTAAAATTAAAGTGTTAATCATAGAAGCTATATGATCTTTTCCAACCTGAATAGATCTTTTATACAACTCAGAGATTGATATATCTTTTTTTATACTATACAACTGATATACAATTGATGTCTGAGATATTGCTATATCATCTATTACTCCAAGCGTACCAATTATTATTCCTGCAAGGAGTAATCCTTTTAAATTGTACTGTGTGCCACCAACTGTTTGTAAGAATAGGGATTCCTCCGTCGAGGTACCCGTTAAATATGTAAGGTTAACAAAAATATTTGACAATATGATGGTTAGAACTAATGCAATTGTTGTTCCCAAAATAGCTATAGTCGTTTTCTTTTCAAACCCATGGGACAGATAGAATGTTATTGGTATTATTGCTATCAAAGAAAGAATAACTATGATAATAGGGTCGTTTCCTGCCTGAATCTTGGGAAGTACAAAAAGAAAAAGGATGAGAAATGTCAAAGCCATTGCTACTAATGAAAAGAATCCCTTCTTTGTAGCAACTAAGATAGACAAGATAACGAAAAGAATAAAAAGGATTATTATGCCCTTAGTTCTTACAAAATCAGTAATGTAAAAAACTTCATTACCTTCATCGTCAGAAGAGTAATAAACAAGAACTCTGTCTCCAACTTCATACAGTATAACCTGGGACATAGGAGAGGTTCCATTCTCAACAATTACATCTTGTCCTATTAAAGAACCCTTTGTTATATTTATCTTAAGTTTTTGATACTTCTGGGTTTGTTCTTGGAATTCAATATCCTTCTCTTCAATAATTTCAATAATTTCTCCTTCAAGATAGGTATCTTTTGTACTCTCTTGTGCGAAACAATTTTGAGTAGATACAAATAGAAAGCATATCAATAGAGAGAGTACAAAAAACAGAAAAGTTGTTTTATTATGTTTCATCTGTTGTATATGTTTTGTTTTCTTAGTTAAACAATATGAATCTACAATGTAACTTATTATACCATTTCAAAATCTTAAAAAAGAAAAAATCTTAATTGACAATTTGTTTCCTTCTCGAAGTTCTATTAATTATATATAACATTAACACTTTAAAAAATGTATCACTATAAATTTAATACATCCCTTAATTCCTTCTCTACTGAATTATCAAAACCAGAAAAAGCTCTTCCATCTACAAAGATTATTGGATAGTAACCGTATGTGGTTGATACTCCTTCACTCTCGGAATTATTTACCTTATGAGCATTTAATTGTGATCCGAAGTCCATATCTGTAGTCAGATGCTCCTCGTATTCAATATCGTTCTCTTTGAGAAAATCTAACAACTCTAAACACATTGGGCCTTGGTTGTTATGAAATATTGTTAATTCATCATCTTTCTCAATATTAATTTCTACGGAATCTATTCCATTTAACTCTTCTACCTTACAAGGGTTCGTTACATTCTCCTCATCTTCATATGCAATCTGCGGTCTAATCTTCTCAGGTGTATACGGAGCGTTCTTGTTTATTGGTATCTGCCACATAGGCATCTCTTTATCAATTGTACCCAAGGTATCTAAATCTACCCAATCAACTTCATACTCATCCCAAAATTTATGCCACATATCATTCCATCTCTGTTTGTATCCCCCAATATATGTGTGGGAAGTACCTATAAATTTTTCCTCTAGTATTGCCCTTTTGTACTCTCTCTCCATATCTTCGGGTGTACCATTTCTTTCATAGAAACTGTAATCACAGAAACTTCCATATTTAAATTCCGGCACATCAATATTTGATACTGATACTATCTTTACATCATACTCTTGAGGCTTGTATACAACAGTTGCAAGCTCTGTAGTTCCCCTTGCTGTAATATATTCAATTCCTAACTCATTCGCTATTTTCACAGTAGTCTCATCCGATGCCATATATCTCGAACTAATAATTCTTGGCGTAATACCTAAGTACTTCTCTGATTTATCAATCATATCTGTAATAATTCCGTATTGCCTCTCATATGGCATATCCCAAAAAGGTTCAGGATCATATGAAGTTGCTATCTCAATCACCCCTGTTTTTAATAACTCCTTAATAACCGTAGCGTTCTCCTCTATGAAATCTCCATTAATGAGTAATATTCCATGTATATTTCTCTCTTTCATATCATTTACCATATTTACTAATCCATTTGTTTGTCCGAACTCGATTAGTAACATCATTGCTTTAGGGGTTTGATTCTCTGAGGATGGGCCGTCTGATGATCGAGTAGGGCAGATGTATTTATTAATAACAAGATATTCAAGAAAAAAAAGAAAGAGTATCCCAATTACTACAAAGAGTGTAGTGAGCAGTTTTTTTTTCATATTTCTATTTAATATTAAATTTAAAATTCTAATAACTTAAACAGCATCTCTACTGTTTTTTTTCTATTCGTATTTAAATTATACATAATATGTGTGCCATTCCTTTTACTAGATATGTACTCCATGTCTTGAAGCGTTTTAAGGTGGTGTGATACTAGGTTATGTTTGATACTTAATTTTGTAACCATCTGACATACACAGGCATCCTTTTCATAGAGCAGTAGGAGTATCTCCATTCGATTAATTTGAAGAAGCTTCTTTAATTCTATTGTTTTCTGTTTAATTTTCTCTTGCATATTTCAATGTATATTGAAATATACTAAATTGAAATATTATTAGTCAAGACCTATATATTTACATCTCTTTTTTCAATATTAATAGCATACCCATTAATAAAAGCATTAGTAATCTTTTCTAATACAAATGTAAGATCTCTTTGATACTGACTCTGAGATATCCCCATCATTTTAGCTGCTTGCTCTTGGTCAATCTTTTCAATATATCTTAACCTTAATGTCTCTAACTCCTCATCAGATATCTTAACCTCTTTAAGAGTGGATAGAGGAATTCCTCTTGGTTTAAAATATACATCA
>DDXN01000019.1 GCA_002347605.1 Candidatus Dojkabacteria bacterium UBA2259 | reverse complement strand
AATCCTATTAAACAGAATATTGGTCATATTAAATGTTTAAAAGAAGTGTTGAGTAATTATCCTAATTTAGAATATATTTCTATTGTAGCTTTTGGTGGTTATTCTAAAAGAAAGATTAAGGATGATATATCTATTAAGGTATCAGAGATATTAGATACTATTAAGGAATATATGGAGGAAGTTATAAGTGAAATAGATAGGGATAGTGTATATGCTAAACTACAGAGATTAAAGATAGAGGGAGATAAATACAAAGGGGAACATATTCAAAATGTTAATAATAGATATGGGAAGTAAAATGATAGATTAAGGTTATATTAAAAGAGTCTTATGCTTGTAATAGTGATGAGTGTTGGAAGGGGCTATGTGGTGTCGGAGGAGAGTGTATATTTTGTAATAAATGTATGAATATTGTAGAGTTTGAAGAAACAAAGATAAGTTAGTAATTTTTAATTAACAACTCATTAATATTTCCTCTACCATTTGCTTTAGAATTAATATATCTTTTTGCAGAGACCCTTTCTATATTGAATCCTTTATACAAAGTATCAAAGAATTTGTCTTTGGGATCAGAATTACTTAGTAAAAGATAATGCCTATCTTTGTTAAGTTTTTTATAATACCCTGCTAGTTGTTTTTGATCTTTATCATTAAAATCCTCCTTTGAATACTTTGTAAAACCTACTGCAGTTAAAGGTCTATATGGTGGGTCTAAATATACAAAAGTTTTTGGTTCTTTTGGAATTTTTATTGAATCATAGCTACCATAAAATATTTGAGTATTTTTTAACACAGTACTGGCTCTTCTTACATTCTCTTCATCAAGTATCCTTGGATTTTTGTACCTACCAATAGGTACATTAAATTCGCCTTTGTTGTTTTGTCTATACAAACCATTAAAACAGGTTTTATTTAATGCGATTAGTAATGCTACTTTTTCAATAGAAAGTTTGGTATCCGGTTTCGAATAATTAATCTTTAATTCGTTAAATTTATTTCTAAGATTGTTATAGTAATATTCTTTTCTTTCTTCATAAGGAAGAGATAGATATTCTTTCTTTACAATTTTTAATTTTTTAATTAAATCCTCAGGATAGAGTTTAACAATTTTATACGCAAGGATTAGATCTGGATTTATATCATTTATTATACTTTTCTTAACAGAGTAATTAGAAAGAAGATAGAATAGGAGGGCACCACCTCCAACAAAAGGTTCTATATACAAATCGATTTGTCTTGTTTTTGAGATGTCAGGAGGAAGATTCTTTTCAATTTCATTAAGTAATTGTCTTTTACCTCCTGCCCATTTTAAGAAAGGTTTGGCATGGTTCATATGAGGTTTCTTATCTCTGGGAGATATTTTTCAAATAAAGAATAATTAAGTATTTCAAAATCACCATCTAATTTTGTTCTAATGTTTTCCCATTTTTTCATTCCTCCTGTTGAAAGCCAATAGTTACCATCTGTAATCCAAGAAAAAAACAGTTTATTTTCATTTGAATTTGAGAACTCCTTTATATCTTTTGCCAGGGAAATATATTCCCTCTCATTAATACCTATTTTGCTTCCGCTAGTTGAGTAAAAGTTCGTTTCAATAAGGAAAAAAGGTATTCCATCTTTTAATAAGATAAAATCAAATACTTTATTACCAAATTTGACATTTCTCTTACTACTTTTAATTTTTGCTTCTCTTACATAGTGGAAACCATTTAATTCTTTTTTCTCTTCAAAATCTAAAGTCTTGGTATATTCGGAGGATAATTTTGTAAATCCATTGTTATTCAAACATTTCTCAATCCTATATGAACCATATTTTCCACTGAAACTTTTGGGATCTACTTGGTGCCTTTTTAGTAATAGACTTTTCTCTATCAGGTTTTCGGTTGAATGTTCAATGAGGTTGTATTTATTTACAAGGTATTCGGCAATTTTTGCTCTTGTTGTAATATTTTTAGAGATATGGTCTAGAAGATATTTTCTATTTTTATCCCCCATTTTTGATTTTTGGAGGCAGTTTATATATTCTGCTACGGCTTTTTTGAAGGCATATTTGTTGAACTCCTTAGTTTCTGTTTTGTCGTAATAATATTGGAATTTTTTATTGGGTTCTCTATTCTCATACTGTAAACAGGAATTTTTACAATAAGTACTTAGTGATATTTCATCATCGTAGTTTAATTTTTGGACATCAAAAAGGAAATTTGAGTATTGTGCAACAGAAAAAGTACTTATTTGAAAATAGCTCTCATAGAGGTCAAAAAGCTTAGGATACTGTTCCAAATATTTTGCTAAATCGTTAATACTTTTAATTTTATTTACCAAATTAAATTCTTTAGCATATTCGTTTCGTGAAAATTTTATTTCAGTAAACTCTTCTTCAAGAAATTCAAAAAAAGAAATATTTGAGGCAAATTCTTCGTATTTTATTTCCACTATTAATTTTAAAAAAAACTTATATATTTTTATATCTTCGTATTGATAAATCTAAATATTCTTTTTCTTTATCAATACCTATAAACCTTCTACCGTATTCTACAGCAACTAGACCTGTAGTGGAACTACCTGTAAATGGATCTAATATTAAATCTCCCTTATTAGTACTTGCTAGTATTATCCTTTTTAATAGTTCCTTTGGTTTCTGTGTAGGATGTTTCCCATACATTTTTTCTGAAAGAGGTGTTGTCTTTATCTCCCATACACTTCTCATTTGCTTGTTTGGTTTTTTGATGCTATCTCCACTCCAATGTCCATCTTTCATAATGGTATAGTTAAAGGTATGTGGATTTTTCTGTTCTTTTCTTGCCCAAATTAAAGTCTCATGGCTTGCTGTAAAGAATCTACAACTTAAATTGGGACTGGCATTTGGTTTAAACCATACAATATCGTTTAGTATTCTATATCCTAATTCTTGGATTATTAATCCACATTGATAAATAGAGTGATATGTTCCACTTACCCATATGGTACCGTTTGGTTTTAATATTCTTTTACATTCTTTTAGCCATGTTTTATGAAATTCGATTGTTTCTTTTAAAGAGTTTGACATATCCCAATCTCCTTTTTTTACATCTACCATTTTTCCATTTTGACAACTGAATGTTCCATTCGAAAGAAAGTAGGGTGGATCAGCAAATATCATATTAAATTTGTTATCAGGGAATTTTTTAAGAAGAGTTAAGGAGTTATCTTTGTATAGAGTAAAGTTTTTAGATGAGAAATATTTCATATATTTATTATATCAGTAGGAAATTAAAAAACTATTAAAAATAGAATATATGTTTCTAATAGTGGAGAGTGTATATTATGTAATAAATGTATGGGTATTGTTGAACCTTTACAGATGGAAGGGAGTTAAATTAATTAGTTCATTAACTTCTCCTCAAAAGCATCTTCAAATTTATCTCTTAGCTCATTAATGGTGATTCCCTCGTTGAAGAAAGGTAGGCCAATTAAGCGGAAATCTTTGTTTTCAAAAGATACCTTTATTGTAGATTTTGTTTTCCTCATTTTATACATCGTTCATAATATATTGGTATAATTAAACATATGAATAACTCAGAAATAGTAATATACAAAACAGATGATGGAAAGACCAAAATAGAAGTAAAGATGGAGGATGAAACTGTATGGCTTACTCAAAAGCTCATAGGAATACTTTTTGATACAGGTGTTAATACAATCAACTATCATCTTAAAGAGATATTTAAATCTGGAGAACTGGAGGAAAATTCAGTTATTCGAAAAATTCGAATAACTGCTCCAGATGGAAAGGAATACCTTACAAATTTTTACAATTTAGATGCAATAATATCCGTTGGATATCGAGTAAACTCTCAAAAAGCTACCCAATTCAGAATCTGGGCTACCCAAAGATTAAGAGAATACATAGTAAAAGGATTTACATTAGATGATGATAGATTAAAGAATAGTGATAACAGATATTTTGATGAACTACTCGAAAGAATTAGAGATATACGAAGTAGTGAGCGAAATTTCTACCAAAAAGTAACAGATATATATACGACAAGCATAGATTACAAGAAAGATGATAAATTAACCAAAGAATTCTTTGCTACAGTACAAAATAAAATGCATTATGCAGTCCATGGACATACAGCAGCTGAATTAATCAATATGAGAGCAGATAGCAAAAAGAGAAATATGGGATTAACCAATTTTAAAGAAAGCTATCTTACAGAAAATGATATAAAGATAGCTAAAAACTACCTTTCAGAAGAAGAATTAAAACAACTTAACCTGATAGTTTCTTTGTATTTGGACTTTGCAGAGTTACAAGCTAGCAATGGAAAAACTATGAGAATGATAGATTGGATTAACAAACTAGACGAATTTCTTAAACTAAGTGAGAAGAAGATATTGCTAGATACAGGAAAGATTTCTTCGAAGCGAGCTTTGTTAAAAGCAAAGAATGAGTTTAAAAAATACAAAGAAGAGAGGGATAGGAAATATATATCAGATTTTGATAGGGAGATGAAGAAAATTCAAAAAGAAAGTAAGAAGTAATACAATCATCCCATCTTAAATATGAACAAAGAAGTTCTTACAGTTGTATCTAGTTATTAATTTTGCTAAATTAGAAATAGAGAGAATAAATTTAATATAAATACTATGAATAAATATCAATGCTCTGTCTGTGGATATATATATGATCCAGAAATAGGAGATCCTGATTCAGGAATTCTTCCTGGTACTAGTTTTGAAGATATACCTGATACATGGGTATGTCCTGTATGTGGTGTTAAAAAATCTGACTTTGTATTAATTTAAATAACAAAGCATATATTATGTTTGAACAAATACCCATAAATATCTCATTAGGTTTAAACTTAGGTAGTATTACAGCTTTCCTATTCTTTCTTTCTAATTTTGTAGTCATATTCAATTTAATACATAAAGTTATTACACCCTCTACTAAGTGGGAATGGTTAGATAACTTAAAGAATCGTTGGCACAATCTTCACTATTTCGGTAACTTAATAGTAGTAATACTAACAATAGTACATGCAGTATTAATGTGGGAATTTGCTAATCCATTACATTGGATATTAATAGCACTACTAGTATGGATGGCAATTGCTGGATTAATAATGAGATTTTCTAAGGTATCTCCACAAACGAAACTTAAAATTAGAAAATACCATGCTAAATGGTATATGTTTATTACTGTATTCATACTTTTAATTCTTACTCATCTTCTCTCATTACCTAACTTTCCTTATGAAGTAGGGTAGGAAAAAGTTTAAGGAGTTAGGTATAAGCCTCTGTATATGCAATATCTCTTCTTCTATGGATGAAAATCTTTAGCTGATTGGAATGTAGGAAAAAACAATATTTGATAATTCATCTAACTATTATTAAAAACAAAACTCTCATCTTTACCTGCATTAATAGCAGTTAGTTAGTTAGTTTTCTCTTTCATTTTGGATATTTGAGTATGAGGATGGAAGACTATTTCATGATGATGAGGTAAGTAATAAGGGGTATTTGTATAAATTTGCATGATATAATTTTTTAGTTTAATATATTAATACTTAAATTCTCGAATAATTACTGTGAGCGAATCATTTTCTCAATTAAACGATGAACAAATAACAACTGAAGCTGTTAAAGCAATCAAAGATACTCAGGAGATCCCCAAGACTTTTTATCAAAGACCAGATGGTCTTGTTGCACCAGAGAGATTAAGAAACCCAGAGCCTGAAATTACTATAAGTGGTCGTGTTGAACCGGATATGTTTGACAGAACTAGTAGGGAATTAGAGAAGATTGCTGCTGGAAATACTTTAATAACTGGTCTACGTGTAAATTTTACTTCTTTTGGCGGATATGTGACTTCTGGCTTTGGTGTACATGATTTATTGACAGTTTTTGGACGAGAACATAATGCTCCTATTACAGTAACGGGATATGGACCTATTATGTCTATTGGCGCATTAATAATACAAGCTGGGGATACACGCAGAATGCCTAAAAATTCAAGAATGTTGTTACATCCCATTAGTGTTGGTATGCGGGATGAGGTTCAGAGACTAGAATATAAAGTTCAAGAAACAAGGGCATTACAAACTATTTATTCAGAGATAGTATCTGAAAGAGTTTGTAGATCAGGAAAGGAAATGTCCCCAGAACAAGTAACAGCTCTTATGGAGGCTAATAATGGAGTTGGAACATATATGACATCTCAACAAGCTCTTGACTTAGGTTTGATAGATGAGGTTATCTAGAAGTTGGTCTTTCTAAGATTAAAACAACTCAATCCCCATAAGGGTTTTAAAAGATAGTGGATTGGTCTTGTTGGAACATATTTGAAATGGTGGGACGTGCAGGTCTAGAACATGAGATAAAGAATAAATATTAGTAATTGGTTAGATCTTTTGCATCTCTACAACTTGAATCTCCCCATCTTCTGTATTCATAACCACCCACCATTGTTTATCACTTTCTGGTAATTGGATACTAAAATGATTTAGCAAGACATATATTCCTGATATATACGTTCTAAGTTTTTTTATTGCTTTATCGTATTGAAGAGGTGGACTATATATATTATGAGCATGCAAATAATCGCTTACAAAATCATAAGCTTCGATGTATTTTTCTTTGCTAAGGACATGATTTTTAATTTCAATGACTTTTTCAACTTTTTTTGTAGAAGGGTTTATGACTTGTTTCAAAGGCTTTGGATAGAAATTGGGATTAACTTTTTCTACATCTTCGAGAATTCTTTTTCCGTTCCAATCTGTTGCGAAGCTTTTTCTAAGTTTAGAATACTCTTTTTTATTTGCTACAATTGAAGATAGAGCAATTAATTCTAATATAATTCTAAGTTGGAGAGAGACATTTTCCGCTACAAGTACTAATGGCTGTTTTCTTATATCTTGTGTAAGTAACTTATGAGCAAAATCTGTACGGATTTTTATATCTTTGAGGCACTCAATATACTTAGCGATTTCTTTATTCTCATTCATTATATTATTTGATTATATCAAAAGAGGGGTATCCTGTATAACAAAAGGTTTCTTCCTTCGAACAGAGGGGTACTAGAAAGTAGCCCGAAAACGGGAATTTTCATCCACCAGGCTATTATTTCGAAAATGGAACGATTTGGAAGAAAATAACCCAATCCCCATAAGCATTTTTGAGGATAATGTACGGGTCTTGTAGCAACCAAAGGAATATGGCGGGAGAAACATGACTCTCACGAACCATACTAAATCATCCATTTAACACTAGATTTTGTTTACTTTAATATACTTTTAGGAATAGGTGATAACCCTTATTTAAGTCTCTTAACTAGTTGAGCTGGTGTCTTAATATAATCTGTAAATAATACATTTCTACAACCCTCTTCTTTATCTTCTTCAAGTGCATATATCGGTTTACCACACGCTACTGAATAACCCATCTCTAATGTAGTACTATTACCAATATATCCTCCCTTGTTATATACAAATACAATATCTGCCTTCTTAATTTTGTAAAAATGATCATGTGTTAATCCAAGGAATACAAATCTCTTGTATGCCTCTGATAAAGTCTTCCATTCTTCTCCACCACTATGTAGGTATGGCTCATACACAACAATGCCTTTCTCTTTTAGCTTCCTAGCAAATTCTCTCATTTCATCTTTAAATCTTCGAGAACCACAAATTACAACAGATTTCATAGTATAGTTGTTTAATATATACTGAAATATATATCGTAAGAACACTTCAGTCAAGGTTATATACAGGTTACATACATATCTTTGTTAAAAAACTAAGTCTTTGATATTATGTGTACATACATAATTTAATTATTTTTGTTATGTCAAACAAAAAGAAGCTAACTATATTAATAATTGTTATTCTACTAGCTATAACTACAGGAATAATATTTTTTGTTAATAAAGATAGTAAAGAGGAGAACCAAGAAATAGATAATACAGTAAATAACCAACAAGAAGAGGAAGAAGAAGAGGAGATAGAACATAATCTTAAGTTAAGTATAATAAGCCCAGAGGAAGAAATTATATTCCCTTCTCAAGCAAGAATGTACAATGCTTTAGCACAGGGAAATGGAAAATATTCCACTCTAGTTAATTGTCATTGGGAATTCTTTTTGAATGAAAATAACGAAGAGGTATTGTATAAGGTTATGGATAATACAGGAGTATTGGCAGGGGAATCAAAAGAGATCTGTGGCTTTACATCCTCCTTTATGGATAGAATAGGGAAACTTAGGGTTGTATTAACTGTGACAGTATCTAATTATAAGAATGAGATTCTTGAAACTGTTACAGCAGAGAGAAGATACATAGTGTCGAAATAGTCTCTTCCATATATATTTTATCTTTAATAAAATAGTTAAGTATGAACAAAAAACTTTTCATATTCCTCTTTGCCATTGTATTAGTTGTTACTGGGTATTTCATTCTTACTAGTCAGGATAGAAACGAACAAAAAGTTTTAGAATCAACATATGATATATCTAAAGAATACCTCTCATTGCGATATCGTACCAATAATATGTTGATAAACGCTAAAGAATATACAGACTATTCAACTTGGAATAAAGACATGACCCAATTGATAAAGGATTGGGAAGCACTTGATAAAGAGTCACTTAAACTAGAAGATTCTGCAGATAAAACGGCAGAAACAGTAGCTTTCAATCTTAAAATAGTACAAACAACTAATGCTTACTCTTCCAAAGAGATATCAGATATATATGATAAAGCACCTAAATTTAAAGGTATTTCAACATTAGCAAATCATTTAGGTGTAGATGCTAAAAAAGCTCAAGCTATTTTAAATCAAGCTCAAGCTGAGATAAGTTCGGAAGTATTTACTGAAGAAGGAAATGCTTTTGAAACATTAGAAAATACCGCTATTGTGGTTAAGGATGGTTGTAAGATTACTGGTTTTGTAGGCGGTGTTGTATTAACTGGTGGTACGGCAGGACTTGCTACTGCGGGTTCATTGGCTCAAGTAGGTGTAGTTGTTGTTGGGTCTGATTTAGCACTTGAAGTGACTGAAGATGGAGCTAAAATAGCGTTTGGGGACAGGAACAAGGTCTCTTCTTTTGTTAAAGATGTTAGAACAGTTACTGAGCCTCTTGCTACTGTAATTAGTATTATCAATATTCCTAGTAATCTCAGTACTCCATATCAGAAGTTTGATAGTGTTATGTTAGGTCTAGAACAATTTAGGGCATCAGCTCAAGAGGGTAAAGTGATTGGAGTAGATCTTACAAATTTTGAATATCAGAAACCTTTTCAACGTATACGACAAGCTCAATACTCTAAAACGGTAACTGTTGCAGAAATGGAAATGGCAGAAGTAGAGGAGTGGTTAAAGAGTTTAAACAAGGAGTACAAACCTATGACTCAAGAGCAGGTAGAAGATTTTTTGGTAACATCATCTAAAGAAGTAGAGCAAAAAGAGGAAAAAGTTGAAGAGCAGAAGGAGAGTGAAGAAAAAGAAGTAGAAACTAATTTAGAAGACATTCCAAATCAAATATATAAAGTAGTAAATGCCAGTGGTTCCTCATATATGATGGATGTGTGTCTTTCTTCTACTTGTTGGGATGATTTAGATGCTGATCCAGCAGAAGATAGAGATCTGGGTGGAATTTATACATGGGGTAAAGTTTATGGTCCTGGAGAAAGTTTTAAGAGTGGTTTTCGTCCATCAGATCTAAAAGCCAACAACCAAACAGCAGCGATGTTACAGGATGGTTATAGAATAACGGTTTATTTTGCCATAGCTCCTTTTGAAGGTCCTGATAATGAACTAATTTATTATGGAACTTGGTTAAATGAATCTGTAGAAATAAATGCGAATTATGGAGACGAGCCAGTAATTGAATGGGATGGAAGTAGTTTGAAACAGGTTAAATAAAAGATTCTAGCATCTACCGTTATAGTTGATATTTTACTCTCACAAGTGCTTTGGAACATAACTCACTGGTCTTGTTGAAACATGTTGAAAATGGTGGAACATACACGTCTGGAACCTATGTAAAATGAAAATGAGACACCTAAAAGAAATTAGGTAATAGTCTCGCTTTGTCTCAAATATTCGTTGAAATGATAGATTTCTTCAAATATTGAAGATAAAAGCTCGTCATATTCATCTCCTTTGCTAATATTGGGCCAAGAATTTACGATTTCTAAAAAGTTCTTAATTCTACTGAAGTCATACTTAAAGAGATTCGCAGCAATTCTTATACTTTCCGCTTTTGTGGCAGGTATCTCCCCATTTTTATTTATAATCGCAAGCTTAATTATATTAAAGATTCTTTTGATGTATCTTTTCAATATTTTCTTATCCTTATCAATTAACATCTGATTTAAGTTTCGAGATACATCTTTGTGTGCTTCTTGAAATAGCTCTCTAATTGCAACTTTAGAGTAATTTCTTATATCCGAATCGGACAATTGATAAATTTCTTCAAAAATACCAAAAAAGAATATTTTAGATGGGGTTTTGTTCGCTTCATAAATCGCATTAATAGCCTTTGTGTGTAGATTTAGTATATTTTGAGGATTTGTAACATCCTCTTTTGAGATAATGTCCACACTAACATCCATTCCAGGATCGTTTCTCAAACTTTTAGCAATTTTAGAAACTTTTCTTTGCAGATCTAATGTGACCTTATTAAGTACAACAATAATATCCACATCTCTCCATTCATCTTGTGTTTGTTTATTATCAGAAAAATAGCTTCCTGCCAAAATTAAACAGAAGATATCATTTTCTATCTCCTTAAATTTTTTTAATATCGGTGAGTTTCCCATTGTTAAGATCTATAATAATTTGTTTTAAAATCTCTTTTTCATCTTCAAAAATCATATTATTTAGTGCATCGTTCAATTCAATCCACTTAACTTGTTTTTGTGTAGCAACTTCGTGTTGAGTCAATTCTTTTTGACCAAGTTCCATACTTTGTGTTGTTGCTAGAAACCATATAACTACTTTCTTGAATTTTTCGCTATCTTTTTCGAATTCATAATTGTTTTTATGAAGTTTTTTAATTATGGTCATATCTTTCAAGCCAGTTTCCTCTGAAGTTTCTCTTTTAGCAGCATCTTCTTCGGATTCATCTATTTCTATTCCTCCCTTAGGTGGAACCCATCCGATTTTGCCGTCATTCCAATCTTTTCTTTGTAAGAGTAAGTAGTATTTATCATCTTTCTTTGAAATTACGAAACAGCCAGCTGATTTTTTAAGCGTGACCCCCATATATTTAATATCAGGTAAGTTTAACTAATGGCTTAATCATACAATATTCATTGATAATATGCTATAGGATTGGTATAATCCATATACTATGAGTGAAAGAATACCAGACTTTAAAAATGAAATACATGGAGATCAAAGATTGATTGATCTCAGAAATATTGCAGATACAGTTCGTGCCCGAGCGTTTGACACTATTCTTGAAGCTGATACGGGACATTTAGGAGGATGTTCATCATCGACAGAACTGATGACAGCTTTGTATTTCGGAGGATATCTTGATTATGATCCAACAGATAGTAAAAATCCCGACAGGGATCTAGTTTTAGTAAGAGGTCATGAGGGACCATTGAGATATACTATCTTTTCAATGATTGGCTTCATAGATAAAGATGAACTTCATGGATATAGAAAGTTTGGTACTAGATTACATGGACATGAAGAAATGGATATCACTCCAGGTGTTGATATTACTCCTAGTGGGTCTCTTGGAATGCTTTTATCATATGGTACCGGAGCTGCAATTGAAGCCAAAAGAGAAAGTAAATCAAATAAAGTAGTAGTTTTTCTAGGAGATGGAGAAGAACAAGAAGGGAATGTCAGTGAGGCTGCGAGGAGTGCTGCAGCAACTGGACTTGATAATCTTGTGGTTATTATTGATAAAAATGGTAAGCAGTTATCAAGAGAAACAGCCCATGCCGATGGTAAAACCGATATTCCTTCTTTATGGAAAGCATATGGATGGGAAGTTCTAGAGATTGATAATGGTCACGATTTAGCTCAAATAGATGAGGTCTATGATGCTGTTTTTAATAGAAAAAGAAATGGCCCTGTTTGTATAGTTGCTCATACAGTTAAAGGGATTACATTACCAAATATTGATAAAAATTATTGTGGAGCACACACAATAGGAGCATACGATGACAATGAAGCAGTGAAAGCAACTATTGAAGAAATAAGACATCAGGTTTTAGAGAGAGGGTTAACGGAAGATGATGTTTATGCTTTGGCGAATAAACTTTCATCTCAAAGGAAATTACAAACAAAAGAAAAACAAGAGAAAACTCAGCCATCTAAATTTGATATAAACATAGAACCAATTTCAACTGCAGATTTAGTTCCTAGCCACGGAACATACTTTAAAACATTAGGTGATATTGTTGAACAGATGGGAGTAAACAGACCAAATTTTTATTTTATGACTGCGGATTTACTCAAGAGACCTTTAGTTGAGCAACTTGGAATTGAAAGAATAGGGCAGATGTTAGATTTGGGAATTAGAGAGCAACATGTAATGGCAAGTGCTCATGGGATATCTGCAATGGATCCAGATGCAAGGATTACCATGTTTATGGGAGATGCATTTGCATATAGGTTTATGGATCAATTGAACGCTACTGGAATGGGTGGGAGTAGAGCCTTAATATTGGCTGAAAAAGCTGGTTTGTGCCAATCAACTAATGGAGCTTCACATATAAGCATTGGACAGCCATTAGCAATATTGGGTATACCATTCGTACAAATGTATGAACCTGCAGATGTTGTTGATTTTTATGCAATTTTAAATATGTTCTATTCACAGAATCCGGGGTTAGTTTATGCTAGATTGCATAATAAAAAATTTAAAGGGGAACAAGTAATATCTTCTGATTTACCAAGAACATTAACATATTATCCTGCATATGAGCCCAAATCTTCACAAGTAGCTACAATTGTTAGTGCTGGATTCCCATTGTGTAATGCTGTCCTAGCTGCAAGATTACTAGAAGAACAGCATGGAGTAGGTGTAAGGGTTGTTAATGTTGTTAATCCTAAATCTCTTGATAATGAATTTGCAAATTTGATAAAAGATGTGGCTCCATTGATTGTGCTTTACAATGGAAATGCAGATACATTAGCTATGCCTGTTGCAAAAGCATTAATTGGAACTCAAGTTAGACCATCTAGAGTGGATATTGTTGGATATGAGATAGGTACGACTGGTAGTTTAAAAGATTTAGAGAAACATTTTAAACTTGATAAAGATAGTATTATTGATAAAGTATTAGAAGTAATTAAAGTTTAATAACTATTGAAAATGGAAATGAATATTCTTGTTCATGGTAATTCAGAGGGCTTTAATTCCGAATTTATGCAGTACATTGCAAATAGATTGAAAGAATTAGGTAAGGAAGTTTACGGATTTGATTTTGAATACATTAGGAATGGCTCAGAGCCATCGAAATGGCTAGCTAAGGAGCTTGATCAATTAAAAAAGATAATTGAGGACTTTAAATCGAAGGGATACGATAAAATAAATTTAATTGGGAAGTCTCTTGGTGGAACTATTTGTTTAAATGAATTAATTGCAAATGACGAGCATGTTAATAAAATAGTCATTGTAGGATTCCCATACATTCTTGGTTTTCCAGCGGACCTCTCTCTCCTTGAAATTAAACCAGTTGTGGCTAAACCTGAAGCGGAGCAAATGTATATTGAAGCTTTTGGCAAACTTGGACAAAATGCAAGTAAGATAAGCATAATTCAAGGGAAAGATGACTTGTTAGGGAGCGCAGATATCTTAAATAGCTTATTATTAAAATTGTCTATCAAACCAAAGATTTCATATGTAGAGAACTCTTCTCATGGATTTAAACCTATTAATGAAACTACCACATTGGATCAGAATATGCAGAAGATAATGGAAATAATTAAATCCAATATTTAGGCTTAAAATTTGAATAATTCTTCCGGTTTGAGACTATTGAAACTGTTTAGTATCGGTATGTAAGCAAGGAATATTGGAAGTACTTTTTCACTGTATTTTGATGGATTTCTTGAGAGCATGTGACACATTATTAAATATTCATTTAAAGAGATTGGATCATTACAATCTCGAATTAATTCCTTGAATGTATTTATCTTATTTTGTGCAATTTTAATTCTTAATTTGGGTAACTTCTTAGTTTTTGTATCAATTCTAATTTTTTCATCAGAAATTGAAAATAAAATTACTTCAATATACTTCAATAATTCTGAATTGAAGAAAAAGAAGAAATTCCCCAATATATCTATATAGTAGGGTTTTGCTAATTCCATATTTATAGGAATAAAAGAATTATATTCGTTATCTATGAAATAAATTTTAGATGTTTTATTTTCGACTAGAATGTTTTGATGGTGAGCATCCCCATGACCTAAGATTGTTCTTATTTTATAATCTTGCTTGATAGTGAGATATTTCTCCTTTAGCCCAAAGATAATTTCGTTGACACTATCATAAGTGTTTCCATTAATTATTAGTTTTTTTGAAAACAAATCTTTAAATCTTTTGTTGTCATAATATTCGATGTACCTATTGCCAAGTAGACTTTCAAAATATAAGCAGTTTGCTTCCGAATTTATAACATCGAAATATCTTTTTATTGATTTTGTCCCTGAATACATTTTTAATAAAGCCTCATTTTTCTTCTTTTCTAATTTTAGAACATCTTCCATTTCAATTGTTTTTTCTGCTTGTAAAACTATGTCTGTAAATAACTTCCCATCAACATATTCATCAATTATTAGATTTCTTTTTTGAGATGACTGAGATGAATAGTTTTGTGGAATACATAAATAGTTATTTAGTTGATTGGTTAAAATGTTTCTCTTTTTGTCTGAGATTTTTATGAAATAAGTCATATCATTTGTGAAAACCTTATAAACTTCTTTATTTATTCCATATCTATTATCAATGTGCTCAATGCTGAGGTCGGAAGATAAATAATGTTTACCTGAAACATTGTATAAAGCGTTTGCAATCCTAGATACAACGGCCTGTCTGTTCATATTTTTGTATTAGTTTTAATATTGCTAGCCTTTCTTCATAAGTGTCTGGCGTATGCACAAGATTTCTTGCTAATCTATAATAATCATCTTGAGTTAGCGCTATTCCTTTTGTCTTTTTCATTCGAAGTTCAATAAAAGGAGCTTTTTCTCCTACGGTAGGAATTAATCCACGTATTCCATCCTTTAATCCTGAACATTCGGGTTTTTCTTGAACTTTTCCTTTAATTTTTTCTAATTCCTCCCACACATTTAATCCTTCTCCTTTCAATACAGCAATAACTGTGTAATTCGAAGCAAAAAGTCTTAAATTCGCTTCCCAAATTTCCCCTTGAAGGTCTGGATATATCATTCTTAAATCTTCTGGTTCAGTGATTGGTTCTAAAATGCATAAATCAACTACTTCTGATTGCCTTGCAAATGGTTCTGAGCATAGAACATGTGAAAGAAGACTTTCAACTAAATCTTTTTCAACCGCATCGGGCTTAAAAATGAGGAAACCATAAGAGTTATCTTGGGCAATTTTTTCAAATTCTAATGTTTGTAGTTCGGTTTGCATCAATATATTATCAAAATTGCACATATTATAGCCTACAAACGGTGTAATATCAAGAAAACGGCTTTATGGGGAGTTTTTTTGTAATTAAATATAATTCGACTCACAATATAACTTACAGAAATGATCCTTTAGAGAGGTTTCTAATATTTAAATATGGAGAAAAATCCTATTTATTCAGAGTTGTTATGCAGTTGAATGCTTTCACCTTCGAACCGTGGGATAGTAAAAAGTGGTCTAAAACTTGGTGTTTCCATCCACCAGGCCTTACTTTTGAGAATTTCACTTTTTAAGGTCTAAATAACTCAATCCCCATAAGGGTTTTGAAAGAAGGTGGACGGGTCTTGTTGGAACATGTCGAAAATGGTGGGTTGGACGGGACTTGAATGGAGAAGAGGTATTATCAAGTTGGTAAATGCTTCTTTTAACTAAGGTTCGAGCATTGTTTCTTAGGTGAGACAGGTCTATATATCAATTCTAAATTCATGTTAATTTGTATATCATCACTAGACAAATTCCCATCAAATTGTATAATGGAGTATGATAAACAGAAAAATTGAGACAAAAATAAAGGAATATTTAGAAAATGAAGATAAAAAGATCCTCTTTATATGGGGACCTAGAAGATCTGGTAAAACAACTGTATTAAAAAAGATATCTGAAAAATACAACACTAGAATATTCAACTTTGATTTCATAGAAGATAGGGATCTCTTTCAACCTTCTAGAGAAGCGTTAGAAAAAATTGTAAATACAACAAAGATAATATTAATAGATGAAGTACAAAACTCTCCTGAATCAACACAAGCACTTAAACTCCTACATGATGAATATGATGTTAAGATAGTTGCAACAGGAAGTAGCGAACTAAGACAAACTACAAATGATTTTGATACTTTAGCAGGTAGATTCATAGAGTATTACTGTTTACCACTATCCTTTGATGAAGTAATTGATTACGTAAATCCCAATGAATTGGATTTACCTAGATATGCTAATACTCAATTACACAAACAATTGATATATGGCTCATATCCAGAGGTATATCTAAATGAAGATAGTGAAGATTCAAAACAAGATCTTCTAAATAATATAATTAATACCTATGTACTTAAAGATGTTGTAAGTATATATAATTTGAAAGATTTAAAATTAGCTAAAGAGATATTAACTAAAATATCTTTACAATTAGGAAGTGAGGTGTCTCTAAGAGAAATTGCTTCTTCTCTTCAAGCAAATGTTACAACTGTATCCAATTACATTGAGATATTTGTAAAAAACTATATCTTAATATCTTTGCCTTCCTTTAAAACAAATGCTAGAAGAGCTGTATCTGAAAACAAAAAATACTATTTTTACGATTTAGGTATTAGAAATGCTTTAATTAAAGACTTTAGGGAATTAGAACTAAGACAAGATAAAGGAGCAGTATTTGAGAATTACATTGTTTCTGAGATAGAAAAAATTAAGAAATTTGTAGACTATAACTTTTCAACATATTTCTATAGAGAGTATCATGGGAAAGAGGTTGATTTAGTAATAGAAGATTATCAAAAACAATATAAGGTATTTGAAATAAAACTCCAAAAGGATATTGATGATGTTAATAGAGTTTTCCCATTGGAGCATAAACTAAGTGTAATTAATACAAGTAATTACTTCCAGAAATTAAAAGAATTATTATCAGTAGATTTGTAAAATAATTGTCAAGTTAATTGACAATATAGTTGACAGGGTGAATTTAACTGTGTTAAATCAGCATTTTAACTTTGAACCAATGGGTATTTTATTTAGTTTATTTAACATAACAGACAGGTCTGATTGAAACAACGATAGGCTGGCGAGACATACTGGTCTGGAACACAAAATGAGACAAAAGAGACAGTATAAAAAGAGATTAGATGCCTTATTCCTTAATAAAAAAAACAGGCCATATTTAGACCTATCTTAATATTCTGAAAAACTACTTTTATTTCTTAATATCTTTTTATTTAAGTTTTCCCCCTCATTCTTTTGTAAATGAATACAATTCCTGCAGATAGTAAATATATGATAACAAAGAAAATTAGAAAGTTTAGTATGTAATCAAAGATTTGAACACCTAAAGATCTTGTTGAAAGTATATTAATATTTCTAGGAATGAAGTTGAAAAAATAAAAAACTAATAATATTGATAAAATCCCAGAAATAATGGCTCTTTTAGACGAAACAAATTTCATATATGAATGTAATAAATTTAAGATAATTTAGTATATAATAGTGGGAATGAAAAAACTACTGTCCATTATTGCTATAGTTTTAGTTATGGTTGGTGGCTATTACCTATTGGATATGTACGAAAAAAGTTTACCTATTCCTGATGATGCTGTTTCTTTGGAATTTCCTTTAAAGAATGGTAAATACTATGTTACTCAAAGTGGTAAATCATGGAGGGTTCATTCTTCAGAGGTAGAAAAATACGCTCTAGATATAGTAAGGCATAGTAGTTTTAAGCTATCTTTCAAGTTCAGAGATACAAGCTTGGAATCAAGCGATACCTATGGAACTGATATTTATAGTCCTTGTAAGGGGGTTGTGAGAGAGATTAGAGATGGTGTAAAGGATCAACCAATTGGGATAAGAGGGCCAAATTTTGGTGGTGGTAATACTATAATCATTGGCTGTGATGGTTTTGATGTATATATGGCACATGTAAAGAGTGGTACTTTTAAGGTAGAGGAAGGTGAAATTATTGAGATAGGAGAAAAGGTTGCTCAGATAGGGAATAGTGGAAATACAGATGGTCCCCATCTTCATTTAATGGCATACAGAATGGACAATGATGGTATGACTAAAAAACCATTACCAATGGTATTTAACGGAAGATGTTTGTATAGGTTTGATGTTATAGATAACTGAATATAACTACTTTTCAAAGTTTAACTTCCGAAGTGTAGTGCACATATTGAAAATGGCGGGACATACACGTCTGGAACACAAGAAAATAAAATGGAAGAGGTTTTATCTATATCAAGACTTTAATCTAAAAGTCCTCCTGCATAATATAGAAGATAGATCTCGTTGCCATTGTTTGATATTCGCTCAATCCCAGAAACTCTTTCAATCGATTGGTTCTCCGAATTCGGAATATTCTCATATTCATAACCATCAATGACAGTTTTCTCAATTTTCTTCCAAGCATTGACCTCAGGATGTTCCTTTATAGATTTTCTTAAAATCTCATCTAATTCTTCTTCACTGATATTTGTATATCTTGCATAATAACTAGAAGCCCAAACGGGTTTGCCTTGATAATAAACTGCATCTGTCCCAGCAAAAGAATTTTTACCATTAAAATAGATATCTTTATAAGTCCAATCACCCTCAGAATATTCAGCTTGTTCTGTACCCTCAACTGCTGGTACTATTTGTCCTCCTGCTTTTGCATTAGTTTTACCTCTTGCATTAAATAGAAAGTTTGTTAAATCTTGTTTATTCATATGGTAGAAATTATATCAGAGGAAATTTCAGAATGCTAACACATGGTGAAATTAACCGTAGTACAAAAAACTTCTATCTTCGAACCGAGGGCTCTTAAAAATCGTTGTTTTTCAGTACTTTTCATCCACCAGGCCTTACTTTTGAGACTTTCTCTTTTTAGTGTCAGAATAACTCAATCCTCATAAGGGTTTTAAAACATAGTGTACAGGTCTTGTTGGAACATATTGAAAATGGCGGGACATACACGTCTGGACCCTATGTAAATGAGAATGAGACAAAAGAGACAGTATAAAAAAGAATGTATAATACTATCTACTTACTCTCAACCCTTATCTCTGGAATCCATATACTGTTTGGTCTGTTAAGCATAAATACAATTACTTTTGCTAGTTCCTTTTTAGGGATAAAAGAGTCTAGTTTGTCCTTAGGAATTTCTTGTCCAGCCTTTGTAAACATTTCAGTATTAGTCCCACCTTGGTATACTCCTGCCACTCTAACACTTGTATCCAATAGATCTTCTCTTAAAACTTGAGTAAATCCACGAACACCAAACTTAGTAGAGGAATATACAGTTTGTCCAGCTTGAGCAAAATATCCAGAACGAGATGAAATATTAATGATACATCCGTTGTTTGAAGATTTGATTAATGGAAGACAATATTTAGTAACTAGTATTAATCCTCTTAGGTTAGTATCGATAACAGAGTCAATCTCCTCGTCGTTAATATCTTCTATTTTGTTAGTTTTTTGCCATATGCCTGCATTGTTAATTAAGCCATCTATACTTTTGTACTCCTTAAAAATATATTCGAATGCTTTTTTAATATTTTCTCTATTCCTAAGGTCACACTTAATTGTATTTACATTTTTAGAACCTAGTTTCATAGCTTCTTTACTAACTTCCTCTAATTCGGTTTTATTTCTGGATAGTAGGATGAGATTTGCTTCTTGTTCAGCTAGTAGTAATGCTATTTCCTTTCCTAAGCCATCACTAGCTCCGGTTATTAAATAGATTTTTGTTTTATGCATAATAAGTTTGAAGTGATTTTACTTATATATTATACAAGACTCTTTAGAAAAAAGCATAGTGCACGGGTCTTGTTGGAACATGTTGAAAATGGCGGGACATACAGATCTGGAACAGGCAACCCTTCACATTCCCATACTGTTTTAGATATATGTCTATTTGAATTTAAAATCATTTATCCCGTAAACCCCTATATTGACCATACGTCAATTTGTCATCTAGTAGAGAAGCAAGTTTTTCCATTCCAATATCCCCCAATTCGTTTATAGGGATTAGTTTGTAGTTACTGATAATGTGATCTGATGAATTTGGTTCATTCCCCAGAATAATTTTCTCAGTTTTATCTGTTCGAGAAACAGTAAAGGCAATTTCTACCACATGTGTATTAGCATCTTTGTAATACTCTGAGATATATAAAATTTGATTAGTTTTAATTGTTAATCCTGTTTCTTCCTTAAACTCTCTTACTAAAGCTTGTTCCAAAGTTTCATCAATCTCAACACCACCTCCAGGTATTGCATATTTGCGATCAGATGTCTTTTGTTCCAAAACGAGTATCTTGTTACCCTCAATCAGTAATCCAGTAACTCTTATTCTAAAAGTATTCATATGTGATTATTATACAAGATTTTTGTTCTTTGGGAACATGTTGAAAATGGCGGGACATATATGTCTGAAACCAACTCCCCTATATTTGAATAATCTTGATTGAATCGTCTTTAATCCAAACATACTGTTGATTAGTTAATGGGAGTATTTTCACGCCCTCTGTATACATCGAATCAATACCATCTATATATTCATCATGGAAGATATCACTCCCCCAGTGAGGTAAAATTGACAAATCAACAATCTCTAAACCAGTTGATTTTAAGTCTGGAGCTTTTGACTTGTCATCAATAGTTGAGGCTAAATCTATTCTTGTTCCAACTATCATTGATCCAGCGCTTGAACCTATGTAAATAACACCATTATTTATTTTTTCTTTTATAATTTCATCACAACCAGTTTTGATTACTTGATCCAATAAATAGAAGGTATTACCTCCACAAAAATATATTATTTGTATATTATTTAACCTTTTCTCTATCTCTTCTCTAGTCATTCCTGTTATAGAGAATTCATCAACATTAAATCCAACTTCTAAAAGTTTATTTTTTTCATCTCTTACCCACCAAGGATCTCCTTCCTCTACCTCTGATGCAGTATTAATAAATGCAAGGTTTAAATCTTTTGGGTTTTGTCGGAGATTTTTAATTAAATCATCCATGACATAATCACTTGCGGAAGTCAGAAAAAGTTCTTTCATAAAAATAATATTTATTTTATATGTTGATTATACAGCGTATAAAATCAACATTCTACCTTCGAACCAAGAGCTCTTAAAAACATCTTTTTTTGACCCTTTTCATACACCAGGCCTTACTTTTGACACTTTCACTTTTTAAGGTCAAAATAACTCAATCCCCATAAGGGTTTTAAAACATAGTGGACGGGTCTTGTTGGAACATGTTGAAAATGGCGGGACATACACGTCTGGACCCTATGTAAAATGAGAATGAGACAAAAGAGACAGTATAAAAGGAGTGAAGAAAAGTCTTAAATTTCATGTCTTATGTAATACGATTCTCTTTATATTGGGCTAAAAGGTAGCGTTACATGAGGTTGAAAGGCTGGTAATCCATCAATATTTCCATTTTCCTCTACAATCCCAAATCTTGTAGATCTTGGTGGAAAATACAATTCCGGATCTAATAGAACAGTTCTGACTTCCTCCTTAGTTAAAGGTGTTCCTGTACCGTCCCAGGTCTGAAGTATTAACTGAGGGGTATCCATTGGGAATAATTGAGCTACAACAAAGGAATTGTTGCGCATTGCTACTTCGTGTCTATGATGTCCGTCTAAAATTCCTAGCTCACCATACTCAAGTCCCTCAAGCAGGTAGACTCCTGGTTCACGTGTGGCTGAAAGTAACCGCTCTGAAAAACTAGTTACAGCCAATGGATTACCTTTCCAACCATGGGACATATTTATTTTAGCAAGTTTTTCTTCTATAAATCGTTCATGTCGAGCAACTTGTTCGGGTCTTGTTATAAAGAGCCAAGTTGGAAATGGTAGGGCGTAATATTTTTCTTTTGGTCTCACTTCAATTGGTCCAGTATATCGTTCAACACGAAAGGATTTTTCTATTTCTGGATATATCATTTATGATACTTCCTTATCTATAAAATATTTATATAATCGATCAACTGCTTCATTAAATCTTAGGTGAGTAAACGAAATTCGAAGTCCATTTGGTAGCCCAAAATCTGACCCAGGAACAACTGCAACTCCAGTTTGGTTTAAAATCTCTTTTGCTAATTCAAAGGATGCTTCTAGATTATGTTTTTTAATAAACTTAGTACAATCAAGTACAGTATAGAATCCTCCTTGAGATTTTATTACCTTTACTTCTTTAATATCTGAAAGCTTATCAATAATGTACTCACTTCTTTTTCGGTAGCTCTCTGTTAAAGCTACTACCTCATCTTGATGATTTAATGCTTCAACTACTGCAAACTGCTCTGTTGGATTTGTTGTAAGTAAAGTATGTTGTAAAAGTACTCTGATGGGTTGAAGCAATCTGTCAGGTAGTATACAGAACCCAACCCTTGCTGTGTACATTCTAAATCCTTTTGAAAATGAATTGCTTATTATTACATTATCTCGCTTTTCGGTGACATCAAATAAACTTGTGACTTTATCATAAAAACCTGTGTTTCTATAAATCTCATCACCCAAAAGATAAGTCTTATCCGAGATTATGTCTAATACTTCTTTATATTCCTCTGCACTAACTATATTTCCATATGGATTTCCTGGACTGCAAAATACAATGAATTTTGTACGTTCTGGATTGTAGTTTTTCTTGAAAGATTCCATATTGATTCGTAAAGTGACTGGATCCACAGAGTAAAACTTTACTTTCGCTCGCGCTAAGAGTCCACATACATAGTACACAGAATAGTAAGGACCAGGGATCAAGATCTCATCACCATCTTCAACCATCAATCGGAATAAATCTTTAAAGAATGGGCTAGTGCCTGTATTTATAAGCACATTTTTACTGTCTACTGGATTTCCCATGGATGTATACCATTCTGCAATTTTTTTACGAAGCAGAGGCAATCCTTCTGGATAAACTAAATTACGTTTCTCTGGATCCCTAATAGCTTCAATATGTGCATTAATAATCTCATTATGTAGGGGTTCTTGTGCTTTGCCGAGAGTTAGTTTTATAACATCTTTGCCTTCGGAGGATAACTTATCTGCAAGTTCGTCTAATACGAACATTAGAAATTCAATTTTATTAAAATCTATATCATTTAATAAGGTTGGCATTCAAGTTGTAGAAACAATTAAATATCTGGCCTATAATATCACAAATCGTTCGGTTTTTCTTTACATACTTACACGTTTAGGAGACGTAGTAATTTCGATTGTATAGTCTAATCGTGCTATAATAACAAGAAATTTTATGCCCCAGCGGTAACTCGTATAAGTTCTAATACTTTGCTACCTTTGAGATTAGCAGAAGAAAAACAATCTCCTAATAGTTCTTGGAAAACTAATTTAGTACTCGGCTATTTTGGAAAGAAAAAACAGACAGAAATTGATGAATTTAGAAATAATTTACAAAGAGATTATGTCCTTTACTTTGTAAATTATAAAAACTCAATGTTAGGAATTGGTGGTGTTGGTACTGTAACTAGATCTTTGTCAAAGATTTTTCCGGATTTGAAGATGATTTGTTATGATCCCGAATATTCTCAAGAAGTTGTAAATAAAATAGATCCAAAACTTGAGAATGTTATCACGGTTGATTTAGAAAAGGTCGATGCCGAAATTTTTCATGGCACTTATGCAAAACTATATCTATGGCCCGTATTACATAATCTGCAATCTAATGTGAGTGAAAGTGAAGTAGAGAATATAAGAAGGACATTTTTAAAATGTTCTAAAATATTTGCAGAAAAGGTTGTTGAAACCTCTAGGGGGAAAAAGGCTTCAATTTTTTGGGTGAATGATTATAATCTTGCCTGTGTACCTGGATATATTCGTGAGATTTCTCCTGAAAGTAAGATAATATTTTCATTTAGAACACCGTTTGGTGTCTTTGAAAATCCTAACCTTCTCGAGATTGATGCAAAAATAATTGCTGAGAGTTTATTAAATGCAGATATTATATCTTTTCATCGAGAGAAGGATGTTCTTCATTTTCTTGATTTTATTAATGAATATTTTCATAACGATCCCAATGTTAAAATTAATTGGGAGGAATACACAGTTGAATATAAAGGGCACATTGTGATTCCGCGGGCCTTCCCTATGGGAAATGATCCGGAATATAGAATTGAACTTTCAAAGAAGAAAGAGAGTAAAGATTCGAAAAAACAGTTTAAAGCTATTATAAAAGGAAAGTTAATTACATCAGTTAGTCGATTTGATAAAACCAAAGGAGTGGATTTTGAATTGGACTGTATAGAATCTCTATTAAAGGATTTCCCAGAGCTTAAGGAAAAATTTACATTTTTGAGGGTGAGTTACTTATCTGATATGAAGAAGAACACTCGTGCATATACAGATATTTACAATCATATTTTAAGTAGAATAGAAGAAATAAATAATAAATATGGAACAGAATCTTGGAAGCCAATTGTAGGTATGTTCGATAGTTGTTTAAATGATTTAGAAATGACTGGACTTTACCGTGCAACCGATGTCTTGCTAATAGGAAGTTTGGGTGATGGATTCAACCATATTTCCGTAGAATCTGTAATGAGTAAAATCATAGGGGACGCACCTTTGCAGTTAGTTACTACAGATATAGGTGCTACGGATTATTTGGAAGGTTATAATCGGATTTTTCCAAAGGATGTCCAAGTGAGTGCAAATAATATTTACAAAATCTTAACGAGGAGTAGTTACAAGATTCTATCGAATTATTTTAAGTTAAGAGCTTCCGCATCAAAACTTTATGCATATAATTGGGCAATGGGTATAATTCAAGCAGCAATCGATATTACAAAAGTGCCTTTAGTATCTAAAATTAACATCTAAAAGTATGATTCCACCAATCGAAGAAATAAAAAAAATAGCTAGCAAAATAGATCCAGAGAATCCCATAGTTATCTTGACTCCAGTGAATAGATATTTAGGATTTTCTGCACCAATTTCTCCCATTGATCAATTTAAACCGATTGCAGAAAAGTGGGGAGTCCCAGTAGTTTTCAAAGATCCTCAAAGAGTATTAATTCATTTAAATTCACAGGGTATTCCAGAATTGTATGATGAATCAGGTAAGATTAATGGGTCCGTCTATTTTCCATTTGGACATGATTTGTTAGATAGGAATATGGTAAGAATGATAATTTTTGCTCTAGAAAAACAGGGGGCAAAGGTTGTTAATGGATTTAGAGCATTAACGGTGGCTGATGACAAGGGTCTTATCGCAATTGAATTAGCAAATAAAGGTATTCCGTGTGCGAATTCAATTATCTCCTCTGCCAAAGGTGATGTGCCAACAGCACTAGAGCTTATGAAGAAAGTAGATTCCAAATTAGAGCATGTCGTTGTTAAGACTACTGGATTTACAGCAGGAGGAGTTGGAACTCAACCTATGAAGGCTGATATCGATTATCTTGCTCCGCTATTGTGGGCTTCAAGAAAAGACAGTAATCCTAAGGTAATTCAAAATGATATTGATAGTACACCACAATCAGAAGGAAGGACTGTTGTTAGAGCATACATAGTTGGTGGTGAGGTTGTTGGCTGTTATACTACAAAGGGTTATGGAATTGTTAATTGTGCAGGACTTGCAAGAGAATCTAAGGGTGAAAAATATATTCCAACTGGTAGTGAAATCAAAATATATGTCAGTGCCGCAAAGGCAGTCAGTGCTGAGGGCTTTTGTAGAGTTGATGCGTCTGGTGGAAAAAATAAGGCAGTATTTGAGATTAATCCATTAGCTCGAATTGATGCTGAAAAGTATGGATTAAATATCCCTGAGGAAATACTTTGGTATTGCATTAAGCTAGCAAATAATTAATAACCATTGAATATTTCATTCGTAGTGATGAACCTCTTTTGAGATTTATTTAGAGGGTTCTTGGTCTACAACTACCTTGTTATCTGAATATAGCCTTGTTAACTTTTTTGAATTATTAATGATATGGTTTTTTATAAAACTTGCTAAGTCATCATTAGATAAACCTTTAATAGAATGTGTTATATTCCACCTGATATATTCCATAGCGTCATTGTAAAATTCTTTGTTCTCAGCAAAGTGAGCCAACATCTTGGTAATTACATATATAGTGTCATTGAATCCATCATTTGTCTTCTTAAGTGATTGCATTATGCTACCATCTCTATGGACATGGAAATAAAGTTTGTCTGTAATAAATACATGTGTCTCTGCTTTCTCATAAAGTTTATATATAATGTCTGAATCTTCAAATCTTACGAGATTTGGATCAAAAGAAATGTGGTTGTTTTTAAAGAGATCAGATTTATAAATTTTATGACACAAAGTTACTGTGCTAGTTCTTGGTTTACTATGTCTTAAGTAGTTTTTTAGAACTTCCTTACCACTTGAAATAGTTATATCTTTTGCATATTCATCTGCACTATGTTTATCTGTTAATTTGCCATCTATCAAACAGTAGTTCTGACATTCTGCTATATCTGCATTATGTTGGATTGCTGTTGAAAGTAACTTTGAAACAAAATCTTCATGAATATAATCGTCGCTATCAATTAAACATAAATAATTACCAGTAATGAAGTCAAGTCCTGTATTTCTAGCTACTGCAGGTCCCATGTTTTTCTTATGTTTAACTAAGCTGAACCTATTGTCAGATTTAACGTATCTGTCACATATTTCTTCTGAATTGTCAGTAGAGCCATCATTAACTAGTATAACTTCAATGTTTTTGTAAGATTGTTTTGCAACACTGTCCAGACATTTCTTAATATATTTCCCAGTATTATAAAAAGGTATTACTATAGAAACTTTGTCTTCATGATTACGCTTTCTAAATCTATCTTTATATGTTTCAGTTATATGGTTAAAGATTTGTATGAAATTCACACCACCAGCATAATTAGTTACCTTATTTATTGGTACAAAAATTCGATCGTAAATTTCAAATCTCTTTGTAAATTGATTAATTTTCTTAATGTCAGCAGTGAATAATAGCATGTATGCCAAGTCAGGATATTTAGCGTTTTTCTCTGTTTTATTAATCTTTTTTGCAAGCCAGCCTCCAACTACTCTGAGGCTTTTTTTATCAATTTCGACAGCCGCTTCTTCACGAAGTTCCCTAATTGCGGTCTCTTCAGGGGTTTCACCTTCCTCCGTATGCCCTCCTGGCAAACCCCAACCTCTTTGTGGACTTGACAGAACCATATATTCATTGTTAATTGTTGCCATTACCATACAAGAGGTAACAGGGATATCCTTAGGTATTTCAGTAAATGGTTGAAACTGCACTTCAGTATTTGCACCCCAGTAAAATATGTTAAATTTTGTCTTCATAATATTTATATTTTCTTGCAATTCATGTATTTATCCGGAAAAGTATATCATAAAATCTAAAAGTTTTGAGTTTAATAGTATCTAATAGTAAATACTAGGGGGTGAATTTGGTATAATGGATAAATTGATTGTTAAATAATAAGACATTATGAAATTATTTTTTGTGAGACATGGGGAACAAGGCGAGGGGTATTCTGCTTTAACAGAGTCTGGTAGAGATGAGATGAAAGAGGTAGGTGAAATTCTTGGCTGCAACAATACTGTAATTGTATTTTATCCTCCTGGTACAAGATTTGTTCAATCTGCAGAGATTTTATTAGGCAATTTGAACTCACCTTATAAAAGGCGAGAAGTTAGGAACTTAAGTTATAGACGAATAAATCAAAATACACCTTACTACGAAGGATTAATAGATTCTATTAGAGCAAGAAGGTGTTTGGAATACCATATTCATTACTCAGATAATCATATAAGGGAAAGCGGCGAACATATAAGCTCCTACACTACAATGGCAGCTCTAACTTCAAGATTATTGTTGAAATACATAGATATTCAAAACCGATTTTCCGATGATAGCACTGTAGATATCCAAAGAGTATTCTGTGCTCGCGAATTTATTTGGTCATGTTTTAGAGCGAAGCTAATTGAACTGAAGTATGGAAAAGAAGCAATGCTTGAATATGTTGATTGGTATAGTCAGACCCAGGAAGGAAACCCTGACGCACGTAAAAGTATTGCATGTATATCTTCAATTGCCTCGGAAAACAGTTCTAATGTAATTCATATATCTGATGTGTATAGTGAAGAGGAAATTCCCGTAAGTGATTTAGAATGTATAATTGAACAGGAGGAAGATTTGTTTGAGAATTCAATAAAGTTCTAATCTCTTTTTCTTTTCAGTTGCTTTACAATCTGTTCATAGACATAATGTGAAGGAGTTTTTAATAACTGAATATCTTTACTGATTAGGGATTTAAGTCTGTTGTTGAAAATCTTTCTATCCGATTTACTAGCTTTTGGATAGTAATTAATATATTTCATTAGGTCTTTAGCATTGAAAAATACAGGTCCAAATCCGTCTTCGTCATAGTCAAACCAGCCTTTTCTCGCGGTATGATTGTTATAGTACTCATTCCGATCAAACTGGAAATAGACTAGATCTGCTCCTGCAATCGCATAATCAACTGCAATTGAGCTAAAATCTGTAATCATTAATTGAGTTTGATTAATGAGCTTTTGAAGGTTTGTAGCTCCAAGCTCGTGGTATTTATGTATTTCAATATATGAGGGTATATCAATAAAATCTGATTTCGTTTCTAATTCGGGGTGAATCATAAAAATAACTTTATGATTGGATGACAGATTTTCCAATTCTTTAGAATTAAGAAAATTCGACCATTGAACAAAATAATTATCTTGTTTATTAGCTTTTTTGTTTAGCCATCTTCTCCATTGAGGTGCAATTACAATTTTGTCCTTTATATTTGTTGAACCTTTTACTAAGTTTTCAAAACGAGGTAGTCCTGTTTGAATTGTTTTGAAATCTTGATGATTTTTTTTGAAGAATTCATATTCGCGTTTAAATGTTGTTACAAATAGATCGTTCTTACTCAGTCCTGGGTTTAAAGAGTTATTCAGTTTTACACCGTGGCCCAGATATATTTTGATTGAGTTAAAGTTCGTTCTTTGTGCGCATAAATTAAATGTGTAATATGCATAAATCTCAACGGCACATTTATTCAGAAGTTCTTTGTGTTGTTCTGTATTGGTAAACACAAGGTTAAATCCTTCAGACTTTAAATTATCGATATCTTTGGAGTCACCATTGATAACATAAAATATTTTTCTTTCTGGCTGATTCTTCATCATCCATTTATAGAAATGATATCCGTTGTCAGTAGAACTCTCTGGTCTATCCATAATTACCCAAGCATTAGAATAATCCGTGTATATTTGTGGCCTGCTAAAAGATTTTTTTATTGTTCCTATTTTATATTGTAAATATTTCTCAATTTCTTGATACTCGTAGATAGCATCCAGTTTAATTGAGAGCTCTTTATGTAATTTTTCCCCAGAGGTGAGATTCTCTCGCATATAATTACTTAAACTTTCGGACTTAAACTCATGAATAATTGGAAGTAACTCCTTTTTAATGTATTTATCCCACAAGTCTGAACTTAACTGATTCATATCAATCAGTTTATCTAGCCAGTATGTATATAATCTGCATTGTGTAATCACGATTTCTTTACTGAGATTTAATCCTCTATTTTTTGAAATCTGTTCATAGACAGATTTCAGATCTTTTACATAGGCAAAATTACTGATTTTCTCTCCATTCGGGGCAAGATTGTGTCCAGGATTAAAAGTTAATTTTTCTGGCCGGTTTCTTCTATAATAGTAGCAATACTCGTTTATGAAACAGACTGAATCTGCATTATCGTATGCCTGTATATTTATAAAATAGTCCTCACCGTGGTTATAATTTGCCATCTTCCAGTTAATATTTTTAAGTACATTTCGGCGATAAAGCTTGGACCACAGGCACATTAGAGCCATATTTCCATATGGGGGTAGACTTGTTATAAATGCAGATAGTATATCTTTTTTGTTTGTCCAGACCATATAGTCGAGATGAGATCCCTTTACATTGCATTGTTCAATTTCGTTTTGTGACAAAGATTCTCCATAAAAATTATGTACTTTACCAACAGTTATCTCAGTGGAGGTTTTTTGTAATATTTCTATGTGGGTTTTTATGAAATCTGGTGCAATAATATCATCGGAGTCTACAAACACAATAAACTCACCACTTGAGGCTTGAAATCCATCTCGTCTAGCATAATTAACACCTTCGTTTGTTTTGTGAATTACCTTTATACCATATTGGTCGTTTTTATAATTGTCACACATTGTACCAGAATTATCTGTTGAACCGTCATTTACTAATATAATTTCAATGTTCTTATATGTTTGAGAAAGTATTGATTTTATACAATCCTCTAAATACTTCTGTACATTATATACGGGGATGATTATAGATACTTTGGGTTCTTTTTTCATCAAATGGATTATATCACAGAAAACACTTTCATATTATGGGCCTGTTTCTTGTTTCTACCTTCTTAAGAATCCCGGACCTAAACTTCTAAAATAAGCATTCTACCTTCGAACCAAGAGATCTTAAAAACATCTCTTTTTTGACCCTTTTCATACACCAGGCCTTCTTTTTGAGACTTCTCCTTTTTTAGGTCGAAATAACTCAATCCCCATAAAGGTTTTAAAAGATAGTGCACGGGTCTTGTTGGAACATGTTGAAAATGGCGGGACATACACGTCTGGACCCTATGTAAAATGAGAATGAGACAAAAGAGACAGTATAAAAAGGGAAAGGAAGTTGTATAATATATTACTAAGTTATTACAGTATATATATGAAAGAAGCCGTATCAACAAATAAATCTCCCCTTGCTACTGGTCCATTTTCTCAAGCTATTAAAATAGACAATTTTGTATTCACATCCGGTCAGATATATTTAACTACAGAAGGAAAGCTTCTAGAAGGAACAATAGAAGAGAAAACACATCAAGTATTGAATAATTTAAAGAATATTTTAGATGAAGCAGGTTGTTCATTTGAAAATGTAGTTAAAACTACAATATATGTTACTGATATGTCGGTATATGGAAAGATAAATGAAGTATACAGAGGATATTTTAAAGAACCATATCCAGCAAGAGAGGTTGTTTGTGTACAAGCTTTACCACTTGGTGCCGAAGTTGAAATTAGTATGATAGCTGTTAAGTAATATGAAAATAATAATTGCAGATAAAAAGGCATCTTTTACAGATAAACAAATATCCCTACTAGAAAAGAAAGGCAATGTGGTATTCATAGAAACAAAGGAAGAGTGGAACAAGTCAAAAGAGATATTCTCAGAAGAGGAAAAAGTATTAGCTTTAGATCCAGGGGTATGTGATTGGTCATTTCCAAATGAAATTATTGATAAAGTACCAAACCTTAGAGGAATATGTTTACCTACTACTAGATATACTTGGGTAGATGGAGAGTATTTATCAAAGAAAAATATTGTATTAACTAATGTTCCTAAATATTCAACAGAATCAGTAGCAGAGCATGCAATATTTTTAATGTTATCAATTACAAAGAAATTACCATTAATAATTAGTAATGGATGGAAATTAGATTGGGATAAACATTTGGGTTATGAAATTAGAGGCAAGAGAATGGGAATAATTGGTCTTGGTGATATTGGAAGTAGAGTTGCTGAATTGGGTAAAGGTCTGGGAATGGATGTCTACTATTGGTCTAGGAAATCCAAAGATGATAAGTATACATATTTAGAACTGGATGAATTAATAAAATCCTCTGATTATATTTTCTTAACTATTGCAGACGGTCCTGAGACTAAGGAGTTCTTGAATAAAGAGAGAATAGATATGATGAAAAAGAATTCATATATTATAAATACTACTGGTAATGAGGTTTGGGATTTTGACTATGCAGTAGAAAAAGTTAAAGATGAGTCTATTGGTGGAATAGGGTTAGATGAAGATAAGGTAGAAATGAAAGATTATGGGTGTAATATTATGATTACACCTCATATAGCATGGTATACAAAAGAATCATTTGAAGAAGATTATAGAATATGGGTTGAATGTATTATCTCAGTTGTAGAGAATATGCCTATTAATGTAGCTAATTAAGATTTTCATATAAATAATAACATGACAAAACTGATATCAATTAGTCCAGATAACAGAATAAGTAAACTCGGAGAGGTAGATATAACCTCAGAGACACAAGTAAAAGAAGCAGTTTCAAATGCAAGATCTAGTTTTAAGCAGTGGAGTAGGTTAAGTGTAGAAGAAAGAAAACAATACTTAGAAAAGATATATAAGGTATTTGATAGTAATAGAGAAGAACTAGCAAAACTAGAATCGATGGAAATGGGAATGCCAATTGAAGAAAGTCTAATTGATTTAGATTCAGGTCTCAACTATTTTAAATGGTATTTAGAAAATTCTGAGAGATATTTATCCCCAGAAGTAAGCTTTGAAAATGATACAGAACTTCACACAGTATCTTACGAACCAATTGGGGTATCTGCTGTCATAATGCCATGGAATTTTCCATTCTCTAATTTAATATGGGGAATTATGCCTAATCTCATTGTTGGAAATACTGTTGTATTTAAACACTCTGAAGAGACACCATTGGTATGCAAAAAATACGAGGAGTTAATTTCATCTACAGATTTACCAGAAGGAGTTCTTAATTTCATATATGGAGATGGTAAGGTTGGAGATATATTAGTACATGAAGATATAGATTTAATATGTTTTACAGGTAGTACTAAAACAGGACAATATCTTTACAAAGTAGGTGCAGAGAAAATGATAAGGGTTGTACTTGAATTAGGGGGTTCAGCTCCAGGGGTGGTTTTTGAAGATGCAGATTTAGATACAGTTATTGAAACTGTATTTATAAATAGATTTGGAAACTGTGGACAGATATGTGATGGATTAAAAAGAATGATAGTCCATGAATCATTAGTTGATGATTTTATATCTAAACTAGAAAGCAAGTTAGAATCAATTAAAGTTGGGAATCCTTTAGAAGAAGATACCAATATCGGACCACTTGTTGCTCAAAGACAAGTTGAATTACTCCAAGAGCAGGTAAAAGATGCAATAGAGAAAGGTGCAGAGGTAGTAGTTGGTGGTAAGAAACCAGATAACTTAGATGGTCCATACTATCTTCCTACAATTTTAAGAAACATTTCTAAAGATATGAGAGTGTGGAAAGAAGAGGTCTTTGGTCCTGTTCTTCCAGTTATTACATTTAAAACATACGAAGAAGCTATAGAGCTTGCTAATGATACTCAATATGGTTTGGGTAGTTATGTATTTACAAAAGATAGTGCATTAGGAGAAAGAGCAGCTAGAGATATTAAAACAGGAATGGTAAGTATTAATGGAGCATTTTATGTAATACCTCAAGATCCTTTTGGAGGATGTAAGATGTCTGGAATGGGTAGAGAGCATGGTAAATGGGGATTAAGAGAATTAACAGAGGTTAAGGTTATAGCTAAGTATAAATAGCCGTACCACATAAGCATTCTACCTTCGAACCGAGGACTCTAAAAAATCATCCTTTTTCGCTCTTTTTCATCCACCAGGCCTTACTTTTGAACACTCATACTTTTAGGGGTAAACAAAACAAGCCTTAAAAGGCTTTCTGAGCATAGTGCACAGGTCTAATAGGAACAACTCAAATATGGCGGGGTGGACGGGACTCGAACCCGCAACCTTTGCAGTGACAGTGCAAAGCTCTAACCAGTTGAGCTACCACCCCAAATGTTCAAAAAGTATATCAAACATAGTATAAAATATCAATTACTGATACTTCTTAATGGTCTCTACTAAGGACTCTTTAGATTGTAAACCAATCATAGTTTCAACAATCTCTCCATCCTTAAAAAGCATTACAGTAGGAATACTCATAATCATATATTTCTGAGGAAACTCCATATTCTCATCTATATTCATTTTGCATACCTTAACACTGTCTTTCATCTCCTCTGCTAACTCCTCAATTATAGGACCCAACATTCTACAGGGTCCACACCATGGTGCCCAGAAGTCTACTAATACTAATCCTTTGTAATCTAATACCTCTGTTTGAAAATCTTTGTCTGTTACATGTACTTCCATAATATATATATACTCAAGTTATCTCTAAATATGAAATATATTCACATTCAGGGTATAATTGTACCATGAAAAGAGTCAAATTGACTAACAATAACGAAGACGAAGTTATAAAAGAGGGAATTAAGATACTAAACCAAGGAGGGCTTGTAGTATATCCTACAGAGACATGCTATGGACTAGGAGTTGATGCAACTAATAGTAGAGCTTTGAATAAATTACTCTCCTACAAAACCTTTAGAGGATCTAAACCAATATCTATTGCAGTATCAGATATAGATATGGCTAAAAGGTATGTAGAGTTAAACGAAATGGCATTAAACATATACAAGAATTATCTACCAGGACCAATCACAGTAGTTTCCAAAAGTAGGGGCATTCTTGAGCCTCCAGTAGTCTCTAAACAGGCTACTACAGGGGTAAGAATACCTGATTACAAATTTACACTTAAACTAATCAAAGAATTTGGAAGACCAATAACTGCTACATCTGCAAATGTATCATACAGACCACATCCATACAGTATAGACCAATTAATAAAAGATTTACCTAAAAAGAACCAATCCCTCATAGATATGTATATTGATGATGGACAGTTACCTAAAAACTCTCCATCTACAATACTTGATACAACATTAAATACATTAACAGTATTAAGGGAGGGAAAAATAAGATTTGAAGATGCAATACACAAAAGTACACTACTGGAAGAAAGAGAAACAGATACACCTAAACAGACATCAGATTTTGGTAAATGGTTTACTAAAGAGTACCTTAAAGATTTGAAAGGGAGTGTTGTTGTTTCTTTAAGTGGTGAGTTAGGAGCAGGAAAGACACAATTTACGAAAGGTATCGGTAAGGAGTTAGGTAGTAAAGATATAGTTAACTCTCCAACATATACTATTATCAATGAATATATATATGATGGAAACATACTAGCTCATATGGATACATGGAGATTAAATGATGCGCAGGAGTTTAATAGGTCTGGATTAGTAGAACATTTAGATGCAAGTAGAATAGTTGTAATAGAGTGGGCAGATAAGTTCTATCAAGAGATTGAAGAACTATGCTCTAAAAAAAATATTCCTATGTACAAAATATCATTTGAATATATATCTTTAGAGCAAAGAAAGATTACAATATATGGTACTAACTAAAGAAAATTTAAAACAAAAACCATTAATACTAGGAATAGATACTAGTTGTGATGATACATCTGTGGCACTAATTAGAGGTAGAGAGGTAATAACATCAGAACTCTCATCACAAACAGAATTACATGCACAGTTTGGAGGAGTAGTACCTGATTTAGCAAAGAGATTACATGAAGAAAATATAGAGGAGGTTTACAATAGGGCATTAAATAACAACCCAGGGATGATAAATAATGTTGATTACATTGGTGTGACAACAGGTCCAGGTCTAGCAATTGACCTTGAGGTAGGTATTAAGTATGCAAAAGAGTTAGCTTTAAGATACAACAAACCATTTGTACCAATAAATCATATGGAGGGTCATATGTTTTCATCTTTACTTTTGAATTCTAAGGGTAAGGGTTTAGTTAGTGATGAGAAACTCTTAGATTCCTTTCCAGCTCTAGCTCTACTTATGTCAGGTAAACATACAGAGATAATATATGTTAGGGAAATTGGTAAATACAAAAAGTTAGGGCAGACATTAGATGATGCAGCAGGGGAGGCATTTGATAAGGTGGGTAGAATTCTTAATTTTGGATATCCTGGTGGTCCTGTTGTTTCAGAGTTTGCTAAAAAGGGTAGAGTAGGAAATATTGTTTTTACTACTCCTATGAAAAATTCTAAGGATTTGAATTTTAGTTACTCTGGTATTAAAACAGCAGCACTTTACAAAGCAAAAGAGTTAAGAGAGAAAGGTATTGCGGAGAGAGAGTGGATATATGATTTCTGTAGAGGGTTTGTTGATGCAATAGTGGATTCTGTAGTTATTAAACTTAAATTAGCTATTGAGAAAAATCCTGAAGTTAAATCTGTATTTGTAGGAGGAGGGGTATTTAATAGTGAGGAGATAGTTAGAAGTGTAGGTAGGTTAGCAAAGGAGTACAATTTGAATTTCTACTATCCACAGATAGAGTACAGGAGTGATAACGCAGGAATGATTGGTATAGCTGGATATATAAATATATTACAGAAGAAGTTTTTAACTAAGAGAGAAGATATTGAGAGTGTTGATAGAGATCCTCGTCTCTCACTATAAGTTAGCTGGAAGGGGGTTACCAATTCAATGGGTCACTTGCATAGGCCGTTACATTTATTGTTCCACTAAATGAACCAGGACTTGTATTTAGTGGTGCGTATACTCCCCACCACATATTTTTAGCAGTAGGCGTTCCTGTTGTTGGTTTAGATATATCAATGTATACAGGTGTTGGAGTTATACTTAATGCTGTAGCAGATGAGTATGGGGTAGAGGCTACTAGAGCATATTTTTGATAACCAACTAATATTTTAGATGCACCACATGTAGGATAGTCTGTACACATATCTGTTCCATATATCTCATGATCTAATCCTACATTTCCTGTAGGTGTTGAGGTGGTAGTTCTATCTAGTGGATCGTTTCCAGTTTCTACACTCAAAGTACCATAGTTAATTGAAGAGGTAATAGACATAGCTTCTAACATACTCATTTGAACACCAGTTGAAACTTGTAATGCATCTGTTGCAGAATCATCATCTGTTGCTTTAATTGTATCCATCCATGTGTCAGAGGGGTACTGTGTATCTGTTCCTGTAGGATCTGCATAGTAATATATACTTGCAGAGCATGTATAGTTGGCAGATGCATCAGTATCATCTGTGCATGTCCCGCCAACTACCGAGCACGTTACTTCTGGGTAGCAGTAGTTGTTGTTTGCTTCTCCGACAGTATCACATCCTGTATATCCAACTCCAGATCTATATACATATCCTAATACAGAAGATATTTCTGTTCCATAGCAGCTATTGTTGTCTGATACAGTAACAGTGAGTGTTACAGATTTTGTAGTAGCTGATTCTAGTGATATTGCAGTTCCTCCATTAATAGTTACAGCGGATACAATTGGAGCAACATTGTTTACAGTAAAAGTAGAGAGTACTCCCTGATATGAACCCGTGGCTGGCTCATTGTATGTATCAAATACATATGGATAGGTATTGTAAGCATCATCAGGATATACAGATGGTACACTATATCCACATGAGGGATTTGAGGCAACAGATGAGCTTGTACACCATGTATCTCCTGATCCTCCATCACACGCTGTTCCTGTTACTCCCTGTGTTTTACATACTACCAAAAATATATTATCAGCATCAGAATCTGATGCAGTGGTTGAAAATGTAACAATAGATCCCGGATTTACAGGTCCGTTGTTTGAGAAATTTGTAAATGTAGGAGCATTATTACCCGTAACAGTAGTAGTTCCACTTATAGCTACAGCTGTAGCTGGAGAGACAACACCTTCAGATACAGTTACCTGTGTACTAGGGTCAGTTATTTGTATTTCAATAGTTTCACTTCCACTTGCACCACCAATATCAGCTTCTACATACATACATATCTGTGATGTTCCTACACTCATAGTACCAGTTACAGTTGAACTCCCAGAACTAAATGTTCCTGGAGTACTATTAAACTGGGTGGCATCTCCTGGTATAGATGTAGAACATGTAGCCTCCTGTTTGTAGTAAAGGATTAATCCCGAGATATTAGCATCAGAGATAGTTCCAGTTTCACTAATGGTAATACTTGTTACTGATGCAGAACCAGTATTTCTTACAAATGTAAACGCTCCACCCATGTATGCATTAGAGGTATTAGCATATATATTGGTAGTTTGTGTGCCAGTAGTATCTACAGTAACATATGGTGCTACAACATCTAAATTAAGAACATCAACCCATGCCTGAGCTTTTGCACTTGCATTATTTCCACTTTGTAGAAATATATATATTTCTAATGTATATGTTCCTGAAGTAGTAAAATAGGAAGATACATCTAAATTAGAAACTTGTGTCCAAGCTGCAGTTGTTAAAGTTGTTGTTTCCCATATAGTTTGAGAAGTTCCAGAAAGTATTCTTCGAACTTGAATAGTATTGGCTATACAGTTAACAGTAGTACATGTTTTTTTCCAATAGAGATTAAGATTAACAGTACTTCCACCAACAATGGTAGTTGAGATAACCTGACTTGCCGTACCAGTTGCACTATTCTTTCTTCCAACTGCTGTTTGTGTAGTAATAGATCCTGCACTATCTTGATAGTTAGCAGCATCATATGTCATTGTTGATAGTGTCCACCCAGTAGTCCCTCCAGTAAAACTAGGATTAGTTAATACATTAGTTGCTAATATATCTGAAGAGGGTATTTTTAAGAAGAAAAATATTGTAAAAAGAGATAACAGAAGTAAAAAAGAAAATCTTTTTAAGATTAGAAATATATCTAGATTTTCTATATATTTACGAAATAGATTCATAATGGTAGAAAGATATATTAGTTATCTTTCTTCTGTCTCTGATGATTTAACTATAGATTTACTTAACCATCCAATCCTGTTATCACTCAGCTCTACTGTATACCACTCATCTGTCTCTTGTAATACATTAAAGGTCTCTCCCTCCTGGGCAACATATATTATCTCTGAATTAAGATCATCTTCTTGGTACACAACATACCTGTATGTCTGTTCTTCGGGAATTACATTTACAGCAGGATCTTTTTCATCAGATACACCCTGTACATCCTTTTGTGAGTTGTCTATCTCTTCTGTTTTAAATGTAACTACTGTGTAATATATAGATGATGCAAATACAACTACACCAATGATTAAGGATAGTGTAATTCTAGATGCTTTCTCTCTTCCAAGTAGTATTTGTAAGAATGTACTCTTCTTTGGTTTTGAATCTTTCTTAACTTTCTTACTCTTTCTCCATGCTTTTTCTAGTAATAGGTAGGAGACTATTACTGTCATTAAGGCGAATATAATATATGGGAGATAGTCATTAAAATCTGTAAATACTAATCTCAATTTACTTAATATCTGAGTATCTTTACCTGTTTGAACAGGTGTACTCTCAATCATAGGAATAAATGCAGAGCCAAACATGGCAAGTATTGCAAGTACGAAGGAGAACATAAATCTGGAATACTTCTTACTTCCTAAAAGAATAGCCCACCATTTAGATTTTAATGTTTTAGATTTTTTCTTTCTCCATATCTTTTCTAAAAGTAGGTATGAACCAACGAATACTACAATAGAAAAGAGTATGTAGAGCATACTACTCTTTAAATCAGTAAGGAGCCTTGTAATATCAATATTGAGAGATTCCCAAGAAATATACTTAAGAACAGGTGCTAGTACTGTTAGAAGTAGTACTGCAAGACCCAGTACTGTAGCAATTACAATTCTAGAGTACTTCTTGCTTCCCAAAAGTATAGCCCACTGCTTTTGGGAAATAGTTTTGTACTTTTTATTCTCCCATATCTTTTCAAGCAGTAGGTATACAGTAGCTACTACTAGCAAAGACATAAGGATATATATTACATTCTCACCAAGAACACCAAGAATTGATCCTACTTGAACACCAGTTTCTTTCTCCTCTTCCTCTTGTTCCCCTCCAGGTATATTAACTATGTTAAATACCAATCTCTCTTCTCTAAGTATCTTACCATCTAGTAATACCGCTACATTGATGAAGTACTCTCCTGTTGGTAGCTTACTTGCTATCTCTGCTACTAAGGTCTCTGTTTGATTAGGTTTAACAAATCCAAAGTTAGCTACCTCATGCTCTTCTAATACTTTCATTAACATATCCATTACTGTTACCTTTAGAGTAGGTGAAGCATCTACATTACCTGTATTTTGTCCTACTATCTCTATTCTAATTGGTTTACCCTCTTGTGAGTCTAGGGCTTTGATTGAAAGAATAGATAGTGATCTTAAATCTTGTTCTGTAACAGTCAACCCTGCATCTAGTCTTACACCTTGAGTAATGGATACTCCTCCTACAGCTTGATCTATTGGTAGAGCATTAACACGTATTACTCCTTTGTAATCTGTATACTGTGCATCATCGGGTACCTTTACTATGATTTTGAATTTCTGAGTAGTCTGTCCTCTTTTGAATACAAATGTTTTACCAGGATCAAATGTAAACCATGAATCTATACCACCTAGGTCTGGAACAATCTGAACATTCATATCAGCAGTAGCATCAGATCTAGAGAGAGTAAACTCTTGAGTAAAGGATGCTCCAGGCTTTAGGTATTCACTACTAATATTAGTAGGAGATACCCCAAAGCCTGCGTAAGCAGATATTGAACTAATTAGAAATATTAGTAATCCAAGTATTGTAGTTTTAAATGATTTAGAGAGTCTCATTTAATAAATTTTCAAGTATTTAACTTATTTTACCAACTAGTTGTCTCACCTTTTACAGCGGATATTGTATTAGCACCACTATATGTTCCTAGAGTTGTTCCAGCAGGAATCTCAATTCCCCACCATGTATTTTTAGTTGTAGGAGTTCCAGTTATTGGTTTAGGTACATTTAATTCAATCTCAAAAGCTGTTCCTGTAAGAGCAGTTCCAGAAGCGTAAGCTGTAGAACCTGCAAGGGCGTAATGCTGGTATCCAGCAGTTATTGGAGTTCCACCTGAACAAGTTGGATAATCAGTACACATACTATTACCTGAATGTTCTTGATCTAAACCTATATTTCCTGTTGGTGTTGTTGTAATAATTTTGTCTAATGGATCATTCTTTTCACCTACACCAAGATTACCATAGTTGATAGCACCTGTAACTGTATATCCTAGTTCAAACCCTATAAGAGAGTTCATTTCTACACCAGTAGATACCTCTACAGTATGTGTAGCTGAATCATCATCTGTTGCTTTTATTGTATCTTTCCATGTATCGGTAGGATACTGAGTTAGTGTATCTGTTGGGTCTGCGTAGTACTGTAAACTTGCAGTACATGTATAGTTTGCGGAACCGTCAGTAATATCTGTACATGTTCCTCCAACAACAGTACAGGTTACTTCTGGGTAACAGTAGTTATTGTTTGCTTCTCCAGATGTGTCACACCCAGTGTATGCGACCCCTGATCTGTATACATATCCTAATACTGAGTTTATTTCACCACCGTAACAACTGTTATTATCAGTTACAGTAGCAGTTAAGGTAATATTTTTAGTAGTACTTTCAGTTAAGTCAATATTTGAACCACCATTTATAGTTACGGCAGAGACAACAGGACTTTTATTACTTATCACAAAGGATACATTCGAAGCTTGGTAGGTACCTGTAGCTGGGAAGTTGTGTGCATCAACTATATATACATATGCAGCATAGGTATCATCAGGATATACAGCTGGTACACTAAAACCACATGTAGGATTAGAAGCTACTTGAGAGCTAGAACACCATGTATCACTTCCACCTCCATCACAGGCGTCACCTGTAATACCGGTTGTTTTACATACAATTAATTTTACAGTATCAGAGTCAGTAGAGTCAGCTGCAGTAGTTGTCCATGTAACAGTGCCACCAGGATCTTGTGGTGTATTATTTCCTGCAGTAGTAAAGGTAGGCTCATGGTTTACATCAAAAGGAGTTCCTGAATCCCCAGTACCCTGTTGACCAGTTGTATTACAAGCAGCAGATGATCCTCCATCACAAACAAAAGCATACCAAGCATTTGAAACAGCATCTCCAACTAAAGCTGTACGACTACAAGATGCCTCTTGGGTACTTGCAGTAGCACTACTTGTACACCAGGTAGTAGCAACACAGATAGGATCCTGACCATTTCTTGGTGTAACTGAGCCTGTGGAACAGATAATTAAATAGTAGTTATCTCCATTTGAATCTGATGCAGTAGCTTTCCATGTAGTATTAGACCCAACATTAGTTGGTGTTGTTGAGGAACTTGTTGGATCTTCCAATGGTCCAGCTGTAAAGACAGGTGCAGAGTTACCAACTGTAACAGCAGTTGTTACTGTATCTGCAATGGCATTAAATCCTCCAATTAAAGAAAAGAATATTACAATACATAGTAATGATAGTAATACCTTTGACCATGTTTTTTCAAAAAAAGAATGGTTATTGTTTTGCATAAAATTATTCAGTTTAGTAAATATTTTTCTTATCCATTGTATCTATCATTAAAAGGTAATGTCAAATATATATTCATATTATTTTTCCTCTGTTGTGCTAGATTTAATCATTGATTTTTCTAACCATCCTAGTGTACCATCAGCAAGCTTTATCTGATACCAACTATCTGTTTCAGATACAACGTTAAACTGTTCACCCTCTTGAGCGATGTACAAAACTTTTGAATTTGTATCCTGATTCTCATAGACTATATATTCATGTTCTTTGTTAGCAGGTAGGACATTTAATGTAGCTCCTGTTACTTTTGTATCTTGTACTCCCTGTGTCTCTCCACTAACATCAAGCTTCTCTCTTTCATTTATTCTTGCAACAACAGGGAAGAAAAGAAGAATTAGCAAAACCTGCAAACCAATTACAAAGGAAAGTACCATACGTGTATATTTCTTACTTCCTAATATTACTGCCCATATCTTTTCTCTAGCATGTTCTAAATCCTCTCTCTTCCACATAAGAGTGATAAGGAGGTAGGCAACTAAAACTATAACTACGGAGATGAGTATGTATGGAAGACTTTCTTTAAACCCAGTAAATATGGATCCAATCTGAAAACCAGTCTCTTGTTCCTCTTTCTCTTGTTCCTCTCCAGGTATATTGACTATGTTAAATACCAATCTCTCCTCTCTAAGTATCTTACCATCTAGTAATACCGCTACATTGATAAAGTACTCTCCTGTTGGTAGCTCACTTGCTATCTCTGCTACTAAGGT
>DDXN01000008.1 GCA_002347605.1 Candidatus Dojkabacteria bacterium UBA2259 | reverse complement strand
AATTTCCTTTTCTCTCTAATAACACCCTTAATATCCTCTCTCTTTTCTATTAAATTAACATTAGAACCAAGTGAACCAAGATACGTTTTAAATATACAAGGCATCTTACAAATCTTTTCAATATCCAAGATATTCTCCTCTTTTACTTTCAACCCATTTAGAAAAAATGTGTTTGGAACCTCAATATTTTTAGATGCCAAACGAAATATATCTGAAAGCTTTGTAATACTAATATTTGTTTTGTTATGCACAATCTTTTTTGATTTAAGATACAAATGTAGCAGATATGCCATATGAGTAGTATTCCATCCAGACTGTATCCAAACATTCCCATACCTATCCAAATCCTTACCCTTAATATCCACCTTAATCTCACCTTTTACTATGGTAAATATAATATCTTTAATAGATGCAAAATCTAGTGAGATATCTGACAAGCCTAACTTCTTTTTAATTATGTTTTTTTCTTCTTTCGGTACATTAATACCTACTGCTAAAACAGAGCGATTAACCATATTTGTAATATATATAACGGGATAATATTGATATTATACCATTCTTTTTAAATGACCGTAATACTATTACAATTGAAACCCATTGCATTTCATATCCTACTTAACTACAATATATAAATATGATTGAGAGAATACATAAAGTAATTACTCAAAGTAGCATTACCTCTGGAATATATAACATCGTATACACACTGGTCAGAAATCAATTTGAAGGACTAAAACAGACTCTCTCAGATCAGGTATACTCCAATATTACTGAGATAGTAGACAAAATATCAACTGTATCTTTAATACTCTTAACAATATATATCATATACTTGCTGTTTCACTTCACATATTCATTAATATTCAAAAGGAGATTTAAATTAAAAATATTAATATCTCTGGCAATAGCATTTCCATTCCTAATATTATTCTACGTCGTATATTCCTATCTAAATTTTACTTAGTATCTCTACCTCCAAAATGGAACAAAGAGTAAGACCATATCAAGACAAAAAAAGATTGTATTCTCTCCTCATAGTAATAGTGGTATTACTACTAACATTAATATTTCTACGATTTGTATTAGGTGGAGACGAAGACACATGGATATGTAAAGATGGAGTATGGGTAGAACATGGTCACCCCTCTGACCCTATTCCAACAGCACAATGTGAATAGAAAAACATCTTCTTCCTATAGGTAATTGAAAAATATATTAATCATAGTAAAGTAATAAGGTTAGATTTAATTTAATAATTATTTACATGTCAGAAAAAGAAATACCCGATTATGATAAAAAACCGACATTTCAACCCTACGGAGAGGATGAAGATGAAATTGAATATGACCTACTAATGGACCAGTACAATCCATTCGAAGATCTCAAAGAGGAAGAGTTAATAGACCAAGAAGAACAAGATGAGTTAGAAGAAGTCCCTTTATCATAATTCCCCTATTCTCTTACTTCCGAATCCTCTTCTTGAGTATCAATAATGTTCTCATCCTCAACTAAATTATCCGTATTAACTGGTAATTCCTCTTCTATTGGATTACTAGTAGGAGTTTGTGGATTAGGAGCATTATTAACCAACCCAGCAAGCCTTTTACCTTCCTGATCAAACTCTTCATCTTTAAGTGGTTCTACAAATGGTGACATATTAAAAAAAGTATTAATTTATACATATTTAATATATCATAAATATGAATATATAGATATTATGTGGTAAAATGTCCACTTGTTATGGAATATACACCTTTAAGTAAAGAAAATATAAGAAACATTGCAATCATAGCCCATGTTGACCATGGGAAAACAACGTTAGTTGATGCCTTTATGAAACAAACAAACCTCTTTAGAAACAACGAAGAGGAGATGTCTCAAACACAAATCCTGGATAGTGGGGAGTTAGAAAAAGAGAAAGGTATTACAATTAAAGCTAAAAATATATCCATTAGATACAAAGATTACAAAATAAATATCATAGATACACCCGGACACGCTGACTTTGGAGGAGAAGTTGAAAGAACTCTTAATATGGCAGACTCATGCTTACTACTAGTGGACGCTCAAGAAGGAGTAATGCCTCAAACAAAGTTTGTACTAAAAAAAGCTTTAGAGATGGACCTTCTTCCAATAGTCGTTGTAAATAAAATAGACAAAAAACTCGCTAATATATCTAAAACCGTTGGTAAAATACAAGACCTTTTTCTTTCACTAGCAACAAACACAAACCAATTAGACTTTCCTGTCTATTATGCAGTAGCAAGAGCAGGGAAAATATGGAAAGAGTTACCTACTGGGGATTTAACAAAAGCAGGTGAGTACGAAGGCAGTATCATACCTCTTCTAGATAAAATCATTGAGTATTGCCCTCCCCCACAAGGAGACGAAAATGCTCCATTCCAAATGCAAATAACCTCGTTGGAGTATGACCCACACTTAGGCAGATACCTAGTTGGAAAGATAAACAGGGGAAGTATTAGGACAAATGACCCAGTAATACTAATAGACAAAGAGAAAAAGATTCAAGGAAGAGTAAGAGAGATATTTGCAAAAGAAGGACTCTCATGGATACCCATTAACCTCGCACAAGCTGGTGAGATTGTAGCTTTAGCAGGAATAGAATCTACAGCCATTGGTGCAACACTGTGTGCTCTAGATACACCAGAGCCCCTTGAGGATATACATATAACACCTCCTTCTGTTAAAGTTAAGTTTGAAGCTAATACCTCTCCATTTTCAGGTAGAGAGGGTAAATATGTAACTGCAAAACAATTAGAACAGAGATTAGAACAGGAGAAAGATCTAAACATCAGTTTAAAAATAGCCAAAATATCAGGCTCCTCTTACTCTGTTGCAGGAAGAGGAGAGCTACAACTCTCAATACTTGTAGAACAGCTAAGAAGAGAAGGATATGAATTCCAACTTAGTAAACCAGAGGTTGTACTAATCCAAAAAGAGGGAAAGGAGTATGAACCAGTAGAAGAGTTAGTTATAGACTGTCCAACAGAGTACCTAAGTACTGTAACGGAAGAGGTAAGTAACAGAAAGGGAGAGATGCAAGATATCGAAAGTGAGGGATTACAAACAAGATTTACATACAAAATATTAACAAGAAATCTTATTGGTCTACATAGAGTATTAATGAATGCTACTAAGGGTACAGCTGTAACAAATAGTTTTGTAACTGACTATGTAGAATATATTAAACAACCACCACTATTTAGAAAAGGTGTAATAATATCTCAAGATACAGGCACTACATTAGGATTCTCGCTAACAACAATTCAAGATAGAGGACATTTGTTTGTAGGATCATCGCAGGAGGTATACGAAGGAATGATTATTGGTATAAATAACCATGAACAAGACATAGTTGTTAACCCATGTAAAGCAAGACATAAAACAAATGTAAGAGTACTTAGAAGTGAATTAACAATGGTTAATCTAAAATCCCCTATACCCCTTACCATTGAATACGCTCTCTCATTCATAAATGACGACGAACTAATAGAGATTACACCAAAAAATATTAGATTAAGAAAAAAGTTACTCACTGAAACAGAAAGAACCTGGGCTAAAAGAAAGAACCTAACTGCATATGCTAAACAACAAATGGGGATAGAAGAGTAATTAAATTCCCTTTCTTAGTAATCTCAATGTTCCTTCCAAACTCCTAATATACTGAATACCTGCCTTTGAGAAATTTATTCCTTTCTTCCCAAATACCCTTCCACAATCTTCTTGGTTTTTCCAAAACATCCTTTTAATATGATCTAGCACAATATAGTTAGATGAAAGTATATTACTAAAATACTCATTGGTATTAAATATCCCATACCTAAGATATCTTTCTGCATAACTTCTTAAATACCCATTACTACTCTTTGCCTCCTCCCAAGGAATAAATAGAGTTGGAAATCTCCCCTCTCTTACTTTACTCATTAAGCCTCTCTTTGATGTATCAACTGAAACATCAAAAAACCTTGTTTCATTTCCACAAGAGATATTAAAATCTGCTCCCATTACATCTTCATCTCCAGAACATGAATTACATCGCAAGCCTCTTAATCTACATCCATTAAGAAAGAATGTCTCTGCAACTATACCCTTTGGCAATCTATTTACATCTGAAGGATGAGTGGGAATAAAACTTTCAATATCTAATTTGTAAAACATATACACCTCTTGATACCATTTATCCCTACTTGTATCAATTCTGTAATCTGTTAAATCGATTAACTCTGTCCTTAAACTCTCCCAATTTCTCTCAAGAGGAGTCTGGTCATGTTCATTTGTGAAAATATTATGAGTATATGTTTCTAACAAGTACAAAATTCTAAAAATTATTAAATATGCTATACAAAAAAGAAAGATATTTCAACTTAAAAAATGTATAATGGAATATATTAAATTAAGAGAAAAACATATGGCACAAAAAGGAAAAATATATAGATGCTCGATATGTGGGAACATAGTTGAGGTATTACACAATGGGAATGGAACATTAGTTTGTTGTGGACAAGATATGGAACTACTTCAAGAGAAAGACTCTGATGTAGGATTAGAAAAACATGTACCAATAATTGATATCCAAGATGGTAAAGCCCAAGTAAAGGTTGGAGATATTCCCCACCCTATGGAAGATTCCCACTATATCCAATTTGTACAGTTACTAATGGATGGATACACTTTAACAAAACAACTTAATCCTGGAGAGTTACCTATGGCAGAATTTACATTACCAAAAGAGTACAAAAATATATCAGCAAGGGAATATTGTAATATCCATGGATTATGGAGTTCTAAATAGTCAGATATTAAGAAAAGAATATCTTGTATGCAAAGTACCCTATTGTAGCAAGTAGTGCTACAACTATAATGATGAGAACTATTACTACTGCAGTACCACCCTTTCCCCCCGTTTTCTTCTCTTCACCTTCCTGCAAAGTCTGAACTATCTCTTCTTCCTGTGTTGTTGGTAGAGGACTCTCCTGTGGTGGAGCAAATGATGGTAATGGTTCAGAAAGATTTACAGGTGTAGTCGTCTCTTCAGATATGCTCTCTTGTGGAGTTACCGGGGTCTCTACTATCGTATTTGGTGTTTCAAATGTTGGAGTTGGGGTAATCGTATCCATTGGTGTTGGAATACTCTCAAAGGGTTGAGCTTGTGGTATTGAATCAAACGTTGGTGTAGGTGTAACCGTATCCATTGGTGTTGAAACACTCTCCAAAGTTTGAGCTTGTGGTATTGAATCAAATGTTGGTGTAGGTGTAATTTCCGGCTCGGAAGTCAAAGGCTCTTGCACAACTGGGGCATTATCAAAGGATGGGAAAGATTCTGGCATACTAACAGGTTGCGCTACTGGTGTACTACTATCAAAAGATGGAATACTTACAGGAGCTGCTTCCGCTGAAGTATCTTGCACAACAGGGGTAACAGACTCTTGAATAGGTTGTACTCCCACAGGAGCATTACTTACCTCTGGTACAGGCATCCCTGTTAAATCAGTAACCATACTGTCCGCAACTGGAGACGATGGTTGCACTGAGTTAAAGTCATCATTATTTACAGGTGAACTCCCATTACTTAAATTCTGATTATTTCCTAAATTACTATTTGTATTGTTATCCACATTATATAGAGAAAAAATTTATTTCCTTATTCAATATATCAGAAAGTTCTAGCACTCTTCAACAAATTTAGAAGCAAATTACTATCAGCCTTTTCTGCAACTTTTGGAATTAATGAGCTATCCATAATGGTTGGAGTCATCTTTACCTGTATTAAGTTATTCTCTTGAATATACAAAGAAAGAACTATACCCTGCCTTGTACCAATCCATTCATCCTGATCAAAGTAAAGGTTCCCTAATCCGTAGAAAATTATTCCATCTTTGTAAACTTCGTATGTCTGGGGCTGATGTGCTTGTGTACCAACAACTATGTCTGCACCTAAATCAATAGCCTGTCTAAATACTTTCTTTTGATCTGGAGATGATAAAGGCTTGTAACATACTGGATAGATTACATCAGAAGATGGATAGCTGTAACACTCCTGAAATTGGAATGTCACAATAGCTACAGCCCCCTTCTCTTTCGCTTCCTTAATATCTTTAGTTAATTTCTCAACAGAGTAAGAATTAGCACCAGCAGTACTCTCTTTTGCCAATGGAGCTTGGTCATACATTGTATTGTAATAGTTGTAACCCATGAAAGCGATTAAATTACCCTTCACCTCTTTGTAAAGTACTCTACTAGCATCCTCCCTGTTAAGCCCTCCCCCAAAGTGATCCCATCCCAATGATGTATATGTTTCAATTGTATTCTTGTTATTTGTAGATCCATAGTCATTGTTATGATTTCCTGTTAATTCAACAATATCCACACCACTAACCTTTAATGTCTCAATATATTCTGGTTTAGCACAAAACCTCATACCAGTATACCCTGTACAACCATTTACAAAAGAAACCTCATTTGAAATGTGTGTGAGATCAGCATCAGAAAGAAACTTACCCAAATCTCTTGCAGGATATGCATAGTTTTTTGTTGAATCAATCTTACTTGCTAAACCCCTAGATATAGCTACAACACCACTCATATTGATTTTTACAATACTTTCGCTATTTACACTCCTACTCTCTCCATACTTAAGTCCCATGTTGTGATTAATAATATGGGAAACAAACTCATTTCTTTTTCCATCAACCAACATATACCCTGCCTTAAGACATCCTGAGCCATCCGAAAGACAGTATTTACCATCTAAGGAAAGTACTTTCATACCCTTTGTTAAATCTTCTACAGGTACAAATCCAATACTGTTCTCACTCTCTAAAAGAGTAGAAAGTAAATCTTGAGTACTAACTATCTCTACACCCTCTCCCAAAATCTCCTCTAAAAAAGGTTTAGAAGAATCATATCCTTCAGATGAGATATATACCTTTCCAAAATCCTTTATCTCTTCAAGTGAAGTAGATTCCTTTATCCAATATGCATGTCCAACTGGAACATATTCCTTAAAGTACAGCGTATTTTCAATATCTTGAGTATATTCAATCTTGTAATCTCCTCTTTTTACAAACTCAAACCTTTTTGTATCATTTAACTGTATATCTTCAACTGATGCTTTAATGATACTTTGGATATCCTGTGATATATCTGAATCAAAAGAAACTCTAAAAGTCTCGTATTTAACTACTGGAGGAGTATATACAAATATATCAGGCATCGCCTCTATTGGTAGCTTTGCAAATACAACAAGGTAGAAAAAAAAACCTAAAAATGGTATAATGAGGTATAGAAGAATAGGATGTTTTTTAGTTTTTCTTCTAAGCTTTTTCCCTGTAGCCATTGAAATATTTAACATATATAGAATATATAATATAAAAGGATTTTTTTCTAAAAAGATTAACTATAGGGTAAAAACAAAAATATAAAAATATGAAAACATATAACAAAAAAAACGTATTAATGGGAATAGTAGGTGTTCTTGCTACTGGATTAATACTAAATATGATATATCAAATATCTCCTAAAGCAGCTATTGGTATAGATCAAGATACTTTTATCAAGGAGTATGCGATAGACTTAGAGTATATTGACAGTACTCCTGTACAAGAGACTATACTAGACTCTGCTGTTTTTATAACTCCTCAAGATATACAAAACCAAAGGAAAATTCAAAACATTAGGAACTTCCTTGAGAAAAGAAACTCTCCTTTAGCAAAGTATGCAGATGAGTTTGTATATGCTGCAAATCAGTACGGTATCGACTATAGATTAGTTGCCTCAATATCCATTGTTGAGTCTAGTGGTGGAATACATAACTTCAGAGCTTACAATGCATGGGGTTGGGGTAAATATGGATTTGATAACTGGAAAGATGGTATATGGAGTGTATCAAAAGGTTTAGCAGGTTACTATGCTAAAGGTTTAGATACCCCTTACGAAATAGGTAGAGTTTACTGTCCTCCTTCTGCTTCAAGCTGGGCTGGTAAAGTATCTAGATTGATGAATATCATTGGAGAGTAAAGTATACTTGAATATGGATTCAACTAGACTAGGTAAATACAGTGTACACTACAGTAACAAAAAGGAATATCATAGCATAAAAAGAGAGGTCTGGAATCAAGAGATCTACAGATTTGATTCAGAGAAAAATTCTCCTTTCATTGTAGATATTGGTTCACATATTGGTATCTCTCTAATCTACTTTAAATCTCTTTTTCCAAATTCCAAAATTCTTTCATTTGAACCAAACCCCATTTCCTTTGAGATATTAAAAGAGAATATACAAAACAATGGGTTTTTAGATATTACACTACTTAATATGGCCGTATGCCAAAGAGATGGTACATGCAACCTGTATATAGACAACAGTGGTGGGAATTGGCATTCAAACTCTAGCCTACTTCCAAAAAGTTGGAGTGGGAAAGAAAATACTAAACCAGTCAAAGTAGAGTGTACAAGATTAGATAGATATCTAGAAAATGTTGATGAGATTGATATGTTAAAAATTGATACCGAAGGGAAAGAGATAGATATATTAAATAGTCATAAACATATCTTAGGAAAGGTACTAAATATCTCTGTTGAATATCACCCAATTAAAACAAGTAAAGTGGAAAGATTAATATCCCTACTATCACCCTATTTTGACTTAAATATATACTGTGAAGGAAAAAACTTATCAACACCCATAAACGGGAAATTATTAACGATACAGGGAAAGAAACGCGGATAGGGCAGACTTCCACCCCTGTCTAAATATCTTGTAAAGCTCTCTTTCTAGTTTTTCTGAGTCATGCCTAACAAGACTGCGCGCAAGTGTATCACCTTTTTCCCTTTTTATAACAGAGTTTGCAACTAAATCGGTCCTTATTATCCCTCTGTTTTTTACCTCCTTTAAATCATCAACAAAGAGATGCTCCCCATCCTTAATATATCTTTTGTACGCCTCTTTTGGAATTCTTCCATTATTAACTAGAATATAGTCAAACTTCCTTCCAACATACCCTTCTACTGTATTAATCATACTATTTAGAGTTAATCCTCTTGTTTGACCAACCTTAGACATTAAATTAGGTATGAAAATGAGTTTGGCTTTTGTCTTTTGCATAGCTTGTGGAATCCCTTCTACCAATATGTTTGCAAGAGTTGTTGTATACAAATCCCCAGGTCCTACAACTATGTATTGACAATTCAGTATACTATCAACTGCTCCTTGATACGCTTTTGCTTTTTTGTCTAAATAGAATTTTACAATCTTTGCTTGGATATCTGGCTCATCTATAAGGTGCTCTCCAAGAATTTTCTCTCCATTAGAATACTCTGCAACTAGTCTTACCTTGTCTAGCGTAACAGGTATGATATTTCCTGATACACTAAAAAGATATTTAAACATCTCAATAGCTTCTACCTCTGAGCCTGTTATCTCTGTCATAGCTATCATTAACAAATTCCCAAGTGTATGACCCTTTAAGCCATCTCCTTGGGTAAATCTGTACGTAAAAAGCTCTCTAATAATATTGTTCTCATTCTCCTGTGAAAGTGCAATTATGGACTTCCTTAAATCACTAAGTGGGAGTAACCCAAACTCATCTCTCACAATAGCATTACTACCTCCATCATCCATCATTCCTACAATCACGCTTAATTCTAAGTCTTTATGTTTTTTTAACCCTTCTAACACTGTTGAGGTACCTGTCCCTCCCCCTATTAATGTAATCTTCATTGGTATAATTGTATATTAAAAAATGATATAATTAAATGTTTAATTCTCATATTGTTTACTACTATGGAGTTCAAGGTTGGTTCAAAAGTATTTTACCCATCACACGGTGCTGGATGGATTAAGGATAAAAAAGAGATAGAGTTTAATGGAAACAAAAAAATGTATTATGAGTTTGAATTCATAAATGCCTCTATCAGAATTTCAACACCTTTAGATAATGTAAACAATTTAAATATTAGAGAGGTTTTTCCTGCCAAAGAGATTAAGGAAAAGATTAAAGTATTAAAGAAAACCCCATTCAAAGATCCTAAGACAAAAGATTTTAATAGATTAATGGAAATATTTAAAAAACTAGAAACTCAAGCAACTATTGAATCTGCAATTGAAACAATACAGTACTGTAATCATGTAAAAAGGGGAAGAGAGAAAGATGGGAGATTAATACCTGTATCTATTGAAAATGAACTATCAAGAGCAATGGGAGATATCATTGGAGAATTAGCTGTATCCGCCGATTTAGAGCTTGAGAGTGCTAGTAAAACTTTTGAAAAAATTACCGGTATGGAAGCTAAGATATTAGATTTTAAGTATTTCCACCCCTAAAACACTCTCTCCAACCTTTATCTGTATTCCATTCTCAATTTGTTGTAACTTTTGAATCTCCTTAATGTATATACTCTTTTTTATACTCTCCAAATACTTCTCAATCAATTTTGAAATATATTCATCTTGGGTTTCATATCTAAGAGAGATTAACTCTCCTACTTCACAACCACTCTCTTTTCTTGCAACCTGTAACCCTCTTAATATCTCATTTAACACCCCCTCCTCTTTCAATTCTTCACTTACCCGTATATCTAAACTTACAAATACAGAAGCGTTACTCAAGGAAGATATCCCTTCTCCTTCTACCAATGACTTAGAATACTCTACCTCTTTTACATTTAACTCCCCTTTAACAATTTCTTGCATTTTTGGATCTAATATTGGGATGTAAGCCTTGGATAGAGGTTGTCGAACTTTCAGTTTGTTTTCATCTCGAATATTTAAACCAATTGAACACACTGCTTTGACAATCTCCATCTCATTTAATAACTCCTCATCAAAATCTTCTTTGTTAAATGCAGGATACTCTTCCAAATGAACAGACTCTTTTCCTTGAGGCATAAGTGTTAAATATGCTGATTCACAAATATATGGAGCAAAAGGTGCTAAAAGTTTTGATATCTCAAGTAGTACATAACCTAAAGTCCCAAGTGCCTGTTTGTCTCCAACAACAAATCTCTCCCTTGATCTTCTGATATACCATTTTGAAAGTACATCTATTAGTTCAAAAATATGCTTTGTTGCACTCTGTAATCTGTACTCATCCATATACTTTGTAACATCCCTAACTGTTTGATTAAGCTTTGAAACAATCCATCTATCCATTATGTTTTCACTCTTTTGATTTTGGGTATATTCCAAATTAAATTGCTCTTTGTAATTAAGGAAATACTTAATACAGTTCCAGTATGGAAGTAAAACTAAAGAGGTAATCTCTTTCACAAATTTCTCGTTAAATATGACCTCCTCTCCATGAACTATTGGAGAGCTGGAAAAGTATAACCTCAGCGCATCAGCTCCCATTGAGTCAATAACAGTGTTTACCTCTGGATAGTTGCGTTTACTCTTTGACATTTTAGTACCATCAGGAGCAAGTGCCATACCATTAACAACAACATTTCTAAATGCTTTCTGATTAAACAATGCAATACCTAGTACATGCAATGTGTAAAACCATCCTCTCGTTTGATCAACTCCTTCAGCTATGAACTCTGCAGGGTATTTACTCTCAAACTTCTCTTTGTTTTCAAAAGGATAGTGAAATCTTGCAAAGGGCATTGAACCAGAATCATACCATACATCAATTACATCATTTACTCTTTTTTTAGTTCCACCACATTCACAGCTGTATATAACTTCATCTACGAATGGCTTATGTGGGTCTAACAAATCTACTCCAGCTTTCTCC
>DDXN01000011.1 GCA_002347605.1 Candidatus Dojkabacteria bacterium UBA2259 | reverse complement strand
TGGGGTGGAAGATGGGATTTGAACCCACAACCCTCGGTTCCACAAACCGATGCTCTAACCAATTGAGCTACATCCACCATATACATAGATTATACCAGAGTATATCGCTATAATATACCTATGAGTACAAAAGATATTGTTCTAAATGAATTACAGAAACATATTGATTTAGAAAAACAAAGAATATTTCCAAGATTTTTTAAAACAGCAAAAGGAGAGTATGGACAAGGAGATAAGTTTTGGGGAATTACAGTACCCAATATTAGAAATATTGCTAAAANNCTAACAGGATATATAATAATGACTTACAAATATGAGAAAGGTAGTAAACAGGAAAAAGAAACAATTGTAAATTTCTATCTATCTAACCTCTCTGGTGTAAACAACTGGGATATTGTTGACCTAACATGTTCAAAGATATTAGGAGATTACTTAGTAGATAATCCTGAGAAAAGATATATACTGTATAAATTAGTAAACAGTAAAAACCTTTGGGAACAAAGGATATCAATTGTATCTACCTACTCCTTTATTAAACAGAATGATTTTAATGATACATTACAAATATCAAAAATATTACTCAATCATAAACATGATTTAATACATAAAGCAGTAGGATGGATGCTAAGAGAGGTAGGTAAAAAGGATATTAATGTATTAAGAGAGTTCCTTAATGAGAATATACAGGATATACCAAAAACTACATTAAGATATGCTATTGAGAGAATGGAAGAGAGTGAACGGAAAAAGTACCAAGAAATGTAGTAAATATAGTATATTATATCAGTTCTTAAATTTGAAAAAGGTTTATGCAGACAACTTTAAAAAACAGGCAGAGGGGTATAACTAAATTTGATATATGATTCTAAGGTATAGATTCTCCTCGAATTTGAATGTACTTTTCTCAACTAAAAAGAAAACAGGACAATTCAAAGCCCATCTATTCAAATCCTTTTGATGTAGTGTATAATACGCCATAGAAAACATTGATGATACAATAATAAATAAAGAAATGGTTGCTTTCTCTGATCAAACTATTCTTGATTCTTTTGATAGGGTAACTAAGTTTGTATTTAACAGTGAAGGCAATTTTGATATTAAAGAGTTAGAAAACAATTTAGATAAAGATCTTCTATCTGGACTGAGTGATATGCTTGATGATATTGCAAAAAGGAATATAACAATAGTTACAACAGATACAGAACTAGATGCGTTTAATTCAAGAGTGTTCGAAAAGATTCAACAATATCCACAGTATCAACTCCCCTTTAGAGAGGTAATAAATGTTACATTAATAAGTAAAATACTAAAAAACATCCAATATACAAATAAAAATATAAATGAAACCCTCTTAAAAAATGTTTACAAAGAGAATCATACTGATGATTTATTATATATATGGCTCTCTGCATTTAGAAAGAAACTCTCAGAATAGGAAGATAATATTTGATATTTAGTATTAATATCCTCTATACTTATCTAATAACTTTTTACAAATTCTTTCAATGGAAATTATAGCTTTAATTCTCTTAGGCTTAGTTGTTGTATTAGCAGTATATCTTGTTAATCTTAACAACTCACTTGTTAAAATGAAATTAGTTGTAAATGAAGCAACAGCTGATATAGAGACATTCCTAAAACAGAGATATGATATGATTCCTAATCTTGTTGAAACTGTAAAAGGGTATGCTAAACATGAGGAATCACTATTTAAAAATGTTGCAGAGTTAAGAAGTAAAGCAATGGGTGCAGGATCAGTCGGTGAACAAATTAAGATTGATGAGGAGTTACAAAAAGGTATTACTAAGATATTTGCAATTGCAGAAAGCTATCCAGAGTTAAAGGCTAATGAGAATTTTTTAAATCTTCAAGCTAATCTTAAAGATATGGAAGAAGAGATACAGAAATCTCGAAGATTTTACAATGGAACTGTTAAAGAATTTAATACAAAAATTGCCATATTTCCAAATAGCTTGCTAGTTGGAATATTAGGATTTAAAGCATTCCCATTCTTTGAAGCTAAAGAGGAAGAAAAAGAAAATGTGAAAGTTAAGTTCTAATTCAATTTGAATGAGAAAACTTAATATACTTTTAATACTTTTCTCTCTATTTCTTTTTGTTACTCCAGTTTATGCACAAACTGAGGACAGGATTTTAGAGTACAAGAGTGAAATTGTTGTAAATACTGATACAACTATTGATATCGTAGAACATATTACATTTCAGCCCTCCTCATATATTGAAAGACATGGTTTAGAGTGGAGAGTTCCATATATATACTCTGTTAAAGCTTTTAGAAGACCAACACAGCTTACAATAAATAAAATACAGTATTACCCCCTTGAGAATAGTTCAGATATTACACTTAATCAATACACAAGATCTGATGAAAACGGATGGGCTAATGTCAGAATTGGAGATCCCGATAGACTGATTACTCAACCCCATGTATATATTATTGACTATGAATTAAAGTATTCAGCTATATCATATTTTGATACTCATGATGAAGTGTATCTTAATATTATTGGTCCAGGATGGAATCTTCCAATTGATAATGCATCTGCATCTTTTGTTCTGCCAACAGAAATTTTAGAAGCTGTATGCTATACAGGTCCAGATGGTTCAAAAAAGCAAGATTGTAAAATAGAGATTGATGGAAATAAACTAACAGTTAAGCCCAATAGTACACTACAACCATATGAGGGTTATACAATTGCAATTAAACAACCTCCTAAGACATTTGAAAATACGACTAAACAACAAGCAATATCCATTATACTTGCTAATATAGGGATTCTTTTACCTATTCCAGTGGGTATTTTTCTTTTTGTTTTTTTAAGAAAAGTATCAAGGAACAAAAAATTAACAGTTATACCCCAATATGACCCTCCAAAGGATATTGATGTTTTGTGTAGTTCCCTTATTATGAAAAACAGGCTCCTTTTTAAAGTAGATAATATATTTTTGAAGAATATTACTGCATTGATAATAGAGATGGCTATTAAGGGTTATTACAAGATAAGGGAGTACAAAAAAGATAAATATGAGCTTGTTAAAGAGCAGAAAAGCTACCAGTTAGAACCTCTACATACGAAATCATTACTTGATGCAATATTTGTATATGGAGATACTGTACCAATAAGTAAACTTGAAAACTTTTATTCATTGTCTGGGAAAGCATATAGTGAATCTAAATTGTATATGGAAGAGAAGGGGTATTTTTCAAAAGTTAGGAAAAATACAAAGCGAATTTTAATTATTCTTTCTGTTGCAATTCTCTTTTTACTTTTTAATTCTGGAGCAGGAGCATTCTTCTATTCATTATCAGCTATTGGAACATATATTGGGATTTTGCTTTCATCAATTTTGTTATTTATTTTCTCACTAAATATTGAAATACTTTCCGAGAAAGGTAATGAGATGTACCACTACCTACTCGGTTTGAAGCTGTACATTGATACTGCCGAAAAAGAAAGAATTAAATTCCATAATGATCCATCAAAATACAAACAGGTATTTGAAGAGCTTCTACCCTATGCAATGATATTTGGTTTAGAGAAGAAATGGGCTGCACAATTTGAAGATATATACACAACTTCCCCGCGATGGTACGAAGGTAACTTTACTGTATTTAATTCAATGTTACTATATAACTCAATGACCTCCTTTACAAAGGATGTAACAACAACATCTACTCGTTCAGCATCTAGTTACAGTAGTTCGGGTGGCTTTAGATCAAGTGGTTGGAGTTCTGGAGGCTCTGGGTTTGGTGGGGGAGGGAGCTCTGGTGGTGGTGGTGGTGGCTCTGGTGGTGGTGGCTGGTAATATATTAAACATTTAAATATATGGGTATTTTTGATTTTCTTTTCGGTTCTAAAATTCCATCAACCACTTTTGACTCTTTAAGAAAGAAGATTGTTGAGCTTAGAAAGTCTGGTCTCTACCCCTTTAATGATAACTTACCAGAAGCGATATCTTTTCCATATGATTTCTGGGAGGATTTAATAAGGATATACAGGAATACGGATAAAGATGGTCTAGAGAGAGCATTCTCAGTATTTTGGGCTGATGGGGAAATTATCTTTAGTGAGGTAAAAACAGGATCAGGTAGGATGGTAAAAAGTGGAGGCTCAATTCAGGTTAAGTACTCTCATCATCCAACTAAAAAAGAGTATGCAAGAAAGGATGTTATACTTGATGGCTCTGTACTAAAAAGAAAGGATATCTACTACAAAAATGTACCAAAGAGCTTAGAAGTTCAATACCTATTCAATATACATTCACATCCTAAACATCTATCAGAAGTAGATAATGGATATTACAATTTCTTTTCAGCACAAGATATTAAATCATTGATCTCTTCTAATGCTGTTATAACTGGACTAATTACTGACAAATTATGGTTACTAATTAGAACTAAAAGTACCCCAAGAGATGTATCTAACTTACTTGATAGTCAAATGACACCACAATATATGGAAGAGAACTTACATATTGGAGTGTATAGGGCAGACTTTAACAAAAAGGCATATCGCTATCATCTTGTTAAAGACAATTAATTACTTTACTGTAACCGATTTAGCTAGATTCCTAGGTTTATCTATATTATTCCCCAATGTTTTTGCTAAGTAGAAAGATATCAATTGGAATGGAATTACATTACTAATTGCTTTTAGTTCATTGCTATTGGCAACGGGAATGAAATAATCAAAGCATTTCTCTTTTTGGAACTTTCTGTCCCCTACTCCAATTGTAAGTGCTTTCCTAGCCTTTACTTCATAGGTAGCAGATATTAAATCCTTGTAATTCATATCTTTTGAGATAATAGATATTACAGGAGTTTCTTTTTCGATTAGAGCTATTACTCCATGCTTTAGCTCTCCAGCTGCAAAGCCTTCAAAATGTTTGTAGGATATCTCTTTAACTTTTAGTGCACCCTCCTGAGCTATATGATAATTTTGTCCTTTACCAAGGATAAAGAAGTGTTCGTGGTTTTTTAAAATTTTAGAGATATCTTCAATCTGTTTTAAAAGTTTTTTTGTAAAATATCTCTCTAAATTTGTAGATAGTAATGAAAGCTCTTTTTTAGCTGATGTAAATTCCCCTATTAATGATTTAGCAAGTAGATAGCCAAATGATATCTGAGATGTGAATACCTTTGTTGATGCTACACATATCTCACTTCCTGCGTTAGACATGAAACTAGTATCTGATAGCCTTGATAGTGTTGAACTTGGCATATTAATAATACTAGAGATATGGACACCATTCTTTTTTAGTATCTCAACAGCCTCAAGAGTGTCAGCAGTCTCTCCACTTTGAGAGACCGCAATTACGCTATCTTTACTATTAATAATGTTTAGATAGGATTGAGCTTCATATGACTTTATTGAGATAGCACTCTTGTGAGCTATTGTTCTTAGATAGTATGCTATTTGGTCACCAGCAAAACTTGCAGTACCAGCACCAATTGTATATATGTTTCTTGACCTTTTAAGTCTATCTATTAATGGAGCTAACTCTTTTTGGGTATACTGTGTTGCTTTAAGGATTGTATGTTGTTGCTCAATAATTTCTTTAATCATATGATGAGAGTATCCTCCTTTATCTACATTCATATCTGAGAAATTTACTTTCTTTGGTTTTCTTTCTATATATTTCTTCTTTTCAATACTGTATATCTTGTAATTACTATCCTTGATTAGAATTAACTCCCCATTATTTATCTCTACTACATTTTGTGTAAATTGATTGAAAGCTAGTGGGTCTGAAGCAAGATATATCTCTGTTTTGTCTATTCCAAGAATTAATGGACTACCATTTCTAATAGCTAGAATCTCGTTACTTTTGCTATCAAGTAATATTACTGTATTTCTTCCCTCAAGATTTGTAAAGGATTCAATTAATGCTTCTTGAATATCTTTCCCATTAGATAACTCATTTTCAACAAGTTTAACAATTACCTCAGTATCTACCTCTGTTTTGAATATATACCCTTTCTCCTCAAGTTTTTTCTTTAAAGAGGTATAGTTTTCAACAATACCGTTTTGTGCAACTACAAATCTTCTGTCTGTTGAGAAGTGAGGGTGAGCATTTGTAATAGTTACACCTCCATGGGTAGCCCATCGTGTATGCCCAATCCCAATATTTGAAACAAATCTCTTTCCAATTGTTTCAGGTATATGCCCAATATCTTTGATTGTTTTAATATTCCCATTTTGTAGGATACTAATACCCCAAGAGTCATATCCTCTGTACTCTAATCTTTTTAGTCCTTGATGAATTATTGTTGGAGCATTTGAGTCTCCGATGTATCCAAATATGCCACACATATATATGGTAGATCAATTTCAATTTAAAAGGAGGGAAATGTAATTGAGATATTTTTGTTTTTTGTATATCTCATTAAGGTTATACATATAACCTGAAGGTACCCGCTGATTATTCGATAGCCTTCTCCTCGTTGTCTTTAATGACCCAGTCGCTTAAGTAAATTAAATTCCCTAAACCATTATACATATATTCTTCTAAATGTTAATGTTTTCTCCTTACTCTAGAAAAGAAGAAAAAAAGATTAAGAAGAGAAGTAATTAAAGAAGCTACATATGTCATTGATGCTGCATTTAATATTGATTTAGCTCCAGGAAGATTCTCTTGTGAAATTAAGTTGTATTTAGAAAGAAAGTGTAACCCTCTCTTTGTAGCATCTCGCTCAAGAGGGATTGTTATTAATGCAAAGATAGTTGAGAAAGAAAACAGAATTAATCCAATTGTTGATAATTGAAGTAAATTAAGAGAGAAACCTAAGATAATTAAGATATATCCTAATTGGCTTCCGATATTTACCACAGGAACTAGAGAGTTTCGTATATTAAAAAGAAAGGATTTGGAGAATTTCTGAGAAACATGTCCAAACTCATGTGCAGTAACTGCAATATCTGCTACAGAAGAGTTTTTCGATGATGTAGAAAGGGTAACAGTATTATTTCTTGGATCAAAATGATCTGACAAAGAACCACCCTGTACAACTATATCAACAGGGAATTTCTCCCCCTGTAATATCTTTTCTCCAGCTTGTTCTCCTGTTAGTCCATTTTTAGGCTTAACTTTAGAATATTTTGAATACGATGAGGATATCCATAACTGAGAGATAGCTGCAACTCCCATTATTATTATCATAACTATTGTGTATGTTGGATCTAGGTACATAATTTTTGTTTAGAAAGTAAAAAAAGTGAATATGCAATACTACCTCCAATTAATCCTGTATACAATTGTAGATAGCCCATTGATGACAAGAATATAGATGGTAAACCAATTATTTTTGTTAGTATTAAAGTTATTGAAAAAAGGAATAGAACCTTTAAGAAAATACCAAGTATTAAAAAGAATATATTGTTCTTTTTAGATATTAAATATGACATTATTCCATTAGAGATCATAATAAAGGGCATAAGGTAGACTAAAAATATAGTGGCCCCACCAAAGAGCAAACCAGTCCCTGTTGCTACTAGAGATGGTATTACGACAACAGGTATAGTTTTCTTTAAACCATATTTTAATGTTGAAATAACAATTAAGAAATTAATAATACTACCAACAAGTAGCTGAGGTTTTGCAATTACCAAAGGTACAAAGAACGCTAATGCATATACTGTGTAAAGGGGTATGTTTACTAAGCTTAATTTTTCTTTAAAAATATTTTTTCTCAAAACAGTGGATATTTCCATAAAGATAATTTAACATATACTTAGTAATATTAAAAGTTTAAGGAATGCAATTTGTAAAAGGAGAAAAGTATGTATGTATGTTAGCTCCCTCTTTTGTTTCAATGTATGAGTATCCTCAAATTATATACAGATTAAGAGCATTAGGCTTTGAAAAGGTTGTTGAAGTTACTTTCGGAGCTAAAATGACCAATATCAACTACTACGAAATACTAAAGACTCAAAAAGACAGGACATGGATAGCCTCCCCATGTCCAACATTAGTCAATATGATTAGAACAAAATATCCTCACTTAATTCCAAACTTAGTACCAGTACACTCTCCAATGGGTAGTATGGCATTAATTGTAAAGAAACATTTTCCTGGATACAAAATAGTATTTGTTGGACCATGTTTAACAAAGAAGATGGAGGCTGAAGAGTTAGGCACTGTTGATGAAGTGCTAACCTTTAAAGAATTAAATGAACTTTTTTCTACAAACAATATACCTGAAAAAATTACAGAGGGTAAGTACTATGTTACCTTTGACAAATTGTATAACGACTATACAAAAATATATCCTCTTTCAGGGGGTCTCTCACAGACATTACAGTACAACAAAATACTACCAAAGAAAGACATTTTAGTTACTGACGGAATTGTAAATATATCAAAAATACTTGATCAATTTAAAGATGGTTTTTACAAACATTACAAATTTCTGGATATTCTCTCTTGTGAAGGAGGATGTATCAATGGACCTCATATGGATTGCAAATATCCAATAAAAGAGAGAATAAAAAGAGTGAAAAAGTACAAAGAGTATGCATCAAGATTTGAGAAAGATTTAGGAAGAAGTGGTAAGAAAATTGATGCAGACGGTATAGATTTTAGTAGAAAGTTCTAAATTCAATATTAAAAACATATGAATAGATTTATGCAAAGAGCAATCAAGGAAGCAAGAAGAGGTATGAAAAGACAACATGGAGGAGCTTTTGGGGCTGTATTAGTTAGAAATGGTAAAATCCTAGCTTCTTCTCACAATACTGTATTAAAGTATCATGACAGTACATGTCATGCAGAGATTAATGTGATCAGAAAAGTAAGTAGAAAATTTAAAGATTACGATCTTTCTGATTGTGAAATGTATACAACAGGAAAACCTTGTAAAATGTGTGAAGGAGCTATAAACTGGGCAAAGATAAAAAAGGTTTACTATGGGAATTCGTATAAGGATGCATACAATATGGGGTTTAATGAAGTAATTGGGAATAACAAAGACTTAGTTTTTGAAAGAATTGAAAGTATGCAAACTTCTAAATTGATAGAAGAGTGGAATAACAGTAAAAAGAAAAAAAATCTATTAATTATGTTTGACATTTTTTCTACTAACATATACTCTATTCAATAACCTAAGGACATCCCTTCTATGTGTAAGTATATTTTTGTTTCTGGAGGTGTAATATCAGGAATTGGAAAAGGAATATCCGCCGCATCTATTGCTTTCATTTTGAAATCCTATGGTTTTAAAGTAACCATGATTAAGGCTGACCCCTATTTGAATGTTGATGCTGGAACAATGAACCCTCTTGAACATGGAGAGACATTTGTTTTAGAAGATGGTTTTGAAACAGATATGGATATAGGGAGCTATGAAAGATTTGTTAATGAATCATTTTCAAGACCAAACTCAATGACTTGTGGTGCTGTACTTGAAAAAGTTATAAAAGATGAAAGATCTTTAGCATATGAAGGAAAATGGGTAAGTCTTGATTACCATGTTCCAGATGAGATTATTACCTGGATAAAGAGAGTTACAAAGGAATCTAATGCAGATATTGCAATTATTGAAATAGGTGGAACTGTTGGGGAAGTTGGGAATGGATTGTTTTTGGAAGCAAACAAAATTATGAAGATCCAAAATCCCAAAGATGTAATCCATATTCATGTTTCGTATTTACCAATTCCAAGTACGCTTGGAGAAATGAAAAGTAAACCAGTACAAATATCTACTCAACTTTTAAATAACCATGGTCTACATCCAGATTTTCTAATTGCTAGGTCTAAAACAGGAGTTGATGATATTAGAAAAGAGAAGCTTTCAAGATACTGTTTTGTAAAAAAAGAAAATGTTATCTCTGCTCCTGATACAAGCTGTATATATGATATCCCTATGAATTTTGAGAAGGCCAATATTGGAAAGAATATACTTTTAGAACTTGGTCTTAAGCCTAGAAAGACTACTCTTTTAGATGCTTGGAAAAAGAAAACAACCAAAATGAAGAAAATCACTAAGAGTTTAGATATTGGAATTGTTGGGAAATACTTCAAAAGTGGAAAATTTGATTTAAAGGATTCCTATGTATCAGTCCTGGAAGCTATTAATCATGCAGCATGGGAGTTAGGGTATAACGCAAATATACATTGGATAGTTGCAGATGAGTTAGAGAAGAACAGAAAACTTGAGAAGGAAATACTTAAAATGAATGGTCTGATAGTTCCCCAAGGATGGGGTAGCAGAGGTGCAGAGGGAAAGATTAGGGCAATTCAAATTGTTAGGGAGAATAAAATTCCGTATCTTGGTCTCTGTTACGGGATGCAGATGGCAGTTGTAGAGTATTGCAGAAATGTACTAAATATTAAGGATGCTAATTCCCAGGAAGTAAACCCAAAATCAAAAGATTATGTAATTCACCTTATGGAAGAACAGAAAAAACTTCTTAAAGATGGGAAATTTGGAGGTACCATTAGATTAGGTGCATGGCCATGTAAAATACTTAAAGGCTCTCTGCTTGAATCACTCTATTTGAAATATCCTAATACAATGTTTAATAAAATGCCCATAGTAATGGAAAGACATAGACACAGGTATGAATTTAATAATAAGTACAGGGAGGTTATGGAGAGTGCAGGAGTTGTATTTAGTGGAACGAGTCCGAATAACACATTAGTTGAAGCAATTGAACTGAGAAAAAGTAATCATCCATTCTTTGTTGCTACACAGTACCATCCTGAATTAAAGAGTAGATTTTTAGCTCCCCACCCCATATTTTTGGGCTTTATTAAAGCTAGTAGTAAAAGAAAAATATAGGTGGAAATTATTAACTCTTAATATATATCTTTAAGTCAACAGCAATTGCAGTAGTTTCAGTAACAATAATTGGATTCATATCAATACTAAATATCTCAGGATATGTAACCAACATCCTTTGTACCTTGTCTATCATCTCTATTAGTTTTTGTTTAGCTAAAGGGGGCTTTCCCCTGTATCCATCAATAATTTTTACAACCTTGGTACTATTTAATTTCTTAACAATATTTGCAACACTTTCGGGAACAAGAATATGCTCAATATCTTTGTAAACTTCTGTATATATACCACCTTGACCAATAGCAAGGAGATGTCCAAAGCCTAACCCACCCTTCTCATAGATATCAACTCCACCCTCTCTATTTGCTCCTAGAAAGAATTCCACTTTTGGTTCAATCATCTCCTGTATGAGTATCTCTGGAGTATTTTTACCAGTTGCGTTCTCAATATTTTGTGATAGCTGATCAAATTTCTCTTGGAGTTCAGTAATAGTACGAATATCTAAAAACACACCCTTAAAATCAGTTTTATGTGCTAAATCCTTTGATGTAGCCTTGAGTACTACTGGGAAATGTTTACTAGCAAAAGAGATAGCCACATTGATATTTGCAGTAATTAATTGGTGTGGAAGCTGTATACCAACCTCCTTAGCTATCTTTTCTGACACATCATCAGACAAAATGGTAACCTCATCTGTTAGCTGTTGCGCAACAGCCTTTTTGTGTCTCCCTTTCAGCATTAAATCTGAAACTTTTCGTATACTATGTGTACTTTTTATCACTTCGTAATTGGTAATCATACTTATCAATCTCATACTGTCCTCAATATTGTTTGATACATACATACCGTAAGCTCTTAAGATCTTGTTACCATCTTCTACATCATTTCCACCTAAAAAGCATGAGAATATTGGCTTAGAAGTTTGTTTTTGAATATCTACGATACATTTGGCAACACCAACGATGTCTGTCACAAGCTGAGGTGTAAGAATAACTACAAGAGAGTTTACAGAGGTATCTTCAAGAAGTGTAATAATAGTTGATTCATATCTATCAAGTAATGCATCTCCGAGTATATCAACAGGGTTATTTATGTTTGATTGTAGAGGTAAAAAGGTAGAGAGTTTCTCTTTAGTTTTTTCACCTATCTGTGCTAATTCAAGATTAAACTTCTCTATGAAGTCTGTAGCCATTATTCCAGGACCACCAGCATTTGTTACAATACCTACCCCTTTACCTCTTGGCATTTTTTTGGCAGATATCACCTTTATCATATCAAAGAGCTCTTCAGAACTCTCAACCTTAATCAAATTAGCCTTCTTAATAGCTGTAAGGGTTGTATCATAGGAGGATGCAAGAGAGCCCGTATGTGAAGATATTGCCTCTTTGGCCTTCTGAGAGCTTCCTGGAGATATAATAATCATAGGCTTAGTTCCTCTTTGAGCTATTTCAACAAAGTCTTTTCCATCTTTAAACTCTTCTAAATATATTGCAATAGATTGTGTATCTTTATCTCTTTGTAGGTACTCAATTAACTCGTTTTCGGATATATCAGCCTTGTTACCAATAGATATCACTTTTGAAAAACCAATATTATCCCTAACTGCCATATCTAAAATTGCAGTACAGAAAGCTCCAGATTGAGAAATGAATGAAGTAGTTCCTTTCCCAGGATTCTTTCTTCCAAATGACAGATTAAGATTAATACTGTTATTTATTATTCCCAATGTATTTGGCCCTATTAATCTAATACCTGCCTCTGTTAATTTTGTAGCAATTTTTTGCTCTAACTCTTTTCCTTCACTACCTACTTCCTTAAATCCAGAAGATATTACAATTACACTCTCTACCTTCTTCTCTATACAATCATCTACAACACTTTCGACAAACTGTGAAGGGATTACAATACAAACCATATCTATATTTCCTCCAATACTTAGTAAATCTGGATAACAGGTCTTACCATCAATATCTTTGTACTTAGGATTTACTGGGAATACTTTACCACTGTATCCACCCTCTATCACATTTTTGTATATCACACTTCCGATCTTGTTGCTATCTTTGGACACCCCTACTACAGCAATACTTTTTGGAAAAAGAATAGTATCTTTCATTTATTGTAAATCAGATAATATATTCATAATATCGTAGTTTTTAACTTCATCTACCAATTCACTCTTTCTGTTTTTTCTATTCTCTAAATTAGAATAGTAGTCTTTTAGCTTGCTATTTGTATATATTACACCTGTATATATCTTTTCGGTATCTTTAATTTTTTTTCTAGCCAAATCAATATCATTTGTAGATTCGGTTTGAGAAATTTTCCCCTTAAGGATCTCTAAACTACTCTCTGGATTATATGTAGGACATATTTGAACTATTTCAATCACACTAAAACCTTTATGCTTAATTCCTGATTTAATTATGTTACTTAATTGCTCAGGATCTCCTGAAAAACCTCTAGCAAAAAAGGAAGGGTTAAGACTTAGAACTAGTTCTCCAATATTAATAGCACCCTCTGTTCTACCATTAGGAAATCCATACATAGCTTTACCTTCTTTAGTTGTAGATGTAATTTGTCCAGTAGTAAGCCCAAAATTCTCATTGTTATGAATCAAAACAGTTATATCATAATTTGATCTAATACCATGTATCAAGTGATCCACTCCCTCATGCAAGCAACCTCCATCACCAATATCTGCAATTACTGTCATCTTTCTGTTTGCAATGTGTGCTCCAACTGCAAATGGTATAGATCTCCCGTGTAATCCTTTGACCCTAAATCCCTCTATTTTGTCTCCACCATTACCATTACATCCAATATCAAATGACAGAACAACTTCACTTGGTTGTTTACCTAATTCTACGAGAGCTTTTTTGAGAGCTAAATGGATATTAAAGTTTCCACATCCTGGACACCATGTACTTTTTTCATTTGTATCGTACTGTGTGATATCTACTTTCATTGTTTAAGATAATCTAAAATATCATCGACAAAAAATGGTCTTCCATCAAACTTGTTTAATGTATTTGAAATGTAAAAACTTGATTGTTCCTTTATTAATCTTCCAAATCCACTACTCTGATTGTTTTCAATTAGTACAAGCTTAACTCCCTTCTTACTTAATTTAAATATCTTTCCATATGACAATGGATATATATATTTGTAATGTAAATACCCTACCGCCTTTTTACTAATCTTCATGGCATCTAATACAGCATTTTTTGTACTTCCCATCCCAACAAATACAATATTTGGAGTTTTGGGTCCGTAGTACTTAGGTTCAGGGATTTCCCTTTTTAAGGAGATGATTTTTCGCATTCTCTTTTCTGACATATTAACAATATCTTCTTCTTTTTCTGTACTTATACCGTATTCATTATGTTCATCACTATTCGTTAAATATGTTTTGTTTCCCACTTTGGGTAACCATCTTGGAGATATACCACTCTTTGTAAGTATGTATCTCTTTTCTCCATTTTGGACTATTCCCCTTTTTATTTTCCTAGAACTAGGGAGTCTTGATATATTAAAGATTGATTCAGCAATCTGTTTCTCGGTTAAAAGGATAACAGGTATCTGGTATTTCTCAGAGATATTAAAGGCATCTTGTATTAACTCAAAACAATCGATTGGATCACTAGCACACAGTACACATCTAGGAAATTCACCGTGCCCTGAATGCAGGGCAACAGCTAGATCTGATGCACCACTCCATGTAGGAACTCCTGTCCCACTACCAGCCCTTTGTCCCAAAACTATCACCAAAGGTATTTCCGTTGTACCAGAACAAGAGATACTCTCTGTCATCAAGTCAAAACCACCACCAGAGGTTGCAGTAAAAGCTCTTGCACCCATGTACATACTTCCCATTACCATTTGAATAGCAGTAATTTCACTCTCAGCTTGTTTAACAACAATATCTGTTTTTTGATATGTATTACCTAATATTTCAAGAATTGACGTTGCTGGTGTCATTGGATATGCATAGTAAGCTCTACATCCAGCAGCTATTGCACCTAATGCAATACCATGATTACCTGTTAATACAATTGATTCGTTCCATTTTGTACTGACAATTTTTGGTAAGTCCTTAATTGATAAATCGTTAATTCCCTCAATATTATATCCTGCCTTTAGGCATCTCTTTTCTGCTTCAATATCAGTACCCTCTTTTTTTGAAAAATAGTCAACAACAATCTTTTCTAGAATTGACAGATCGGCATTAAATATCTTCCAAAGGACACCAAGTAAAACAATATTACCCATTATTAAAGAGGCTTGCTCTTCTTGAGTAATTAAAGAGGTGTCAATGAATACTATCTTAATATTGTTCTCTTGAATATATTTTGCGTTTTCTCTACTTAATTGGAAATCTTTAACAGAGTGAATTACAATACCGTTTTTTGAAACAGAGGGGAGATATTCGTCTAGAGCCCCTAAAGAGATACAGACTAGAATGTCTGTCTTTTTTGAAGAAGAAAATATTTCTGATGATGAGAAATCTATTTTGTATGATGCATACCCGCCTTTGATTATTGAGGGATACTCTCTGTAGGCAAATATTGCGTAGCCTAGGTCTCTTAAAGCTTTACTTAAAAATCCCCCCAGCATGTTTATACCCTGCCCAGAGTGTCCACCAAATTTGATTGAGAATCTATCCTTCATTAGGATTAAAGTAAACTTAGGCAATATCTATTTAGGTTATCATTACTAAAATATATTGTCAAAATGATTACAAAACATATCATTTTAATGTAGAATTGAGACTATGATAGATACATGTAAAATTACAATTCAGTCAGGAAAGGGAGGCGATGGAGTAATTGCATTTGATAATAACAGGAAGGCAGATGGAGGAGATGGTGGTAGTGGTGGTGACATATATATCGTTGGGGATTTAAATGTATATGATTTGACAAAAGTATCAAAAGTTAAAAATTTTGTGGCCCAAGATGGTCATAATGGTGAAAAACACAAACAAACGGGTAAACATGGTGAGGATATTGAGATACATATTCCTCTAATTACCAAGATTTACAATGGAGATGATACAGAGATATTCACAATGTCAAGAAACTTGTTTAAGTTAAAGATTTTAGAAGGCGGTAAAGGTGGTCTTGGGAATTACACATTACGAGGAGAGGGATGGGAAGGGAAATTAACTAGAACCAAAGGCGAGGAATCAAGTAGTAAGGAGTTAAAACTTGAACTGAATCTTAAAGCTGATGCTATTTTTCTTGGATATCCTAATGCAGGCAAATCAAGTATTGTAAACTCTTTAAGTAATGCAAAATACAAAGTTGCACCTTATGAATTTACAACATTAAATCCTCAACTTGCTGTAATGGATAGATATCTACTTATGGACTTACCAGGATTAATTGAGGGAGCACATAAAGGGAGAGGTTTGGGAATAGATTTTGTTAAACATACAAAATATTCGAAATTACTTGTTCATTGCATATCGTTAGAGAATACAAACTTAAAGAAGATTTACAAAGATTTAAAAAATGAATTAAGTCATATTTCTGAAGATCTTTACTCTTTACCAGAGTTAATTGTATTTACAAAGGCTGATATCTATTCTGATGAACAAATGAAAAAGGTAAAAAGAGAGTTAGAAAAAGATTTTAAAGATTTTGTTGTTATGTCTGTTTTTAGGAAAGAGAATGTTGAGAATCTGAAAAAGGTATTAAAAGAGAGATTGAGTTCTATTTCTAATTCCACTATCTAATGCTAATTTCGCATTCCATTGCAAATCAGGTTTGTCTCCCATACTTTCAACTAACCATTCAAGATACTCCCTATCTACTCTCTCAATCTCTTCAAAAGTTTTACCCATATACTTTCCAAAGGACATCTCTCTCATTACTTGAGGCTGTTTACTGATTAATATCATATTCTCTATACTTAACTTTGTGTTACTTTCAAGATATTTGTAGAGATCTCTAAGAAAATACACGTCACTAAGAGCATCATGCGCTTTAATATGTTCCTTATCTTCATTTTTGTAAAGACCTAAATAGTATCTAAGATACTGTAACTTGTAACTTTCTAAATCATGGCCATCTGGTGTGGTAAGAGCATTTCTCGCAACTTTAAGTGTACAAATTTCATTTTTAACTTCAATACCTTTCTTTTCCAAAACCTCTGTATCAAAGTCAGCATTGTGGGCAACCCAAATATATTCATCTCCAAGATATTGCAAATATTCCTTTAATGAACTTCCACTATATTCTGGATCTATACCCTTTTCTGGCAATTTCGCTTTCTCAAAGGTGTCACAATCTTTAACATCCTCTGGTGTTATATTATGTATCGCCATTGCTCCAAAGGATATCTCCTGTATAGGTTTAAAGTACATGTTCATATATATGTTTGGGTTATCTGTTAGAAAGGCTAACTGTAATATGTCCTTACTTTGGGTATCTGTTGTTTCTGTATCAACATACAGTAATTTATTTTTGCTCATAGCATATGATTGTAACATACCATATTTTAAGTAACAAATATTTGAAAAGATGTCTCTCTCTTGGTATATTGAGAGGTTAACTTACAAATCTATCCGATGAAGAAACAACAAGCAGACAAAATTGTGCCAATTATTATATCGCTAATATCAATAGCCGTTCTTTCAGTTGCAATCTTTGTGCTATTAAACAGAGATACAACTACATTGCCAAATGATGATGAAAAAGAAACAGAATTAAATTTAAATACTCAGGAAAATATGACTACTATTTCAGATTTTGAACAATTAGCTATTACTACAATTCAGCAAGGAGAAGGCCAAGGAGCAGCTACAGGTGATGTGGTTTCTGTTCACTATGAAGGAACTCTTTCTGATGGTACAAAATTTGATAGCTCGTATGACAGGGGAGTGCCATTTGAATTTACATTAGGTCAAAACTCTGTTATCCAAGGATGGGAACAGGGACTTTTAGGTATGAGAGTTGGAGAGATTAGAGAGTTAAAAATTCCGTCATCAATGGGTTATGGACCATCAGGTTCTGGCCCTATTCCAGGCTCTGCAGGTTTAATATTTAAGGTTGAGCTATTAGAGATTAAGTAAATTAGAACTTACCTGTTACCATTAGAATCCCTATGAGAAGCATAAGGATACCTGCGGCAAGGTGCATATATCTTACATTCTTTTCTTTCCAATCTTTAACATTTTCAGCTTTCTTAGACCCTATATATACTAAAAATGTTGTTATTAACATGGGAAGTATAAATATGAAATTGTAGAGTACTAATGAGGGCAATGCATTAAGAAAACCCTCTCCTGCAATCAAGCCACCTAAAATAATGTATGGACCAATAGTACATGGTAAAAGGAAGAGTGTAACAAAAATACCAACTCCAAAAGCTGCCAATGGTGAGGTTGCCTTAGAAATTAGTTTGCTTACTTTTGGTCTTAAAAAAAGAGGCATTTCTGTTCCAACACTTCCAGGTTTGTATGAGAAGAAGTCTTTAAGACCTAAAATACCAAGAATTATTGCTCCAATACCTAATATGAAATTAATCCCTAATTTGCCATAAAGGAACTCCCTAATTGATGTAATAGATTGTACAACTTCAAAAGCTTTGATTATTAGAAAACCGTATACGAGATACATTATTAGTACAGCCAAAATAAATGAGAGACCAGCAAGTAGTACTTTTTTCCTTTTCCCAGGATTGTATGTAATGATTGCAATTAAAACCAATGCTAAAACAGAAAGAGCACATGGATTAACTGAATCTGCTAATCCCAAACTAATAATTTTCCCTATTGAGATATTTGAACTTTCTTCAGCTATTGTTTCTCCTTCTTCTGTGGTATTTCCATTTGTTGTCTTTTGTCCATTCCATTGAAGTATCCACCCATTTATTTTAACAGCGTTTTCATATTCCAGAGTACCACCGGGATATGATACAGGGGTAGGTTTAATCTCTTTAGCATCTAAATTTTGAATTGCCTTCTCAATTGTATCACTGTATATGAAGTTTTTAATTTGACTATTCTCTTCTTTGGAGAGTATATTGATATCCCTTCTAATAGCTATCCTATCCTTTGCGTAAATGTTGGGATATCTTCCCAAATCTGAGAGATTTAAATCAGAGAATAGGATTAAACTACCATCCGAAAGATATATCTCATTCGCGTTTGAATCAATTATCATTTGATCAATGTTATTTATAATTGGGGTATCACCAGATTGTACGCTATCTTTGTTAAACATAATTTGAGGGATACCAAGACTCAAATCATATTCATCAGAGTATTTACTCAATATCTGTGCGTTAGCAATGTTTTTGTATATTTCGTACTCTATGAGAATATATCCACCCTCTTGGACTTTTTTATGTAAGACTGGTGCAACTTTTGCACAGTGAGGGCACCCTATTCCAGTAAAAGAAATTGAGAATTTTTTTTCCTCCTGTGCTCTAACAGATAGCAATGGAAGAAAGAAGATAGTTAGAATAATGATTAATATTTTGTTTAATATCTTTTTCATTTATCTTAATATGTAATATTATATTCCTAATGACTACTCCAAAACTTTCAAAGGAACAGACCTTAATTATCAATTCTATCATGGATTGGTTCAAATCTCCCAAAAAGCAGTATATCACATTAGGTGGATACGCTGGAACTGGAAAAACAACGATATTAGCGTCGGTTGCAAAGGTATTAAGGAGAGAGAGAAAGGAGATAGATATCGCATATTGTAGTTATACAGGTAAAGCATCCCGAGTACTTGAAAGAAAACTTAAAGATTACAACGCCATTTCTTCTTCTGACTATATTGGTACTATACACAGATTAATTTACAAGGCAGTAGTTGATGAGAAAGGTAATATTATTGGATGGGAAAGGATTCCTCAACCTGAGTTTAAATATTCATTAATAGTTGTAGACGAGGCATCTATGGTAACTGAAGATATTTGGAATGATTTACTTAGTTATGATGTTCCAATTGTTGCTGTAGGTGATCATGGACAGCTTCCTCCAATAAAGAGCTCTTTTAATTTAATGGCAAATCCTGAATTAAAGTTAGAGCGGATATACAGGCAGGAGGCGGATAATCCAATTATCAGAATTTCCCAAATTGTAAGAGAGGGTGGTGATATTCCCTTCGGAGATTTTGGGGAAAATATTAAGAAATTAGATAAAAGGGATGAGAGCACCAAAAATGAGATTGTTGATATTTTTGGAAATTTTGATGATTCTACTATGATACTTTGTGGATACAATGCGAGTAGAAACAGATTAAATAGTGAAATCAGGGCGTTGAGATTTGATTCACCTTCTCCATGTTGTGGTGACAGGGTAATATGTTTAAAAAATAATAGGAATATGAATATATATAACGGTATGACTGGTACGATTCAAGCTATATTAAAAGAGAAAACAAAGGGGTATTCATACTATCAAACCGAAATCTTGTTGGATTTTGAAAAAGAGCCATTTATTGGGAAGATTTCAATTGAGCAATTTAACTCGCCTACTTTTACTGACCAAAGAGTTGGAGATATTAACTACTTTGATTTTGGCTATGCATTAACAGTGCATAAAGCACAAGGAAGCCAATCAAAAAGAGTAGTCCTCTTTGATGAAAGGTTTAAGAGTATGGACGATGATACCTATGCAAGATGGTTGTATACAGCTGTAACCAGAGCAGAAAAGGAGCTATATATCATAGCCTAATCGAAATTTTTCTCCTTCAGATCTGACCCAGATCTGACCCCATCTTTTTTCCTGTTGTCCCTTTTTGTTTTCAGTTTTATCGAAACCGTTTCGTCGTACACGTTTGTGTTTCTGCTCCGAAATTCAAAAGGAAGTACAATACAAGGACCTTTTTGTTTTGAAAATAGGGTCGGTTTGGGGTCTGTCCCTATGGGCGTTCTAGGTATATAATCTGGCATGGTTATTAACAAAGCAAAAGATGAAAAGATATTGAGAGAGGCCTGTACCATCTCTGTTGATATATTGAAACATGTCGGAGAGAGTATCAGAGAGGGTATAACAGCTTTAGAGTTGGACAACATAGCTGGAAATCTATGTAGGAAGTATCATGTTAAACCAGCATTTAAAAGAGTAAGAGGATACAATTTTAATACATGTATTTCGGTAAATGATGTCGCTGTGCACGGGATACCCAAAGATATCCCACTTATCAAGGGAGATTTAGTATCAATAGATTTTGGAATTATACATAAAGGTATGTATACAGACCACTGCTGGACATGGAGTGTCGGAAAGCCTGCTGAGAACAATGCTAAATTACTTCTTACTGGTAGACAGGCTGTAGAAAATTGTATTCCACTTGCTGTTACAGGTAATTACACGGGTGATTTGGGTCATGAAATGGAAAGGATTGCAAAAGACCGAGGGTATAACATATTGAAGATGTTTGTTGGTCATGGTATCGGAAAAACATTACATGATTCACCAGATATTCCTGCATACGGTAGTAAAGGAAGTGGAACTAGATTGATCACTGGTATGGTTATATGTATTGAGTGTCAGGTTGTAAATGATAATGGGAGGGTAGTTATTGATGATGATGGGTGGTCTGCAAAAACTGCAAATGGTGGAAATAGCGTAATGTTTGAATATATGTTAATAGTTGATAATGAGAAACCAATTATTTTAACTGATACTCGTAGTTGGGATACTCTTGCATAGTGTCTTTATTACCCTATAGTAATATGGTATAATATATGTATAGGTTAAATAACCTATATATTCTCTACTGTTTTAATACATTAGAGAATACTGCTCATTAAAAAGGCCTATTATTCATTCATATTCTCTTTTTAATACGAACAACATAGATATTTATATATTAGATATCTGTATGTTCGTATTAAACCAACCATAGGTTGGATTATTCAAAAAAATAGGAGATAAGAAATGAAAAAATATTTAGTTTTAATTCTTGTTATAGTGTTAAGCATTCCGCTAATGGGATGCAAATCCTCACCTGAGGATGAAATCCCCTGGGATCAATTAGAGTTTGAAGTCGAAACAAACCCCGACTACATCGGTAGTTATGTTATTACTCGTTCAAATTATTTTGACGAGTGGTATGAATGGGGTGAATGGGAATCCGAATGGGATTTATTTTTTAGCAAACCAATTTGTTTTGGTGCCTTTGAATATGGCGATACTGGTACATTTCGTGTATCAGAGGATTTTGTTTGGAAACAAGTTGATTATTTCGGAAGGAGTTGTATTAAAATAACAAAAAAATAGGCCTTTTGAGGTGTCTCCTGATTAGCTTTAATGCTAAATATTTACAGAAATGTAATATATATCAGGAGACCCTCTAAAACCACTAAGTCTGTGTATATATCCTCTGTAATATTGGTAATATCTGTTTCTTTCTACTAACAACATTAGGAAGAAAAAGAGTATTCTCAATAACCTTAGTATTTAATATCCCCTCTAAAAGGGGTATATCTTTTCCTACAACAAGTAATATACAATCCCTCTTTAACAGATCAGTTAACATTACTAATCTTAAATTAAATGGATTAACCTCATTTAAATGGATTAACTCCCTCAAAATTTCCTCTTTTTTCAAATCTCTGTTATTTAATGTCTCAACCTGAGAAATAGAAACCCAAATACCATTAAACTCAACACTCCTAATATCCTCTTCAATAATCTCTTTTGGAGTAAGTGTATTCCAGATATCCTTTTTGCTAAAAAGTAACATAGAATACTCCCATAAGTCCCCTACTTTAGATATATCATTTAACCTATTTACCATATCTCCATCCAATTTAGTAGTTGTAGGAGACTTAAAACCAACAGTATCATCTAAAATAGCACTAAGTAGAATAGAGGCTATATCTTTTGTTATTAATATCTTTGAATTAAATATCTTTTTTGAAATTAAAGAACATGTACTACCACACGGTCTAATAGTAATTCTTTCAGGAATAGTATCATCTAACTTAACATCATGATGATCTATAACCTCAACAATATTTGCACTCTCCCAACCCTTTGCTCTGCTTTCTGGAAATGTATGATCTACTAATACAACATCTATACCAGATATATTTGGTACATATTCTGGTAGAGGCGTATTGTATTGATTAAATACCCACTCTGTTTGGGCATTTACTTTGTCACAGCGTATCGCTTTATAGTTAAACTCCCCTATTCCTTCCTTAAACTTTTGATAGGCTAGTGCTGAAGCAATAGAATCTAAATCTGGTTTTGTATGTCCAACAATATATATTTTTCCCATAAACAATAATCAAATATATCAGGAATATTTCTTAAAAAATAGATTACTTGACTAATATGATAAAATAACAGTGATAAAATTTGAAAAATAATAATATGCCAGATACAGGAAATACAATATATGATATTGCCATTATTGGTAGTGGCCCAAGTGGACTTACTGCAAGTATATATGCAAGTAGATACAAACTAAGTAATATCGTTTTTGGAAAGTTTATCGGAGGAACTATCACTGATGCCCATAAGGTGTGTAACTACCCAGGGATGCCTGATGTTGCGGGTTTAGATTTGGGTATGAAAATGCACGAACAGGCTAAACAGTGTGGCGGAGAGCATAAATCCGAACAGATAGTTGATATTAAGAATGAGGGAGATAATTTTAAAGTAATTAGTGATAATGGAAATGAGTATCTATCTAAGAGTGTCTTACTTGCTTTAGGAACAAATAGAAACAAATTGAATCTTTCAAACGAAGATTACTATCTCGGAAAGGGTCTATCATACTGTTCAACATGTGATGCCATGTTTTTCAAAGAGAAAACTGTTGTAGTAGTTGGGGGTAGTAATGCAGCGACGATGTCTGCTAGTATGCTTTCTGATATTGCAAAGAAGGTATACATAATATACAGAGGGACAGCTTTAAAGGGAGATCAGGTATGGGTAGATGAGGTCACGAATAAAAGTAATATTGAAATTATATTTACAACAGTATTAGTTGGTTTGGAGGGTAAGGATAGACTTGAAAGAGTTAAACTATCTAGGGCATATAATGGTTCGCAATATTTAGATATAGATGGGTTGTTTGTTGAAATTGGTTCTGAACCTAATATTGACTTACCTAAGAAATTAGGACTTGAATTAGATGAAAAAGGATACATTAAGGTATTAGATGACCAATCTACAAATATAGTGGGTGTGTGGGCTGCTGGGGACTGTACAAATGGCTCTAATGGCTTTAGACAGGTAATAACTGCAGCAGCAGAGGGAGCTGTAGCTTCTAATTCAATATATTCATATTTAAAGGGTGAATCTAAGCCTACAAATATGTATTAATTCTTTTTTGGATTAACAAAATCTACCCACTCTTGTAAATAGTTTGAACTAGACCATACTTTGTTTTTTCCTACCCCATACTCTATTCTTCCTCCATATCCTTCGATAATGTCAGCTTCGACTTTTAGTGGGCTATTAGGATCATTCCTATCTTTATCATTTCTGTCACCACCTTTACAAAATACATCTGGTTTAAGTATTTCTAATGCTTCTCCTATATCATACCTAGTAGGATGATTATATATTACAACATAATCTACTCCTTTAATTGAATCAACTATATCAGCCCTATCTTTCTCTGGAATAAATGGTTTCCCCTTCTTTGTGATACAAATTCTATCTCCATCAACAATTGCTACATGTACATCTCCATGTTTTTTTGCTTCAGAGAGATATGATACATGTCCAGGGTGTATAGGATCATAAAAACCAGATGTACAAACAATTTTTTTATTTTTTAACTTTGTTTCTCTTAACTTAGGAAATTCTTCTATTGGAATTATCATACCCCTATATTTTTAAGTTATTAACCATTTAAACATGATACTTAGAATATTGCAATATATAATTTATAGATATATAGCGATTGATAATACAACCTGTAGTAGTACCTCTAATGTTAAGATACTGTATCTTGTAGCTGATAACTCAATTTTTAGCTACTACAGGACTTTGACGAACACAATCTGTTGCGTTAATCTTGACTACTAAATACAACATGTTGTGTAATGAGGTGTCCATACTGTGCAAGTACTACCTCAAAAGTAGTAGACAAAAGAGATAATACTGATGACTTCTCTACAAGAAGGAGAAGGCAGTGTCTTAGGTGTGGTAGAAGGTTTACAACATATGAAAGAATAGAAAAGGTTGAGGTTGTAGTTATTAAAAAGAATGGTACTTTTGAAAAATTTGATTGTGAAAAATTAAGAAAAGGAATTAAAAAGGCAATTGATATCGAAAAAGTGTCTGAAGAGGAGATTGATGAGTTTTGTGAGGTTGTAACAAGGAAGGCTATGGTTAGTGCTAACCCTATTTCAACGGTAGAGATTGGGAATATGGTTTTAGATTGGTTAAAGAGTTTGGATCCTTTGGCATACATGAGGTTTGCCTCTGTATACAAAGATTTCGAGAATATAAATGATTTAAAAAAAGAGTTAGAGAATTTAATATAATTACAAGCTACAGTGCCCAGTAGTAAAAAAAATACAAAAATAGGATTTAAAGTAAGAAAAAGAGATGGTAGAGTAGTAAGTTTTGACCAAGAAAGAATTACTACTTCCATATTTAAAGCTGCGGAAAGTGTTGGTGGTGATGACAGGAAAAGAGCTCAAATGGTTTCAGACAAGGTAGTTAAGAGATTAATTAAGAAGTATCCCAATGATGAAGAGATTACAACTGAAGAGATTTTTTCTGAGGTAAAAGAGACTTTGAAGGATATGGGCCATGGTAAGACCGCTATCGCTTTGGAGCTATTTGTTCAATTGAGAAACAAAGTAAAGAATATTAAATCCCTCATAGATGCAGAAGAATTAGTAAGAGGATATATTGGGGAAGAGGATTGGAGAGTTAAAGAGAATAGTAATATGGCATACTCTTGGCAGGGGTTAAATAATCATATTTCTTCAAGTGTACAGGCTAATTACTGGTTGTATTCTACCTATCCTAAACATATTTCAAATGCACATATAAATGCAGATTTCCATATTCATGATTTAGGTATGTTAGCTACATACTGTTGTGGTTGGGATCTAAAGGATTTGTTACTTAAGGGTTTTACAGGTGTTCCTGGAAAGATATCTTCTGCTCCTGCGAAGCACTTTGGTGCTGCATTAGGTCAATGTGTTAATTTCTTGTATACCCTACAGCATGAGGCTGCAGGGGCTCAGGCTTTCTCTAGTTTTGATACACTTCTTGCTCCTTTTATTAGATATGACAAGCTCTCATACAAGGATGTCAAACAGAAGATGCAAGAATTTCTTTTTAATATGAATGTTCCTACAAGGGTTGGATGTCAATGCGTTTCACAAGACACGCAAATTCTAACTCCCAATGGTTGGAAAGGTTACAAAGAAATTGATGGGGGTTCAGTTATTAAAACTTTTAATCTCGAGAGCCATCAGATAGAAGATCAAATAGTTACATCCGTCTTCAAAGGTATTCATAAAGGGGTAATGTATAACTTAAAAAACAGAATTCAAGACCAACTGATTTCACCAAAGCATAGAGTTGTAAGAAGAGTATTTAATAGCGAAAGGTATATTTTACAACCTATTGAAGAGGTTAATAAACTAAAATCCCCTATTATTGTCCCTATCTCTGGTGAGAATATAAACAAAAGATATGATATTTCTGATGAACAGATAAAATTAATGGCTTGGATAATTAGCGAGGGTACTATTGAGATAGATGGGAAATACAGACATTCTAGTCGTGTGAGTATTTATCAATCAGAGATTAAAAACAAAGAGAAATACAGTGAAATACTCTCGCTATTAGATCATTTCAATTTACAATATTCAATTTCTGAAAGAAAGGGTTTGGGAAATGCTGTTAAGAGAGTAAGATTAGATGCCCAAAGTTCGAGAGTAGTACATAAATGGTTTGGTAGAAAAGATTCAATTAAATTTCTGCCTTTCTATCTTTTAAATTTAGATTTATGGCAATCCAGACTCTTTCTAGACACATACATCAAAGGGGATGGTCATGAGGGTTGTAAGATAACTACTACTGATTCCACTATATTAGACAGTTTACAAATTTTAGCTGTAAATTCACAATATGCGTTTACTGTTAATACTAGGAAACCAACAATTGGGACAAAGACTCTGCATGTTTTAAGATTGGTAAAACATTCTAATACATATGTTAGTAGTATTAAAAAGGTTAAATATAATGGTGTGATTTGGTGTCCACACACCAAAAATGAGACTATTATTGCAAAAAGGAATGGTACAGTATTCATAACGGGGAATACACCTTTTACAAATGTGACAATGGATTTAGTTCCTAGTGGTATGTTAGCAAAAGAGAATGTCATTATTGGTGGTAAACCTCAGAAAGAGAAATATCAAGATTTCCAAGAAGAAATGGACATGATTAATAGAGCGTTTTGTGAAGTTATGATGGAGGGTGATGCTCAGGGTAGACTCTTTTCCTATCCAATACCAACATACAATTTAACAAAGAATTTTGATTGGAAGAGTCCTAAGTACAAACCATTATGGGAGATGACTGCTAAGTATGGTATCCCATACTTCTCTAACTTTATTAATTCAGATATGAGTCCTGATGATGCTAGATCTATGTGTCCTTTGGCTGGAGATGAAAAAGTATTAATTAAATCATCAAGAGGAAGAGGTTTAGAATATTCAAATATTAGAAATATCTATGAAGGTAATTCTAAACAGAAGGAGTATGAGATATATAGCAACGGTAGATTTGTGAAGGGGAAATTTAGTAAATATGATAATCAAGAAATGATAAAAGTTACTCTTTCAAACAATCATATTATTAAGATGTCGAGAAAGCATCTTAACTTTGTTCTAGAAAATAACAAATCAGAAATAAAGGAATTTGTAGGTTCACAGCTTACTAAAGATATGTATCTCCCCTATTCTTTGATTGCATATGAGGGAATCGGTGGGAATAAGGATTTAGGATATTTTGTTGGTGCTTTTGCTGGAGATGGCTCTTTTGATCGAGATACTACTGTTGTATTTTCCCTTTCTTGTGAACAGAAAAAAGATGTTGTTATCAAGTTAATCGATATATCTGAAAGATACTTTGGTGCGAATTATTCAATAAAGGAATACGATGATACAAAACTTCTTACCTTAAAGATTAATTCTAGGGCCGCTGTCGGTCTATGTAAAGACTATGTAAGTGGTAAAGAAAAAAGCAAATGTTATACTGCAAGATTGTTTAGCTCTTCAAAAGAATTTAGACTAGGAGTTCTTGAGGGTCACTTCGCTACAGATGGAGGTAATAGAAATAGGATTTATACATCGTCTACGAGGATGGTTGAATCATTAAATATGTTGACCGCTACTCTGGGTACCACCACAGCAATATATGAAGATAACAGGGATAATCGTTTAGGGAAAGATACTAATTATGCTGTATTAATATATAAACTTGATAGGAAAAAGTATGGAGATTTCTGGTTTAAAAAAGATGGTATGTTATGGGTAAAGATAAAAAATATTATGAAAACATCAAACAGTACAGCATACTGTTTTGAAGTTAAAAATGGTTTACCAATATTTACTGTTGGTACAACTGGAATTTTAACTCATAATTGTAGACTTAGACTTGATAACAGAGAGCTTAGAAAGAGAGGAGGTGGTCTATTTGGTGCTAATCCTTTAACAGGGAGTATAGGGGTTGTAACAATTAATATGCCTAGGATTGGGTATTTGGCTAAAGACAAAAAAGATTTCTACAAGAGATTGGATAGGTTAATGGATATTGCGAAGGAGAGTTTAACTGTGAAAAGAGCTTTAATTGAAAAATATATGGATAGGGGTTTGTATCCATACTCTAAATTCTATCTTAAGGATGTGAAAGAGAGGTTTGGTGAGTACTTTAAAAATCATTTTAATACAATTGGAATATTAGGTCTTAATGAGGCAATGATTAATTTTTTTGATATTAAAAGTGATCTTACTTCTAAAAAGGGAAGGGCTTTTGCATTAGAGATAATGAATCATATGAGAGAGAAGTTAATGACCTATCAAATTGAAACTAATCAGCTTTTTAATCTAGAAGCTTCTCCAGGTGAGAGTACGACATACAGGTTTGCTAAAGCAGACAAAAAGAAATATGGGGATTCAATAATAGCTGCTTCTGATATTGGAAAAAGAAAGGGTAACGCTCCATACTATACTAATTCTTCACACCTTCCAGTAGGTTTTTCTGATGATATATTCCAAGTTCTTGACCTACAAGATGAGTTTCAATGTATGTATACTGGAGGAACAGTTTTGCATGTCTTTTTGGGAGAGAAGATGCCTTCATCAGAGAGTGTAAGTACATTTGTTAAAAAGGTTGCTCAAAATTACAAACTCCCCTACTTTTCAATTACTCCGACCTTTAGTGTGTGTCCTAAGCATGGGTATCTATCTGGGGAGCATGTCTTTTGTCCAAAATGTGATGCTGAATCAGGATATATTGATGGTCAGCCATTTAAAGAAATTATTTAATCTTTTAATTTTTATATATGACAAACAAAAAAGAACCAGTTACAAGACAAAGATGTGAGGTGTATTCACGTGTTGTTGGATATATTAGACCTGTTTCACAATGGAATCCCGGGAAACAGGCAGAGTTTGGTGACAGAGTTGTATTTCATGCTTAAATGTTAATTACAGGATTCCAAAAATCAACACTATTAGATTATCCTGGTAAGGTTGCCTGTTTGATATTTACCTATGGATGTAATTTAAGGTGTGAATACTGTCATAATCCCGAATTAGTTATACATCCATGTAAGAGATCTTCCATTGTTAAAGAAGAACAGATACTGTCCTTTTTAAAAGAGAGGAAGAATCTCTTAGATGCAGTTGTAATAACTGGTGGAGAGCCAACTATTCAACCAGACCTAATTCCATTCATACAAAAGATAAAAGATACTGGATATTTAGTTAAACTTGATACAAATGGTACTAACTCTAAGATAGTTAAAAAACTTTTAACTTTAAATATTGTTGATTACTGGGCAATGGATATTAAATATGAAAAGGAGCTGTATATTCAAAATCTAAAGGAAGAGATTAAATACAAGGAAATTATTAAGAGTATTAAATTAATAATGGAGAGAGCCCTAGATTATGAATTTAGAACGACCTATGTTAAAGGTATCCATAGCATTGAGTCTGCAAGGGGAATTGGAGAGCTAATTAATGGAAGTAAAAGATATTATATACAAAACTTTAGACCAGGTAAAACTATTAATCCATCTTTAAATTTCTCAAACTCTTTTACAGAGAAAGAGTTAGGAAGAATAAAGAGAGTAATGAAAGAGTATGTTAAAGATGTACAGATAAGGTAGAAACTATATATTTGGGTTATCCAACACCTTTATTACTTTTCCATTTATCATTGAGTTACTATTTGAATCCAAATAGATTGGTTTATGTAGAGAGTTACTTGATTGAGGATAGAGAATCACAATATCTTTCTCCTTCTTAATATTTTTTACGGTTGCACAACCATCAACAATAGCAACTACTACGTCACCATTTTCATACTCCTTATCCTTTTGGACAACAAGGTAATGCCCCTCTTCAAGACGCTTTCCATCAAGACTTCTCATATTCATGGAGTCTCCCTTTATTATTAGTCCAAAAAGATTCTTTTTATTCCCAATTAACGACCTATCAACCTGAAGTATACCCAAGTTTTGTTCATCAGCTAAAACCATTGGTGTCCCTGCGTTAGCATATCCTAATATTGGTATACCCACTAGATATTCATAAACCTCTTCTTTAGCTTCATCAATAATTTGAATACCTCTCGCTTCACTAGTTCTAATTATATATCCCTTTTTTTCTAAAGCCTCTAAATGATTTACAACTCCCCTTTTAGTTGAAATTTTGAGCATACCCTGTAATTCAGTAAGTGATGGGGCATATCCATTATCAAAAAAGAAGTTCCTAATTGTACTTAGTACCTTCTCTTGTCTATCTGTCAATTTCTCATCCATATATGTAGTATACTCATTTTAATATACCAGTATACCACTGTAAGTATACTCTGCAACTACTTATAGTATACTATTGTTATCCCTATTCTAATATGTATATACTTAAGCATTAAATTATTTACTATTTCAAATGGCAGAAGAGAAGAAAGCTAAAAAGATTTATACATTAGAGGAGATCAAGTTTAACAGAGATAATTTAACAATGGCTGTACTTGCATGTATTCCTCTTGTAGGCTTTATACTAATGTTTATGGAGAAGAAGGATCTATTTGTTAGGTATCATGCTACTCAGTTTGCATTTCTTAACGTTGTATATATTATTTGGATTATTCCATTTATTGGACCTATTCTTGCTAGCTTAGTTGGTCTACTTTCATTAGTATTATTTGTATTAGGTCTTCTTAAGACATCAAAGGGAGAGAGATTTGATATTCCATATCTTTCAGGATTTGCACTTAAGGTAATGAGTGAGATAGGGTAAGTAAAAAGAAATATATATGGGAAATAAAAGGGGGGATTTTACTCCCCCTATTATTTTTACTGAGCCAATTCTGGTTGCCAATTACCCATACCGTCCTGTACTTTTACAAAGTATGAATTTAGTATATTAATTGGGAAATCAAAACCGTATTCTTTTTCAATACCTTCTTCATTTATCATTTGATATCCTTCATACATTTGTGTATCTGATTCCCATTTACTTACGTTATCTGCACTAAAGTCTACTTTTTTGTATGCATTTATGTCTTGTAACATGGTTTTAGCAGTATATTTCTTAACATTGGTACCGTATATACCTATTAGGTTCCAACCTTTAAA